>NZ_JBHIRY010000018.1:0-119614 GCF_042138635.1 Paenibacillus medicaginis | reverse complement strand
TACGCATCGTCGCCTTGGTAGGCCATTACCCCACCAACCAGCTAATGCGCCGCAGGCCCATCCTCAAGTGACAGATTGCTCCGTCTTTCATCGCTCTCCCATGCAGGAAAACGAATTATCCGGTATTAGCTACCGTTTCCGGTAGTTATCCCAGTCTCGAGGGCAGGTTGCCTACGTGTTACTCACCCGTCCGCCGCTAAGTCTCAGGAAAGCAAGCTTTCCATTAACTCCGCTCGACTTGCATGTATTAGGCACGCCGCCAGCGTTCGTCCTGAGCCAGGATCAAACTCTCCAATAAAGATCATCCACAGGATGATCGCCCCTACATACCATTCGGTCCATCTCGCAAAGAGCGGATGAATGGGATGCAGTCTATTGCAAAAGCGATTAAGCTCATTTGAATCTGACGAGATTTAATATCTCATTTTTCGCTCCGCCATTTATTCTGTCCTAGACTCGAACCAAATGGCTTCGCGGATCGGTTTTACAATGTAAAACCTACTCACTCGTTGTTCAGTTTTCAAAGATCAAACTATCATTCTCGCAACCACATTTTGTATCAAGCGGCCGGAATAAGAATATAACATGTAATCATTCATGTTTGCAAGCATTATTTTTTCATCTTGCTAACCAGCGTTTCTAACAAGTTTTTCTCCTTAATTATCCTCGTGCCTTTTTATCGGCCGAGGCACACTGAAGCTTCACTTTGCTAGAAAAGCGATGTGCTCGAAATTAAAGACACAGCAGCATATGATAGCACGCTGCGTCTGAATTTTGAAGACAATTATGTATTCAAGAACAAAGTAACGATCACTCGGAAGCGATGCAGTGAAAGAAGCAGAGAATTGGATTCCATCAAAACCGTTGGTTTACCTGATAAATACAAAGAAAAAACTAAATATTAGAAAACCCCATACACCAGAAAACCGTCGGGAGATTGCTCCCTGACGGTTTTCACTTTTTAGCACATTAAATCTTATGAGAAGGCCCAATTTTACAAAGTAACCCGATATTGACCCAACACTGTATCCGGAATAATGCAAACTCCCTCATCCGTTGTTTCCCAGCCGCCTCCGTCCACGGACTCTACTTCCCTGATGCAGCGCAAAACCATTTTCCAAGGCTTGCCCGTGCCTTCAGCCTGAATGAAAATGCTGCCATCTTCCCTTTGCACGCTGACGCGCAATTCCACTTCTGCCGCTGTACTGTGCACAGTCACCACTGCTTTACCCTGATCCTGAAGCTCAAACAGGTGCAGTTCAACCCCATCGGCATAATCATAATCCGGACGCTGGTCATTCTGCCCTACAGCAACGATACTGTTTTCACGAACGAACAGCGGCAGGCTGAAATAATCATACTGCTCACTGTACCATTTTCCTCCTTGCACTACCTCTCCTGTCAGGAAATGCGTCCACCTTCCCTCTGGCAAGTAACAGCGGCCTTCCCCGCGATCATTAAAGATTGGAGCAACGAGCAAAGAGTCGCCAAGCATATACTGCAGATCAAGCGGCGCGCAGTTTGCATCCTTCATAAACTCAAGCACCATGGCACGCATCAGCGGAAGGCCCCTGCGCGAAGCTTCAACTGATTGGGAGTACAGATAAGGCATGAGCTTGCTTTTCAGCTTGGTAAAATAGCGCAGCACATCCACGGACTCTTCATCAAAAAGCCAAGGCACACGGTATGACTGATTGCCGTGCAGGCGGCTGTGGGAAGAGAGCAGCCCGAATGCAGTCCAGCGTTTGTACAAGTCCGGTGTCGCCGTCTGTTCAAAACCGCTGATATCATGGCTCCAGAAGGTAAACCCGCTCAATCCGAGCGAAAGTCCGCCGCGCAGCGTCTCCGCCATGGATGCATAGGTCGCCGAACAGTCGCCACCCCAATGCACCGGAAACTGCTGGCTGCCTGCCGTAGCCGAACGGGCGAACAGCATCGCTTCATTTTTGCCACGGCTTTCTTCAAGCGCCTCGAACACGGTTTTATTGTACAAATAAGTATAGTAATTATGCATTTTCACCGGATCGGAGCCGTCAAAATACACCACATCCGTCGGAATGCGTTCGCCGAAATCCGTTTTGAAGCTGTCCACTCCCATATCCACCAGTTCAATCAGCTTGTCTTTAAACCAGCGCACCGCAGCCGGATTGGTGAAATCCACAAGCCCCATGCCGGATTGCCAGCGGTCCCATTGCCACACGCTGCCGTCCGCATTTTTAACCAGATAACCGTTCGCTTTGCCCTCCTTGAACAAGTAAGATTTTTGTCCAATGTAAGGATTGATCCAGACACAGATATGGAGCCCTTTACTCTTCAGACGGTCCAGCATTGCCTGTGGGTCAGGGAAAACGTCTTCGTCCCATTTAAAATCACACCATTGGAATTCCTTCATCCAGAAGCAATCAAAATGAAATACATGCAGCGGAATATCCCTTTTCAGCATCCCATCGACAAAACTGTTGACCGTCGCCTCATCATAGTTCGTCGTGAACGATGTCGTCAGCCATAAGCCGAATGACCATGCGGGCGGAAGCGCCGGCTTGCCTGTGAGAGCCGTATAATTTTCAAGCACCTCCTTCATGGAGCTGCCGCCAATAATGTAATATTTCAGGCTTTCGCCAGGAACGCTGAATTGCACCTTGGATACATTTTCGGAGGCTACCTCATAGGACACCCGCTCCGGATGATCAACAAACACGCCGTAACCGTAATTCGAGATATAGAATGGAACATTTTTGTACGCCTGCTCGCTGCAGGTTCCTCCGTCTTCATTCCACATATCAACAACCTGACCGTTTTTCACAAATGGAGTAAACCGCTCTCCCAAGCCATAAATGTATTCGCCGATACCTAAATCGAGCTGTTCGCGCATATATGCCGTGGCATCAGGAGCAGACTTGATATAGGCCGGACCTTTATACCCGGAGCCGGTCAGTCGGCGGCCATCATATTCATAATCCACCTTCCATCCGTCCTGTGGATCAATGTTTACGCTTAGGTCACCGCTGGTGAGGCTGACTCGCCCGTTCTCTTTTTTTACGGCAATTTCAAGATTCTCTTCCTGATGGATTTCGAACTTGGGCAGGACCTCGTCCAGTTCATTGTGGATATATTCCACAGCAATCACATTCTTCATTGGAGAACTGTAGCGCACCGTGAGCAGCGTGGTGTTGAGTGTATTTCCTTTATGCTCTATTTTTTTGGTGGATGCAAACACGGTCACAGATTCCGCGTCCGTTTGAATATCGCGGATTTCCACAGGGTGCAGTACATTCAGTCCGGATCTTACATGCCAGTAGCCGTCGGTAAATTTCATCGTATGGTTCTCTCCTGTCTTTATGAATAATTAGTCTTTCATGGAGCCTGCTACAATTCCGCCCACAACATAGCGCTGCAGGGCGACGAAAATGATAATGATCGGCATGGCAGCAATCGTCGCCACCGCCATCAAATTGTTCCATTCCGTGCCGTACTGGCCAATAAAGCGGTACAGGCCGAGGGTCAACGGGCGTACGCTGTTTTCGGTCGTCAGGGTCAAGGCGAAAATGAAATCCCCCCACCCGAACAGGAAGCAGAACACGGCAACCGTCATCATGCCAGGCACGACAAGCGGCAAAATGATTCTTGTAAACGCTGTAAATTTGTTGCAACCGTCGATAGCTGCGGCCTCTTCAAGCCCTTTGGGAAGCGCCAGAAAAGATGGCCTCAATATCAGCACGGCGAAGGGCAACGCATGAATCATATCCGCCAGAATCAGGCCCAGATAGCTGTCCACAAGGTGGAGCTTGGAAAACATGATGAACAAGGGCATCGCCATCGTGATTCCAGGCAGCATTTGAATAGCAAGCAGCAAAATCAGTAGAATGGATTTGCCCCGGATATCAAGCCTGGCGAGCGCATACGCTCCCGGTACAGCAAACAATAGGGACATCACCATCGTACCGATAGCCACGATAAAGCTGTTGCCGATGTAATGGAGCATATCCTGGTTATTGATGAAGTTATCAACATAAGCGGTAAACGTTGAATTCATCAAACCAAACTGCGGAGGTGTCTGGAACAGGTCCGTGATCGGAGTCAGTGACGTTTTGACCATCCAGTACACAGGAAACAGAAATAAAACGGTAATGATGACGGCAATGACAGTCAGGAAAATGTTTTTACGACCTTGCTCCATCCTAATGCGCCTCCTCCTTGCTCGTCATACGCAGGTACACCATTGCAATCAGAATCAGGATGACAAACATAATCATCGATACCGACGCCCCCTGGCTGAACTCAAATTTGGTGAAGGACATCTGGTACGAGTAGATCGGCAATACGTTCGATGAATTCACCGGACCACCGGCGGTCATGATAAAAATGATGTCAAATACTTTGAACGTATTGATGATGCCCAACATGATGAGAATGAGGATGGTCGGTCGCATCAGCGGCAGTGTAATATGACGAAACTGCTTCAATTTGCCTGCACCGTCCAGCTTGGCGGCTTCATACAGCTGCTCAGGCATTCCCTGCAAACCGGTTAACAAAATAATCATGTTGAACGGAATGCCTACCCAAATGTTCGCAATGATGGTGGACAGCAGCGAAGTTGATTGGTTACTTAGCCAACTGTACGGCTGATCAATGATGCCCAGGCTTTGCAAAATGAAGTTGACAACCCCGTAATCTCCGTTCAACATCCACTGAAATACGGAGGCCGTAATGACCATCGGCAGCATCCAGGCAAGCAGCATCAATGAGCGCATCAGATTTCGTCCCGGAAACCTGCGGTTAAAGAACAGGGCCAAAGCAAATCCTATTCCGAACTGAAAAACAAGGCTGAACACCGTAAACACGATGGAGTTGCGAAAAGCCGTATAGAACACGGGATCTTTGAACGTGCTTACATAATTCTCGAAGCCGACAAAATGATGCTTCTTCTTGAAGTTATATACATTCACATCCTGCAGGCTTAGCGTAATGTTATAAACGATTGGGAACAGGACAAACACAAGCATGAACAGCACGATTGGCAGAACGAACAGATAATTGTTCCATGATGAAAACGATCTGGAGGAGCGTTTTGCCGGAGTCATTGCAGAGTGCGCCATCCCGAATCCCCCCTTTCTATTCTTCTTGTTGTTCCTGAAGCAGCGAGGCAATAATTGCACCGGCCGACTTGACGGCCGCTTCCGGTGTTTTGGCTCCTGTCAGCGCTTCCTGAAGCATGGTTTGGATCGCCTCCGAAATGCTGGCATAGTTCGGACCGTACGCTCTCGCTTTGGCCACCTGCATACTGTCGGCAAACACCTTCATTTGCCGGTCTTCCTGCCAGAAGGAATCCTGAAGCAAATCGCTGCGGCTCGGCAGCCGGCCGTTCGTCTTGAGCAGCTCTTTCAGCCGCTCCGGTTCGTTGGCAAATTGAATCACATCAAAGGCGATATCCTTGTGCTTGGAAGCCTCTGAGATAGCCCAGTTTTCCCCGCCAAGCACAGTCGCGGATTGCACATCCGATGGGAGTTTAACAACATCCCAGTTTACTTTTGCGCTCTTCTGCAGAAAGGGAATCTGCCATGTCCCGTTCACCATCATGGCTACCTTACCAGCGGCAAACTGGGTTGCAGTATCCGATTGCTTTTGCGTGATTACGTCTTTGGACATCAGTCCTTCATTCACCATGTCTGTCAACATGGTTAGCGCTTTCAAAGTTCCCGGTGAATCAAAATCCGGAATGTCCGAACCGGCCTGCAGCACGAACGGCAGGAACTGGAACGTTCCCTCTTCCGTTTTGACGGCGCTTACAGCAAAGCCAAACACATCTTTATCGGTCAGCTTTTTGGCCGCAGCCTGCAGCTCATCCCAATTAGTAGGAGGCTGTAATCCTGCTGTTTTGAAAAGATCCGTATTGTAATACAGAGCAAGATTGTTACTTCCGACCGGCACACCATAATTCCGGCCATTGTAAACCGTGGATGACCAAGGTCCCTCAATGTAATGCTTGGCCTGTCCCCACTTTTCTATCTCTTTTGTAAGGTCCGCAAGCACACCGGCAGCCGCAAACGTTTGGTGGTCCGCACTATCGATCCAGACGATATCTGGCCCCTGGTTGCCGATGGACCCAAGCAGAAGTTTGGTCTTGATATCCGAGTAAGACACATAGGTCCGTTCTATCGTGATGTTGGGATGTGTCTCCTCATATTCGGAAATGATTTTGTTGATGGCTGCAACACTGGCGTCACTGGTCATCGTGTCCCACCAGGTGATTTTCACTTTATCTCCCGATTCCCCTGAATTCTGGCCCGGGGTGCAAGCCGTCAAAAGAAGGATCAGGCACGCAACAATTGTTAGCGCCTTCATATTGCCGATCACACTAAGTCCCCCTTTATGCTTTTACTCCTGTTGCCATGATGGATATATGCTTAACGCCGGCGGGCATTGGGCCCACTTAACTGTGGCGGAATTTTTGAAGTCATTTTTTTAAAGTCGGATATAAAATCCTGCGTAAAACCGGCATTGCGATTAATGATGAAGGAAAATTTCATTGTACGATGGAAGAAAAACCGCATGATAAAAGAAAAGATGTAAGAAAAACGTATCGATGAACGAAAAAACCGAAATAATGATGTTTAAATGCAAATTATTGATTTACGTACATCATTTTATTGTGTAAAGCATGCATCCTTACTCCTGCAAGCTTCAGAATAAGGGTGACAATGCTTTTTTTTAAATGTAATAGCGGGCATTTTCCTTCGTTACAAGCTCCAGCTTCGTGATATTCTCCCGCATATTGATCTTCTCCCCATAAGCCAAATGGGCAAACAAAGTCTTTACGGTGAGATAGCCCTGGTTCACAGGATCCTGGCAAATTGTTGCTGTCACGACATTTCTGCGCAGGAACTCATAAATTTCCGTTGTGATGTCATGCCCGACCAACGCCACTTTGCCTGCCAATCCCGCCTTCTCCAAATGAGCAGCCACTACCTGCAGCTTGGCGCTTGTTACATAAACAGAATCGACCTGACTGAATAAATCTGCAAAGGTATCCGGGTCCTCATACTCTTCCTGCTTAAGCTTCAGCATCTGCGTCATTTCCACATTACCGTATTCAGCGATGACTTCCCTGAAACCCATAATCTTCTGCTGCATCTGAAACGTCGTGGCCGACGGTACCGATGAGGCATCCGAAGTAATGAGGCCTACTCTGCCATGGCTTTCCGAGAATTTGCACAGCAGGTCTGCGGCCAACCTGCCCGCAATGCGATAATCACAGCCTACATAAAACAGCCGTTTGCTGAGCGGAGAGTCATTATTGAAGGTGCAAATGGGGATACCGCTGTCGATCCCTTTGTCGATAATATCCGTCATTTCCTCGGAATCATTGGGCGAAATCGCTATCGCATCAAACGCCTTGGACTCAATCAGGTCCAGAACGACCTGCTTCTGCTTCTCCAGATCATATTTTTCGGATTTGAACAGCTCGATATGAAGCCCATAATCTCTCAGCTCCTCATAGGCCGTCCGAACCCCACTCTCAATTTGGTCCCAGAAATAGTCCGGCAGCTCCGGGAAAACAATCGCCAGCGACAGTTCCTTTTTCCGCGATAAAAAACTGGCCGACTTGTTCGGGGTATAATTCAACTCCTGCAATTTGTCCATCACTTTGCGGTACGTCGCAGGCTTGACGTTGCCCCTATTGTTCAGCACCCGATCCACCGTCGCCACAGAGATTCCGATCATCTGTGAAATTTCCTTGAGCGTCAATCTTCTGCTATCGTTCATAGTATCCAACCTCGGATTGTATGCGCTCTCATTATGTGCTGAAAGCTATTTTGTTTATTTCAAATTCATCATAATCCTTGCGGTAAAAGCTGTCAACGTCTTTGTGACGTTAATTTCTATAAAATGATGTTCGTACATCATTTTATTCAAACGCAGACGCCCACCTTCCAGACACGACTGTCATGCCGGGGGTGGGCTTACCGTTTTTTATTAAACCTCTAAGAGTTGCGCCTTATTGGGGATTATCGAGCCTGTTTGGAGCTATGGAGCGAAAGGTTGATCGGCCATACTCCAAGCAGAAGCGAACATTACTACGTTCAACCGCTCTCTTCCGTTACTGGCTTTGTCTTCCACATGAAAGTCACAATGAGCCCGATCCCCATAATAACGGCCGCAAACAGGTAAGGGTAGTTGATATTGACATCAAACAAAATTCCGCCAAGGGCTGGTCCGGCAATGTTCCCCAAACTGGTGTACGTGGAATTCATGCCGGCGACGAAACCCTGTTCTTTATCGGCGGATTTGGACAAAAATGTCGTAAGTGCCGGGCGTAGCAAGTCAAATGCCAGAAAAATAAAACAGGTTACCGCCAAAACGACCCAGAAGCTGGAAACCAAAGTTGAAATGACAGCCAGAATGACTCCGGCGATCAAACAGATCTGGATCAGCTTCTTTTCTCCCAGCATATCAACCATTTTGCCAAACAGGAAAATTTGTACGACCACACCGAAAATGGAGCTGGCGGTGATGATGACGGCAATATCCTGCGGGGTGAAGCCAAACTTGTGATCGGAAAACAGGCTGAACACCGTCTCGTACGCCGAGAGTCCGAATGCGAGCACAAATACGATCACAAAAGCGACAAAATAGATTGGACGCAGCGATTTCCGTAAATCGCCTGCGAAACTGGATTGCTGGGTATATTCAGAAATTTCGGCGAGCTGTTCTTTCGTCAACTGCTCCTTTAACATGAACACAGAGCAAAGACATGCCACAAAAGCAACTCCGGCCGCAAAGTAGAAAGGCAATCGCACGCCGTACTCGGCAATGAAGCCGCCAATGCCAGGACCGATAATAAAACCGGTGCTGATCGCAGCCGAAACATAACCCATCGCCTTGGGACGTTCCTCTACCGAAGTAATGTCAGCCACATAAGCGGTGACGCCCGGCATAATGAATGCGGCGCTGATCCCACCCAGTACCCGGGCGAGATACAACACCCACACATTCGTACCTGCACCAAAAATCAATTCCGAAATGCTAAACAGCAGCAGGCCGAGCAGGATGATCTTTTTCCTGCCATAACGATCAACCCATCGGCCGGCAATCGGTGACACCAGCAACTGGGCAACCGCAAATGCAGCTACCAGATAACCCATCGTTTTGCCCGACAAATGCATAATATTCATAAAAGACGGCATAACGGGAATAACCAGACCAATCCCCAGAAAAACAATAAATATATTGCTCAGCAGTATGAGTAATACCGCTTTTTGCTCTTTAATCGGTTTCTGCATCATCGTTACCTCTTTCTGCGCTTTCTGGTTCATTTCTAAACTTGACGCATTCTATCATGAACGCGAAACGCCCCGCCAAAAAACAGCCCAGGACGCTTCCAGCTTATCTTGCAGTCGCTTCTCATCATTGCCATATACGAGCTCCAATATAATGGAGTCCACTACGCCCAGGAAAGCCAATGTCGGTATTTGCGCAGTGTCTCCAACGATGACTCCGGCATCAAGCCATTCCTGAAATTTGCGCTCCAGTACCCTCTGCACTTGCGTCTCCAGATCAATAACTTCCTTCTCAATAGCTTGAGCCAAATGTGCCGGTGGAAAGAACGACATGCGCAGCCAAAATTTCAACAGCTCGTTTCTCTGGAACAAATCAATGATCAGCCGCAAAAAACCGTACAAGTCCCGCTCAGGGTCCGGCGAAGCGATCGTGCCAAAATACTCCAGCTTGGATGACAGTTCCGCTTCCTTCGCATCACGCAGAACATGCAAAAACAGATCATCCTTGCTCTTGAAATGAGCGTAGATGGACTGTTTCTTCATGCCGACTGCATCCGCGATTTGAGCGAGAGAAGCCCCTTCATAACCGTGAATCGTAAAAAATTTTAATGCCGCATCCTTGATTTCACTGCTCTTCAAACCGACACCCCCTACACTGACGAACGTTCGTCAGTTATAATACCAAAAGAAACCCACATAAGCAAGCAACGCGAAATCCGCCCAACAGAGATCCATTGTGAGAATAAGGAATTTGACTGGGAAATAAAGTGTTGGACTGAGAAGACAAAAGCAGTAGAGTTGTGAGGCGGCTTACGCTATTGTAACAAAAAGAAGCCACTCCTTATTAAAATGGAAGTGACAAGCAACCTTTTAAAGGAGGGCTTCTTTTGTACATTCAGTTACATTCAATATACTCTATAGACCAACTATGTCGGCAATGGATATGCAAAGAAGATATTCATGCCTCTTCAATGCTTTTGCAGCATATTATAGATCATTTCAGCTGCTTCAGCGCGAGTGACATTGTTTTTCGGACGGAAAGTCCCGTCAGGGTACCCCTGAACCAGTGATTCCTGGGTCAGCCCCAGTACTTCCCCCTTTGCCCATGAAGAAATGCCACTTTCATCCTTGTACACATTGCTGATTGCTTCCTGCGGTAAATTCCGCAAAGCGTTTCCGATCATTTTACTGGCCTGTTCCCGGTTAATCACAGCAACAGGAGCAAATATATCCTCACTGAAACCTCGGGCAACGATATGAGCAATTGCCGTCTGCAGCCCAGGAATGTACCATGCTTCTGAGTCGATGTCTTTAAAAGACAGTGCCGTTTCGGATGCTTCCGGAAGCTCCAGTGCCCGAACCATCATGGCAGTAAACTCAGCGCGTGTAACTGCCCGGTTAGGCTCAAATGTCGTTTCTGCAGTACCTTCAATTACGCCATTCTTAGCTAAAAAGGTGATTTTCTCCCGGCTAAAGGTTCTATCAATATCTTTGAATATTATATCTTTGGATGCTCCTGTGGCGTTGTCAATCTCAGCAACAGGAGTTTGTGGCTCCGCTGGTATTTGAATCGTGAAACCTGGTTCCTCAATAACCGTGGTTTGGCCGCCGCCTCCACCACCCCCACCGGACCCGCCAGTTACTCTCGCGTCAGTCTGCACGGTGAGTTCTTTCGATGCAGATTTCATCCCCCTGGCATTCTCCGTCCAAACGATGAAAGTATAGTTGGTTCCAGCAGTCAGTTCTCCTTTGATAAAAGATTGGGCCTTACCACGATATACCTCTTTTCCAGCCAAGGAAACGACCACAGTATCATTCGGTTGAACGTCATCGAAATAAAGTGTAACTGATTCGGTAGTATGCTCACTGCTTAACGTGAAATCACCCGATGGTTTGGTCTCAAAGGCTGCTGAAATCATTCCTCCGCTTCCACTGGTGTTGACGGGCTCCACCGAAACCGTATATGCCTGAGAGCTGTTTAAGGAGATGAAATCATATATGGAGCCTGTAGTCTCCTCAATGATTTGTCCATCCAGATAAACCCGGTAAAAGTCGGCTCCCGTGACCTCCTTCCAAGTAGCCTGGGCGGAGGAAGATGTAATTTCGGAAACCTGAAGGGAGTCTTCTTGCATACTGCTTGGCAATGTCCGCCATGTGAACCGGCTGTTGTTCCCCTCACCGTTTTCATTGATTGCAAAAACGCGGAAGTGATAAATAACCCCAGGAAGAAGATCACCCACGTTAATAGCAGGCCCGGTCACAGTTCCAAGATTCCTAAATCCTTCCTGTTCTATCCGGTATGATGTCGCGCTCTTCGAGGGCGTCCATGCTAAGGTAAATGACTTATCCTTAGCGTTCACGCTTTTCAATCCCTGCGGAGCTGCCGGAAGCGTGAGTACGCTTGCGTCCACTTCTTTCCCAAACCCGGAGGAATTTCCGCTGGCTATGCTTGCTTCGTAGGCCGTCCCACCTTCAAGCCCATTGAAAACAGCAAACGTATCGGAAACGGTCATTGTCTCTCCATTCATGCTTACCTGATACTTGGTCGCGCCAGGCACAGCATTCCAGTTCACTTTGACACTCTTCTCGCCAATTTCAGTGAATCGGAGTTCGTTCACCTGCAGCGGGAGCGTCAGTGCATAAGTTGCTTCTGTTACCCCTAAACCGCTGCGGTTATACGGTTTAATTGTAAATTGAGCCGATTGACCGGCTGAGAGATCCCGGATCGTAATCTCGTTTTGACCAGATTCCAGTTGCATTGGCGAACCACCGTCAACGGAGAACCAGTACCCCGCTGCCCCTCGTACTGGCTTCCAACCGAGCCGGATCCAATCCTCGCCAGCGTCCAGACTGCTGAAGTTTTCGGCTTTGGCCGGGAGAGTAATGAGATCAAGCCTTGCTTCATCCCCGCTACCGGACTCGTTCGTTGCGGTTAAGCGGTAGCTGTACTCGGTTCCGGAATTCAATCCGATATCATGGAAAGCGTTATACACATCGTCGTACACCGTTGTTCCATCCCGTTCCAGTTCATAATAGGTAGCGCTCGTTACGCTATCCCACTGCAGATCGATGTCACGTTCTCCGACCTGAACATATGTGAATCCTGGAGACGCCGGGAGCGACATGACGGACTGGTGCGTAGCCGGGCCTTCCCCGCTCTCATTGATTGCGGATATGGAAATGTCATAGAACGTAGCCGGCTGCAGGTTCAGCACCGGCGCATACACGCTGGTCGTAACCGTCTCATTGAACATTTCCTGCATCGTATCAGCTTGAACTGCTCTCAAGCGGTAGGCAGTTGCCGACTGCACAGGGTCCGCGCTGACCAACACCTGGCTGAAGTCATTTTCGACTGGTGATACAACCATATGCTGCGGAGCTGCAGGCAGGGTCAGAACCTCTTCTGTGCTGCTGGTTGCTTTTCCAACATGATTGCTCACTTCCAGCTCAAACGGATATCGCGTACCCGGCTGCAGACCCGTAACGGTAAGCACGTTTTCCGGATAATCAGCTGTGAAATACTGCCCAGTGGACCGATTGTATAGGGTGTATTGATAGCCGTCCGTATAAGCAGATCCATTCGGCAAGGTCCACTCCAGGACTGCCTCATCCTGTTTTACCGATTGAACGGATAAAGCTGGAACCTCCGGCTCCTCCTGCAGGCGGAACGGCTTCGAAACGGTGATCTCCTCATTCCCCACCTGGTCCACCGCTTTGGCATGGATGTACCAGATTCCTTCATCCTGGATTGTTACTTCCACCCGGTTATCGGCTGCTATATCCCAGGTGGCTGGCTCGTCCAGGGAATTTGTAATTTTGTAATACCTCTCTTTGACTCCCGATCCTTCATCTGAAAAGGAAACGGAAGCTTGGATGTCATCATCCGACCAGCCGCGACCGTCCGGATCGAGGTCTATAGCGGGTCCCTGCTTATCGACATATACCGTCTTGCTGGTTACGGCACTCACGTTCCCTGCTACATCAATGGCGCGTGCAGAGATCACTACCGTACCATCCTCAGTGATGTTGCCACTATCGCCTCTTTCAAATGAGCTGTTACCGATCTGGTACTCATAATGAAACGGGCTGAGCGTGTCGGTGCTGCCATCGACCGTGAAATCCACATTGCCGGCAGTGTAATCGTCTTCAGTTGTAGTAATCACCGGTGCGCTCGGCGCCGTCCGGTCTACCACTACACGTAGCGGATCCGCATCTGCCACATTACCGGCCTTATCGATGGCTTTTGCATGTACGTACCAAATGCCTTCATCTGTGATCGTAGTCTCAGTGTCGCTATCGACCAGTTTCCAGGTCGTTGGTGCATCAGGCGAGTCGGAAATCTGAATATATCGTTTGTCTATGCCGGAGATGCTATCTGCAAATTTAAATTCCGCCTGGATAGCGTCTTGAGCATATTCGGCGTCAGTAGTCACAGTGACAACCGGCTTTGTCTTATCAATCGTCAGCTCATAGACAGCTTCCTGACTGACATTTCCGGCCTGATCATAGGAACGAGCCGTGATAACGGTTGTTCCTTCAGCAGAGACGGTAAAATCATCCTCCGCGTCCACTGGCCACTTCAACTGTGTTGCTCCAGACAGGATATATTCCGTCCGATGCATGCCCGATCCGGTATCCGTTCCTGGTCGGATATGCACGCTCACATCTTCCGGACTTGGAGAGGCCTTACTCACTTCGATTATTGGCGCCGTTGGGCTAGTCGTATCAATGAGAACCGTAACGCTTGTTTCTTTCCCTACGTTGCCTACGTCGTCTGTGGAGCGCGCGGTAATTACCGTCTCTCCTTCCACAGCAGCGGGTATCACAAATTCGGAACTGTACGGCTGCCAGCCTTGATTTAAGGTCCCTATTAATTTGTATTCCGTCAGGCTGACATCCTGATCGGCCGGAGGTTTAATAGTGACCCGGATATCGCGGTTCGACACAGTTTTGGATGGATGTATCTCCGGCAGGCCGGGGCTTGTCCGGTCGATCCGGATGATTTCCTCGGTCACGTCGCTAAAATTCCCTGCTTTGTCGATGGTCCGAGCCCTGACAACGGTCTCTCCTTCAGTAGTGACGATGAACGGCTCTTTCGATTCTTTCCAGTCTACATTCTCTGCGCCACTTAATGCGTATTCTGTTTTGTCTACCCCAGAGAACTCATCTGTTCCCGGTGTAATGCTGACAGAAACGTTTGTAGAGGACTTACCGATCGGATCCGTCGTGATGACCGGGCTGGTCGGCTTGGCCATATCGATCTGTACGGATGCCGTGCTTACGGGGCTCAGATTCCCTACGTCGTCAAAGGAGCGCGCAGTAATGGTCGTTTCTCCTTCAGTCGCGGGAATAGAAAATCGTCCGTTGTATGGCTGCCAATTCTGTGTCACCGCACCATTCAGCTTAAATTCAGTACCTTTTAAATCACTATCTGCAGCAGGCACAATCTCTACAGGTATGGACGCATTCGAAAGTGTTTTTGACGGTACGATCGTTGGCTTCGCGGGCCCTGTTTTGTCGATGTGTACTACAGCCGTTTTTATGCTGCTGATATTGCCTGCATTATCCACGGTTCTCGCGCTGACGGTGGTTTGCCCTTCATTGGTCACCTGGAAGGAAGATGAATAGGTCTTCCAATCGGCAACGGTGGCCCCAGCCAGAGCATACTCCGTTCTGGCCACTCCGGACTTTGCGTCCGTTCCTGGCGTGAGGGTGACGGTAACTGTTGTATTGGATTTTCCGGTCTTGTCGGTTACTATCGTTGGAGCTGTAGGAACCGTTTTATCAATTTGGGGATCCAGTACGGAGACCGGTCCAATGTTGCCTGCATTGTCTATAGTTCGTGCATAAACATTGACGCCCTCTTGGGTGATATTCACGGCCGATATGTAATCCGTCCATCCCCCTCCGTTAAGTTGATACTGTGATTTTTGCACACCACTCACAGCATCCTGACCGTGTGCGATCGTGATTACTTTGTTGCCGCTGTACCAGCCACTTCGATCGGCGGAGATCGATGGAGCAGTAGGTGCCACCTTATCAATCAGGGTATCCAAAGTGGAGGTAGAACTGATATTTCCAACCTGGTCCAGCGTTCTCGCCCCAACCGTTACCCGGTCGCTTACCGTGAACGGTCCCGTATAATCCATCCAGTTGCCTCCGTTAAGCTGGTACTGAGATTTTTGAGCGCCGCTAAGGTTGTCGAAGCCGTGAACAACGGTGATAACCTTATTGCCGTTACCCCAACCGCTACGATCCGGAATAATGGTTGGAGCGGCCGGCGCAGTTCTATCAATGTAAGCATTGACTGTAGTGATAGAGCTGCTGTTACCTCTATAATCCAGAGCGCGTGCATCAATCTGAGTGATTCCTGGATTACTAATTACCAAACTTATTCCATCAGTCCAGTCCCCACTTGTAGCACCAGAAAGTCTGTACTGATATTTTCGTACAGCATAATTATCCGTGCTTCCCCCGATGTTTACTGTCACATTAGATGTAGTCCATCCAGACGGATTAGTAGTTACGACTGGAGCAGTCGGAGGCTGATAATCAGAATAATAATCTTGAGCCTGGAGCATGGCTGACGATCGAGGTATTATTTGATCAGCAGTGACACGAAAATAACGAATAGTCTTGAGTTGGCGAGCAATATCTTCATTTACTGGTGTGTATGAAATGCCATATGAGCTCCCCATGCTGTAAGATTCGCCTAAAATCCAATTAACACCATCTTGAGAAATATACACGTTAAAATTAGCCCCAGGGTAAACAAAATCTAATCCTAATCTCACAGAATACTCATAAGGATCAATTCCAGGTGCGCCAAAATCAAAAGTAACTGTGCTTTGACGACTAGAATCATTCCACGTCTGTCCAGAATAGTAGGCATCAACCTGTGGCGGGACGATGAAACTGAAAATTTGCAGCGTCATAGCCGCAACTAGAAATATCGCTATGACTTTTTTTCTCATACTCTTCCGCTGCCCAAGTGACTTTGCCATCTGGATCTTTCTATTTCCGCGGCGCTCTTTAGCTGGTAAAACAGCTATTACATTTATGAGATACAGCTGCCCATCGTGGTTCGCCAGTTTATGAACTGCAGATAAAACTAAGCTTTTCATACGTTGCATGAATGGAATATCCGACTCTGTTTGATAGGCATTCGCTAGTGCTGCCCATTCCTTAGCTGTGTGCATTACCGGTCCGGTAGAAAGCACTGATTGGACTTTGGCATCCACAGAGGCAATATTACTCACCACCATGGAGAAACCCATAGCACGAGCATACACCGTGGTTCTGCCTTCCTTGGTAATGGTAAAAGGCTCCGTGTAATCAATCCAAGAACCAAACTCCCCCAATTTGTACTGGGTCTTCTCTGTTCCTGCACGACTCCTGGAAATAGTTACAAGTATCGGTTGATCTGTATAGTCAATACTGCTCAACTGAATACTTGGCGTAGCCGGCCGTGTTTTGGGAATAGCCGTCGTGGCCTGAGCTACTGCACTGATGTTCCCAGCATGATCCAGCGTACGTGCATAGATGATCGTATCTTGTTCCGGAACGCGAACAGGTAAACGATAATCCTGCCATTCACCATCACCCAGCTTGTACTGGCTTTTCAGTACACCACTGCCGCCTGCATCCGCTCCATCCTGAATTGCAAGCTGTTTTTCATCGCTGTCCCAGCTCACGTTATTCACCAAAATATTCGGCATATCGGGTACAATGGCATCATCTTTAGGTGTATTTATTCCGTTGTTATAAGAATTTATGTTATTTTGAATAGCTTCTTCTCGCTCCGGATCTGCAGCTTGTTTCACTGGCTCCGAGAGAGAGTCCGAAGAATTTCGTATAGGTAATTCCGCATTCTTCGCTTGATTGGCTGCCTCCGGCATGTCGCTCGATCCGTAAACGGCTGAGCCGAAATACGGATTAAAGATACCGGATACCAGTATGATCAGGAGAAGAATGCTCACGCATCTTCGCAAATGGTTTCCCCCCTCTACATGTTAATGGGTTACAGAAGACTTGAAGTCGTCATAGCTGGACAGATTCGCATGATAGTAAACAACATCCCCATCCGGTGCTGCAAATTCATGGCCATACTTGTCCTGGACTACATTGCTGTACCCTTCGAGCTGCCATTGATTATCCAGCGGTGTGCTGTCCCCCGGCAACCTGTAGTACCGCAGGTGCGGCGTATCCAATCCATCCTGATAGGTTTCAATGCTGAAGTTCACCACAATGAAGCCGTCCTTCAGGAAAATCGGTGAGTGATCCGTTAGCTTATTGGTTCTGCCGTACTCCGCAATATTAAACCCGGTCGGAACGACATACGGAGCTGCCGGCAAACTGTACTCGCAATACCATTTTTGAACGGATGCCACGGCCCGGCCCGGATCTACCGTTTTCGGGAGATTGGACGTCGGTCCGACCAATGTCCGTATCCGCTGCGTTAAATCAAGCAGGCTGTACCCGCCAATGGTGCTTTTATTCGAGGACTGCTTCAGAAAGTCGGTGAAGCCATAGGTGGCCACGTATTTGGCCGTGTTGTTCAGCTCCGTTGAAGAGACGTTTCGCAACGGGGTATTCAGAACCATGCTGCGGGTCAACGTGTCCTGGCTGGAACCGATTTTCACGAATTTTTGACCTGTCGTCTGATTGTGATAATACAGATCGACTTTCTGGCGCTGGGTTCCGTCTTTATTCACGAAGTAGAATGTCGGCACGATCTTCACGTGGTCTTTTGGACCGAAATTATTCCCTTTCGTCTTAAAGTCGAATTTGAACGCATAGCCGGTCTTCACGGCCACATTCTTATACCCGCTGTTCGGGTGGCTGCCCGGCAGGATCGGAAGCATGAAGGGAGACTTATTCCCACGGGGCGCACCGTCTATGGAGTTCGGCCCGACCCAATAAGCTACACCGGTAGGCTCAGAGCTACCCTTCTTCGTGCGGAAGACCGTCTCCCAATCGTAGTCCATAATGTCCGTTACCTTGAAGTCATACAGGCGCCCAATCACTTCCACCGGCACCGTGTTGATCGCCACATGGTTGGCCAAGTCGAAGTTGGCCATCTTCTCCCAGGTGAAATTTTCAGGTGCATTCTCCGCTATCGAACGGAAGTGGACCGTATATTTTCCTTCATCGACCCATACCGGCATCCGGAACGTGGTCTGCAGTTGAGTCACCGGAATATCGATCCAGGTTTTGGCCGGAATGTACTTGCCCATATCTTCATTGTAGACATCGAACTCGAACAGTACCTGCTTATATGCCGTGTACTTCGCATAGTCCCGGTTACCGTATCCTTTAATATCCCGGTGCTGCCCGATCGTCGGAATGGTGACAGTAAACGGCCTGTCCAGAACCAGGGCCGCGGTGCCTGCAGTCGGGTATACCTTCTGGTTATGCTCCTTGTCATTCGTGACGCTGGGGTACATCACCACCGGCGTATGAACCGTAACGCTGTTCAAATCATCTACCGGCTGCCGCACGTTTTCCGGATTGCCCAAGCTGCCGTCCAGTGGTGAATACTCAATCGTGCCAGTGCTTTCATTATCTGCCTTGTTGGTCTTGCTGACCGGAATAACGTTCTCCGGACGGTACAGAGCGTTTTCGTCAATACTGAGCGGCGTTTTGATCGCTCCAGGATCCTTGGTCTTGGTTTTGACCATGGAGCCGTCCATCACGGTCTCTCCGTTGAATGTGAGCTTGTCGTTACGCACATCCAGTTCCGGCGTCTCTTCCTCCGCATAGCTCTCAAGGTTTTCATCCGGAACATCCGGTTCGCTGCTGCCGCCGTCAATCGTCTGACTTGGAGCGGAAGCCGATACCGGTGACGGCTCCAGCAGATTCTCTACTTCCGTTTCCACATCCATCGTCGGCACTTTGTAGGAGCTGCCTGGATCAATGACGATGCCATTACCCTGGAAGGCGTAATTATAGAGCTTGGCATTGTCGATTTTATACACCTGCAGGTCAGGAATCGTCCAGTAGGAATAGTGCCGTACAATGTCATAGGATGGGGTCACGGTGACAGTTCGCGACTTGTTAACATTACGCGTCTTCGTTTCGCCCTTACTGTTTTCATACTCCTCTTTCTCCGTCCATTTCAGTTTATATGTCTTGCTCACGGGAACCGTAAACGTACACGTGCCGGTGAACTTCTCGAATTTGTTGTTATACAGATATTCCTTCGCCAAAACGTTGCCATATAAGCTTTCCGAAGTGGGGATGCCTTTGGCCACTTCAAAATTTTCAGATCCCCGTACGTCCGCCTTGATCTTCCCAACTGCGCTGCTGTTCATCTGGCTGTCGGTCTTGACTCCTGCAGATTCTGGAGGAGTGCAAACCACGGCTGGTTCTTCTGGTTCCTCCGGAAGTGGAGCGCCGCCTACTGCTACGGCAACGGTATCCGTAAGCCAGTACGTTCCATTTTTCCATTGCACCGTGATCTTGGCCACCCCAGGGCTTATCGCCTTGACAAGACCCGTCTCTGGATTAACAGTTGCTACTGAATTGTTATCCGAAGACCATTCAGTTCGGCCGGGGCGTTGAGTAATATCTACCTGGTCCCCATATGCCGTCTCCCCCGGAGCTTGGGTAGCAACCTCCCCTTTGAACTGTGCTTCCTGTCCAACTTCCATTTGTTGGACGCCAGTTGCAAGGATTTTCTTTTTCTCAACAATCGTACCGCGCCATTCAATATTAAGCGGGGTAAGATATAGGGCTGTATTTTTAGGGTAGCCCTGTCCTCCAGGACGAAAGAGTTTTTTACCATTTTCATCCTCTTGTTGTTTGTTATGTTCAGATCTATAATCCCCTTCACCAGTTTCCCCAGGTTTAGTCTCACCAGTTTCAGAGGTAATAGTAATGTAGTGCAGATCAATAACTTCGAGCTTTGTAATTTCTGAAGTAATTCCCTGATAATCTTCCATTGTCTCAGCTTTAGCAATGTGTTTGTTCGTTATGAAACCTGGGGCTTGAGGCAATCCGTTAGCATCAGTATAACCATCAGGTTGATAATCCGGCTTATTCATATCAATCTTGTCCGATACTTCTTCAGCTGCAGGCCAAGGTTTTTTGTCAGTACCGACATTCGGTACAATAACTTTTCCGCCAGGTGCTCGATAGGAAGTGGCGGTCCACTTCCCATCATCTCTCTGCACCCAATAAACTCCTGGTCTGGCATCCTTAAATCCGCTCACAGGAATAACATATTTTTGCTCTTGAACTGGTCCTTCAGGCGTAACATATGAACTCTTCAACTTCAACTGATCGTCAAGGTTCGAACTTACAGCAGTTACCTTTTCAGCAGCACGGACACTTAATCCACCATAAAATAGTATTGAGAACATCCCTATAAGAAGAAACAGGGCAATTTTTAATAATTTCGGAGGCAATAATATCTCATCCTCTCGTCCGCTTATTCTAGAATTAAAACTGTTGACCTACCGTTAACTACTAATTGTTCTATAACCTTTCCGTCTGTAGCTTTCTTGGGCATGGAAGTATACATCCAGAAATTCCTAGTTACACCCTTCTTAAAGAACCCTGATGAAATATAATCGTCGTGCGGTAAATTTGTAATTCCAAATGTTTTAGATGTTCCAGTCTCAAAGTTAGCCCCACTTAGAAACCTATTTCCGGTTGCATTTGCAAATGCGAGGTTTGTTAGCTCTCCATTCGGTGTAACGCTTGCCTCTGTAAAAACATAATAACGGTCGCCTTTTACAGGCCAATCAAATTTGTCATCAATAAACATTTTTCCGTATAGATTTCTAGGCTTCTTATCGCTACCGGACTCAACAACTATCATGCGATGAATAGTCTGAGTTCCAAGATTGTTGCGAAGTTTAAATTCTTTATCCTTAATCTGGCTAAAATCTGCCGGAGTACCATCAGTGTATTTCCCGAACTTATAAGGCGTCAGCGAAGTCAAATTCGTCCCTGTCAGCCCCACCTCTCTCATCTCATTCAAATCCCGAAAATCCGCAGCCTTTTTCTTTTGCACAGACTCATATCGCCCCAAAATGGCGGCAACCTCGGCGCGCGTCGTCGTCTTGGACGGACCGAATGCTCCATCCTCATATCCAGTCATCAGTCCTGTTCCCAGCGCTACCGACACATACGGATAATCGGTCTTGTTCAGTCCACCTTTGTAATACTCAGCAACCGGAACCAGTGTGTCTTGCGTATCGGACAAAGCAGTCTGAAAATCTTCTAGTGCCGCGGCCAGACCGGAGGCCATCCATTTCGCCATTTCGCGGCGAGTCAGTGACGTGGACGGCTTAAACCCATTAGGGTAATCGCTCGTGGAGATAAAGCCCATCCCGATTGCCTTATTAACTTCCTCTTCACTCCAGTTACCGGACAGGTCCGGAAAACTTCCTTTTCCTCCCTCCACCTCATTGCTGGAGACGCGGGACAAAATGGCAGCAAATTCCGCGCGTGTAACTTGTGCATTAGGGCGAAATGTTCCGTCCGAATATCCCTTTAAATATCCGTTGTTAACAGCAGCATCGATAGAGGCCTTGGCCCAGTGTCCTGCCGGTATATCCTTGAAAACCGAAGCTGCGAAAGCTTCCTCTACTCCAACTGATCCCCATACCGCAGCCACAGCAAGCATTCCTGCAGCAACCGATACCATTACTTTTTTCATCCCCATGTTTTAACCCCCCAATTAGTCTCTTGCCATATACTCTTTCAGTGTAACCTCCACTTCCAATTTCTCCAAAAAGTTTCACTAGAATTTGTCAGATTATTTTTTCACTGCACTTCCCGGAAAATAACCGGCCAAAGCCGCCTCCTTCTCACTTGTGAATTTTTCTATGATTTCACCCGCATGGTTATCGGAGGCCCGATAGTAGACTTTGATACCATCTTCCACGTATCCGAATATCTCCGTATTTTTAATCAGCCTGCTGCCGCCGAGCGCATAGCTGTTATAGCGATTCAGCCCAACTGGCATGCCCTGAATAAAGGAAATGACCCCGATATCGTTTATCGTGTTGTTCCATTCCTCCTGTTCCACACGCGGCAGCGTAAATGTGTAGGTTATGCCCAGTTTCTGTACATACTCGTTATAGGAATTAATGTAATATGCCAAATTGTCCTGCAGCACCGATATAATCGTCGTCCGCCGCACCTGTTCAAAAAGCACCGGATCGTCAAGCAGAGCTATGCTGTGGCCGGTAAGAACAGCGACGTTCGCTCTCGTCCCCTCAAACCACGTTTTCGCATCGGCGTCATAAGCATACACATAATCGTCCAGCGTAAAAGAAAGGCTGTTTCCCTGCTCATCTGCATAAGCAAACGGCTTTTTGGATTTCCATACCTGCTTGTTGACATTTTCTCCTCTTCCATTCCGGAAGGTTTCGTTGGTATACACCCACAAACCGTCGTAATCGACAACCGCAATCAGGGGAATATACGTTTTAAGCACCCCTTGGGCAGTTTCATCATCACGAATCCCTACATTATTAAAAAGCGTCTCGTAAAAAGCCTCTACTGCCAGTTCTTTATTGGCACGAATCCGTTTAAAAGAAGCATAGCCGCTCCCCAGGTCCTGATCTTCATTCAACTGCAGTGCAAAAGCCGCATCCTGCACCGCTGTCCGCACAGCTCCATCATAGAGCACAATCTTTTCCTGAGTCCTTTCCTGCTCCAGCACCCGTAAGTTATTTTGGAAGAAAAGTGGAAACACGATCACCACCAGCACAAGCGACCAGCTAATAATCTTCATTCAGTACCATCCCTCCATAAGGGATATAGATTCGTGTCGAGTCTCCTGAATGATCATTGGTTAAGAAGTTATGCATCAGGACAGCCTTGGTCGTATTCGTATTCCTCACCGTAATGGTGAAAAAGTCCCCCTCCCGCATGTAATACTTCCGGTTATCCGCAAAATCCGAACTGCCTCCCGCAGGAAATAGAACGGCCAAAATGCTTTTCGTGTATCGGGTCTCAAAATAAACATCTGTCTTCCCGGTAAAGGTAGCGCCATCAAGCGGGTCCAGATAGACCGGATTATACTGCTTTGCCTTATGCTCCATTTGAATATCATATAGATTTGAAACGCCAAGCTCCCTCGTAAAATCTTTATACATGGTTGGCGTAATGTATCCTTTGCTGCGCACAGCATCCACAAAATTGGTGGTCGCCTGATAAGCAATGTTATACGCTATTTGATCCTGCTGTTGATAGGCCGTTTGCATAGGATAGAAATAGAGCAGCAGACAAGCAACCATAATGGCAAACGGATAAAGCACATACCTGGCCATTTACGATCTCCATTTCTCATTGTTTTCTGAATATTAAACGTTCAAGCCCACCATCCCCATTCCTTTGATACGACGAGCTGTAGACAGCCCGTAAATCAATGATGGAAACCTCCGTATCTTCTATACCGGCGTCTTTGGAAAAAAGATAACCGTCCACCTGAATATCCGCTCCGAGCTCCGCAATTTGGAAAATGGACTGCATAACTCCGGCCCCGCTAACCTTCTCTTCTTCCTCCATCACCGGAATGACGACGATGTCCCGATCCCGGCTGCTCAGCACGGCATCCACTTTATCCAGTGCAACGTGGTTTTGAATAAACAATCCGACTCCAACTGCGGCCGCGCTGATGAACAGCAGAAAACCGACCGCAGTAAACAGCATTTTGGCAGTAATACTATCCATTTCGGCAGTTCCTGTCCATCAGCTTTGCGTAAATTCAATGCCTGTGACCACATTGTTCTCGTCACGAATGATCACACCTTTGAATTGTCCTGACGGATTGACATATTCACTGGAGGTAATATCAGTGGCGCTGCCGATACTGCCTTTGGTATAGAGGGTGCCGCTTTTGTTCTTGTTCGTGGACACCTTGACCGTAAAATTTTCTTTATTGCCGAATTTGCGAATGGTGTTCACCACCTGGCTGCCAGTCAAAATCGTATTATCATAGCCGGCATACGCCTGTCCTGACAGCTCGGTCTGAATGCCGGAAAACTCTGTCTGCGCTTGCTTGGCCCCCTCCTGGGCTGTGCCGAACAGTGTTACACTCAACGTAATCAAGGCGATAGCGAGGAACAAACCCGCTGCTCCGATTAATGCTTTTGCCGCTGTACCCATATCTCATACTCCCCTTTTCTAAATGTAATCAATAAAATATCAACTCACTGCACATTCCGTATTTGCTCAAAAGACGCCCCGGCCTGTGTCATGCTCAAGTAAATCATCGGGACCACCAAATAAAGAAAGATTAAGTACATGGAGGGCGCCAATCCAAAGATTCTGCCCCAGAACGCTTTTCGCTCAATCAGTCTGCTGAAGTGTTCTTTACGCTTTTCGGCGTAATACTCCTTCGTCAATTCCAGATCGTCAAAGGCCTGCAGCAGCGGAATCTTTTCCACCGATAACCTCAGCTTTTCAACAACCCTGACAAAAGGCTCAAAAGCCACTTCCTCACCCAGTATTTCCAGTGCTTCCTCCTGTCCGCTGCTGTAGTTGTTCAGGCAGTTTTTAATCGGGTCCTTAAAAATAACGCTGTATCTCTCCATCCACTCAAGCACCGTTTCGACATCCATTCTTTCAAACTGGGCCAGAATGGATATAATCGTATGGAACTGATCCACCTCATCCTGCATCTCCATATAACGAATCTTTTTCTGGAAATACAGCAGCCAGAGAGGTATATGAAAGGCTGCACAAGCGAGCAGCAGGCAAACCAGCAGCTCCCACCACTTGAAGTACTCATTCTGAATGTCCACATATTTTTGATAGATCCGGTTGGCCGTAAATATCATCGTTGCATCATTGCTACTGGTCTCTGTTAACGTGCTTACCAAGGGGATCAGCGATGATGGCGATACCTCTGCCGTTTCTCTCAGCATGACAAGCACGGAGCGGTCAAAATCGGTATTCTTTTGTGCAACCACCAGCTCATCCGGACCAAGCTTCCCGAAAATTCCCGTCCCCCGCAAAGGATCATGCAGTACATGCTGGATAGATAGCGAGTGCATATAGAAAAACATGAAGACAGTGCCTATCAAAATAATCCCGCTAAGCAACAGGCGCTGTACGTACAGCCACTCCAGTGTGAGATAAGAGTTGGCTTCCTTGATCAATACCATGAGCTGAAAATGAGCCTTTTTGTGCGGCGCAGGTACAAAGCGGTCTACTATCCAGCGCAGCAAGGGGATTTTCGTGTACAAGAGCTTCTCCCAAAGCAAACGCTCGCTCTTGGCTACGTACCTGGCCTCGTCATTTGCCAGCAGCTTCTTGATCAGCTCGTAACACAATAGCACGACAAGGAAGAAAAAGACCTTGATAAAGAACCCGAGCTTGCTCGAATAAAAATCGCTCATGACAGGAAAGTAGGTTTTCGCCCACAGCTCAATCGGTTTTACAAACAGCACCGAAAGCACGGCAATCGTCGATAATCCTTTAAGCAAATAGTTCAGCCGCTCTCTTCGTAAAATTTCATAGTTCACGTCCTGGATCAGCTTGGCGATCGCACTGAGGTACATGGACGAATTTCTGACAATCCGGTCCCCGAATTCAGATACGAGAAAGGAAAAGCCGGTAAACATCTTATAGTACTTGTTGGGCGCAACCTCGTAGTAAATGTCCAAGGCCTTGTGCTGATCATCTGCGGTCAAAATTTCATAAATTCGCTCGCCATGCCGGGCCGCCTCATGAGGGGCAGTAAGGCTCGCTTCATAGATCGCCTCTTCCACATTCCGGGTCCGCTGAAATTGATGCCTCGTATCCTCAAACAGTGTGATGGACTGCTTCAACATCCGGTCCTCCACACGGTTCACAAACGTGGTGATCATCACTCCGTTCAGAACGACAGCGCCAAAAAGAATAAAGAAAATGGTGAACACATCGCGGCTGATCAGACAAAACAGCAGCACCAGAATCGCCGTCGAGCTTAATGTAATAAAAGCAATATGCATCGTCTGCCGGCGAATCGCGTACTCATCGAAGGAATCCAGCACCTCCAGCCGCTTGCGGATCTTCCAGATGTATTTTCGCAGCAAAGGCAATCGCTGAAACTGAACATAGGATTTCTGATAAAGCAGATTCAGGCGATGACGGCTCGCTCTCTTCCCGAACAGTCTCTCAAAAACATCGCTCTTCCTTCTTCCTTCCGCGTTTTTTACGAAGGCGATCAAGGCAAAGGCGATCATAAACAGTAGAAACATACCGAAGAAAAAGCCGGTAAGCAGCCAGTTGTTCATGCGGGCACCTTCCAGTAGGCTGCAAGCAGCTCCGCAAATTCCGCCCGGTCCCTGGCATTCATGTGCCGTATCATTTCCGCCTGCTGCCGCTCCGAAATCGGATGCTTGGCGATATACGCGCCATCCTGGAATACGACGATATCTTTGCCTTCGAACGTTTTGCGATCCGTCATGCGTCTATAAAACTCGATGGCTGCCTGCCCGGGATCTTCAGGATAGGTGTGCTGATCCAGCAAGGGCACACATTCCGTAATCCGTTCGATATATCTGCGCCCTTCCGCATCCTTGAACAGATGGATGTCAAAATCCAGTACGCTGACCACCTGCTGCTCGGCAATGGATTCATTACGGAACAGTCCGGTCTGCAGCGTTGAATTCCGCAGGGAAAATACGAGATCGCGGAACGTCTTCGCATGGTGCGACAAAATGGTGAACAAGCTGGCAACGGTACCGGCCTGCAGAAACCAGGCAACCTGCTCCGCGGTCGCGGCCTCGCCGATAATGTTGACCGCTCCATCCGTTTTTTTCTGAATATCCATCCCTTTTTGGCCAGTGATATCCGCCGTTTCCCGAATGGATACGACGTTCCGCTGCGGAAACAGATTCCTTAAGTGCAGCTCAAAGGCCATTTCCTGTACCCGAAGCGTTAAATACCCGGCTACATAACGTGTCATGGCCATCATCAGCGTTGATTTACCTGTTCCCTGATCCCCTGTGACCGTAGTCACTCTGGCTCCTTTCATAAGGAACGGGATCAGACGAATGGGCAGTTCAGTGTTTCCGAATGTGTATTCCCGGTCCCTTGGATTCAGGAAATGCTCCAGCTCGGTGTATGTGAGATTGAATTTCCGGTTGAAAAACACCCATGACTCCGCAAACGGGGGACGCATCACAACAATCCGCGAATTGTCCTTCATATCGTTGACGATAAAGCCGTTCTGCTCCGTCAGCTGACCCGGATTGTTCCATTTGTAGATCGTTTGACAAATCCGTTTCAGCTCCAGTTCGCTGCCAAAGGACAGGAAGGACAAATGCATCGTTTTACCCCGGTACATAATCCATACCGAATGGGTGTTATCATGCCCCGAGCTGGCTTTCATCACCTGCAGCATCTGCTCTTCATCCTCAATAGCCTGCATGGAGGCAGGAATGCCGGATACTCCGCCCGATACACCGTCGATTTCCATATACCGGATCTCGTCTATGACGCCAAATCCTTTGAAGCTCTGATAAATCCGCTGCACAATGACCTGCATCTTATCCTCGAAAGACAGCAAGCCTGTGCACTTTTCGCGGTAAATTTTGCTTATCTCATCCTCTGTGATGATGTAGGATTCCGTCTGCCCTTCTTCAATCACGGATTTAAGCTCGTCCAGCCGGTATTCTTCAATCATCCGGGGAAGCGCCTTGTAATGATGCTTTTTCTTGTACAGCTGTATTAAAATATCGAATTTGTCCCTGGCGCTAAGCCTGTCCGGCTCTTCAAAGGGCAGGACATAGTCTGCATTGCGCTCATTCATGCCATAATCCCTGATCAGCAGATCATAAATCAGATCCTTGACATACATTTTGTCGTACAAGTCACCGCTGTTGCAGCCCTTGAGCGCAGCCTTCAGCTCGGTGCGCATATGCTTTTGGCGGTTGAAATCCTCAAGGTCCAGAGCCAGGTCATACAGATTCGCACCTGTCATTTCATTGAATTTGTCTTTAATATACTGGGTCATCTGCTTGATGCTGTACCGCTCCGTGTCCTCCGGCGTTTTCTTTTCTTTCCGTACAGCCTGCGGATGCCTCAGCTTGTAAATCAGGTATGACAGAAGAGCGGTCAGCAGGATTCCAATACCGATGCCATTCCAAATGACAAGCATCAGGATACTCCCCTCTCGATTCGCTTGATCTCTGTATTGACCCCGATCTGAGACAGCATCTCCTTGGCAGCCTTCCTGACCTCCTGAAAGAAAGGATAGCTCTCATGCCTCCGCCCGGCATTACGGGCACGCCGGAACCAGCCGAGCACATCCTTATCATTGAAAGCATCCCGGTAATCCGAGCAGTACGGAATGACAAAGAGCGGATCCTTGATCCCGAATTTCCGCCTGATATTCGTCGCGTTATATTTGGAATGGGGATCATACTGTCCAAGCAAAATCATTTTGTTCTTCTCCTGCAGTCCGGACGGCCACTGCTCCTGACTGGCATAACGCTCCAGCGAGTTCAGATCCTGGCTCAGATTAACTACGACAAGGTCCGAGCTTTGAATAAGCTGATTTGTTGTCTTATTTACCCCGCCGCTTTCAATATCCAACATGATGGTCTGATAATATCGCCTTGCCTCATCAAATATGGCGGCCATAACATGCTCAATCCCTTCATGGCCGGATTCATCCGGCTTGCTGGTGCCTGTCAAAAGATCCAGCCGTCCAGGTTCAAGCGATAAGGTATGGTTGCTGATGCCGGACGCGCTCAGCCGCTTCGTTTTAAACAGCCGCTCGAGCGCATCCATGCCGGTCGCTGCCGAGGTCACGAAATTTTTGATTTGCAGTTCCTTGGATTTGAGAAAAGCGTCCTCCAGACTCGAATTCCCGAATTGGGTCCGGGCGATCAGTGTCCGGATATCATAATCCAGTCCAATCATGGCCCCGGCCGCGGCACAGTTCGCCGTATTCCCCCGCCCGTGATTCGGGCTCCAAAATGTAATGATCGACATGTCTTACCTTCCCCTTTCTGCCGCCTTCAAGGCCAGCCGCAATGCGTTTCTCTCCACATCAGTTACAGCCGCAAGAATGCTGAGCAGCGTCTTTTTTGTGCTTCTGGATAGTCCTTTCAGCTTCAGCCTGTTCTCATACTGCATGCGCACACCTGCTATGTAGTCCATTTCATCGTAATAAAATTCCACATCCTGCTCGTCAGGAAATACGGTGTTCAGATGGCCTGCAGCAGTCTCCATAAAAGCTTCACTAACCGGGCTTTCTGCCGCCATGTACCTGATGCGAACTATTTGCAGGTCATCCCCCTGTTGCTCCTGCAGAAGCTTCCGCAGCAGCTCAGCATTACGCTGAATCGTATACCGCTCGCTGTTGGTGACTAACGCATAGCTGCTGATGCCTCCCCATGCCGTCAGCAACGAGGCTTCCAGCGTATCCGTATGATCGATATCCATGAGCACAAAATCATAGCTTGTGTACTGCTCGTTGTTTCTTTGGAAAAAGCTCTCCAGCGACTCATGAATGGCTGCTCCGTTTTTAAAGCTGTGTTCGAAGCCTGACGCCACATCAAAACCATCAAATTCAATGACTCTGCTGCCTCCCTTCAAACCGTCCCCAGACAGCTCCGGAACTGCAAACTGATACTTCTGCAGCACGGTGCCGTCGATAATCAGCACCTTTTTGCCGGCAGACGCCATAATTTTGCCTAGCCAGAGCAGCAGCCCTCCCTTATCACAAGCGCCTAAAAACATAATGTTTTGCAAACCTGCACCTCCTTAAGGTTGAACACTGCCCCCGGGCACCTGTCCGTAGATGTCATCGTCGCTTGCCGCAGCGGTTCCCTCCGTTTCCTCCAACAGCTTCGGGTTTTGTGGATTCCCGTTTGTCGGAGGGGTGGGGGAATTGGAAGCCGTCGTATGCTGGCGTTCAGCATAGTCGTTATTTTCTACAGGCAGCCCATCTTTGACGGGAGGCAGCTGTGAAGCGTAGCCTGAACTGCTGCTGTCTGTCAGCATATTTGAAGCTGAGGCATTTTCATTGTTACCTCCTGCGCCTGTTGCGCCAGTACTGTATCTGCCACGCTCTGCCTCGGACATGGCCGCCAGATTCATTTCCAGGACGTTTCTTTTCCGCGATTCAAGCTGCTCTGTCGCCACCTTTACAATGTTCGGATCGGACTGAATCAGCTTCTTGACCTCGTCCTTAGGTGGATAGGTTACGATGGCCTTGTCCTGCATATAAGGATCGACGTAGCTCAACGCGTAGATCGTTGCCTCATTGATATAGGCATCCACAATGGCGCTGGACATCATCAGAATCTCCTGCTCATCCATCTCGTAGGAAATCAGTCCCCCTGACAGATCCTTTACTTTCTTCTTGGACAGGACGATGTAGTCTTCACCGGTCGGGAATTTGATCCGGACATCGACATAATGATCCGGCCCCAGCTTGGCAGGCAGTTGAATGAGCCTGAATTCCTGATTCCGCAAATCATCCGGGGTGACCCCATTCTCAAACAGCATGGATCCCGTGACCGCCGTATTTTTGGGAAGGTCAATCCTGGTGTATTTGCCGACGATGTCCTCTCTGTTCATCACATTTTCAGGCACGGACGCCACAGGGATATTTACAAGAGCAATATCCGTCTCCGCGAGCGCATCCCCGGCTTTGTGATCACTTACAACTACAGGGACCTGCCTCATCTCCTGCTGCAAAATTTGCTTCGTATCCGCAAGTTCCTGCTCCAGCTCCGCTGTTTCCTGCGAATAATCTGTCTCAAAACTTCTGAACAGCAGCACACCGATGGTCAGGCATACGATCAGCATGACGACCGCACCCACCGCACAAGCCAGCACCAATTGCCTGTGCCGCACACGTAATCTGGACATATCTTCTCTCCTTTGCCGGAACGGAAAACAAAAAAGCACCGACCATTCTCCCAAAGGAGATGATCGGTGCTTCCGATAGGTTCCGCTATTCAAATTATTCCCATTATAAAAATAAATGCTCATCCCGTCAACTATCATTTTTAAGGAGAGGGTGATTTATTGAACTTTGCGGCTATGGTACTGTGAGCAACAGTGCTCCACCGCATTTTTTACATAACTCGGACAAATTTTACGTACATCCCAGTCTGCCTTAACATAAAGAAAATATAATTTTTACAAACAAAGAGCGGACAGCGTTTTCTGTCAAAGCCCGCCCAAAATATTGACTAAAAAGGGGAATATGACTTGAAAAAGACGAACAAATGGCTGTTCACCATGGCGGCAGCTTCCATTGCCGTACATACCGCTGCCGCCCTGCCGGCTGCGCATGCCGCCGAGGCTGAAGGCAAAGCAGTCCGTGACATGGTATCGAACATGCAGGGGACTTTGAAATGGGATACCCGGGATAAAAGCGTAAATGTCAGCCTTGGCGATACGACCGCTGTTTTCCGGACCGGATCGGCGAAGGCCGTTCTGGATGGTGAAGAAGTTACACTCGATCAGGCGCCATATATAGAACACGGCAAGCTATACATTTCTGATCAAGCTGCCGAGCAGCTGCGTGACCGCGTGATCGCCGCACAAAACGGGACCGGCTATAAGCTTGCCGGTTCGTTTCAGATGCCGAGCGGCAAGGCCGAGATCGCCGCTTCCACTCCGGATGGCAGCCGCCTGCTCGTGACCGAGGCGGATAAGGGCAGTGTAAGCGTTCTGGATATCACCTATACAGACCAGGTTAGTGAAATAAAAAATATCAGCTTCCACAGCCTCTCCGACAAGGCGGAAGTCACCAGCGTCGCGGTTATGCCTGACGGCAAGCATGCTATCGCCGTTATCCGCACCGGTGACAACTTCAATGATCCGAATCCGGGGATGGCTGCCATCATCAATTTGGATACCTACGAAATTGCCAAGGTATACGAGACCGGCATCGGCCCGGACTCCATCGCCATCTCCCGCGACGGCAACTATGCCGTGATTGCGATTGAGGACGAAGAACTTGATCCAAAGACAGAGGAATTTGATTATACGGCCAACAAGCGCCCGGGCAGCATCGCCGTGCTTCACTTCCCGAAGGGCAACGTGCTGGCAGGTGAGCTGGTTCAGGTGCCAGTAGATTTGAGCGGCGTTGAAGGAGCCATCTATCCACATGAGCCGCAGCCGGAATATGTGGCTATCAGTCCGGACAGCACAACCGCGGCGGTAACTCTGCAAGAGAATAACGTCATTGCGGTTGTCGATCTGAAGACGCGGAAGCTTGTGCGGATATTCGCCCTCGGCACGACCACCCATGCTGCGGATGCGAAGGATGACGGCCGGGTATCGTTTACAGACGAAATTACGGCCCGCTATGAGCCGGACGGCATCGCCTTTACCACGGACGGACGCTATCTTCTTACAGCGAATGAAGGGGACCTTGGCGGGAATGAATTCAAAGACGGCGTGAAGGCCGGCGGACGCAATATCGCGGTGTGGAGCCTTGAAGGCGATAAAATCTACGACAGCGCCGATATGATTGACAAGGCTGCGGCCCGGGTCGGTTTGTATCCGGATGGACGCAGTGAGAAGAAGGGCAGTGAGGTGGAAAATCTGACGATCGCGAAGGTGAATGGACGTGATATTGCGGCTGTTGCCTCCGAGCGTGCGGACGCCATTCTGTTTTTCGATCTGTCGAATCCAGAGGCTCCAGCCTTGCTTGGACTGATTCCAACGGCCGGCGAATCACCGGAGGGAATCCACTATGTGAACACAAGCGATACGTTCATCAGCGCCGATGAAGGCACTGGCACGATCAGCTTCTATAAACGGCAGCAGTAAAAACAAAGGCAGCCGAGCGGAGTGTTCCCCATTCCGCCCGACTGCCTTTTTAAAGATATTAGACTTCAGTCCGCCTTACGTGCGTTTTTGTTCAGCTCCACATGCGCGCGGAACATTTCCATGATGGACGGAAGATTTTCTCTCTCTGGCCAAGTGTCCGGATTCCATATTTTCGACTGCATGAATGCACGCGGACAATGCAAGAAGCATTCCTCCACTTCGACAACGACGCACATTCCTGTTGTTTTGCCTTCCCACTGCATCTGCTCAAGCAGCTCCGGATCTCTCGTAATCCATGCTTTTCCGTTAATCCGCAGCACTTCATCCAGACCGGGGATCAGAAAGATCATGCCGACCTGCGGATTCTCAATAATATTCAGCAGCGAATCCACCCGCTTGTTCCCCGGACGCTCGGGGAAAACCAGCCTGCGCTCATCCAGCACCTTGACAAAGCCGGGTCCGTCTCCGCGCGGAGAGGCATCACAGCTTCCGCCGGCGCTGCTAGTAGCGAGGAAAAAGAGCGGAGATTGCTGCAGATATCCCCGAGTATGCTCCTCTATGACAGATACAACCTTATGCTGTACGCGATCACTCGGAATCCCGACAAGCTCCCTGAGCTCATCCGGGGACGTCATAATGTGCTGCATCCATGATGGTGAGTTCATAGGTTCCTCCTCCCGATTAGTGCTGACATGCGCATCCTTCTACCTATCAGTTATACGTTTTGAGACTATCAATCCGCTTCCAGACGCTGAACAGCCTCACTCTGTGCTTCCAAGCCGGTCAGACGGTCCAGCTCATATTCACAGGCACGGATGCTGAGTCCTAGCATGATATAAATTTAGATAAGGAGCCCACGTGCTTAAAATGAATTTTCGTCAAATAATAAGCAGCCCTACAGGTCTGCCTTTAGCATTGCTGACGATCTCTGGCGGACAGTCCAAGCTTAAGCCTGCCAATGCTTCTGAATATGCTCGTCCCGTCCCGATTTTTCGCGGTCTTCCTTGTAATGCTTCGTATTCTTCTTATGGTAATCCTGGTGGTAATCTTCGGCAGGATAGAATACAACCGCCGGCAAAATTTCCGTGACAATCGGCTTGTCAAATCTGCCGCTGGCCGCCAGTTCCTGTCTGGAGCGTTCGGCCGCTTCCCGCTGCTGCTCATGATGATAGAAAATAGCCGTCCGGTACTGCGGCCCCCTGTCATGGAACTGGCCGTCCGGGTCCGTCGGATCGACCTGCACCCAGTACAGCTCCAGCAGCTTCTCGTACGGGAACAGCTCCGGATCAAACGTGATTTGCACCACCTCATAATGCCCTGTCGTGCCTTTCTTAACTTCTTCATAGACCGGGTTCTCTGTCGTCCCGCCCATATATCCGGATACGATGCCGTGAATGCCGGGCAGCTCCTCAAACGGAGTGACCATACACCAGAAACATCCGCCGGCAAAAGTGGCTTTGTGTATCATGAGTCCATATCTCCTCTTCAGCATTTGCAACGCAGATAAGTCTATCCACGCTTATTTATTATAGTGCTTGTACCTTATTAAGCAAACAGATCATACCGGACGTACTTCCTCCGAAAAAAAGATACCCCAGAGCCAAACAGCTCAAGGGCATCATTGCTCAGGCCAACAACCTGTATATTCTGTTCACTTTTACGATTCGTCTTCTGCTGCTGCATCTCCTGCAGACACATCCTCTGCCTTCTCAGCCGTCTCACCCTCTGCTTCAACCCCACGCGGAATCACGATGGAAGCAAGCAGTTCTTCTGCAGAGGAAATCAGCTCTACTTTGTCAGGCAGCTTAATGTCTCCCGCTGTCAGCTTGTCCCCGACTTCCATGCCTGAAATGTCGGCCTCGATCACAGATGGCAGATCATCTGGCAGCGCCTCGATCTCAAGCTCTATTGCCTGCACCTGCAGCATGCCGCCTGTCTTGGTGCCCGCCGCAGTGCCCTGATAGTCGATAGCCACACGAACACGGATCGGTTTGTTTTTGGAAACCTTCAGAAAATCAGCATGCAGCCATTTGCCGTCACGCTCCTGATAATCCTTAATCAGCACCGGCACCTTGCGACCGCCTTCCAATACCAGATCCAGCATTTCCGTACGTCCCGTCCGGATCAATTTCTTGAATTCCTTGGCATCCACACTTACCGGAGTCCCCTCCATATCGGAGCCATACACGACCGCTGGAATACGGCCATTCAATCTCAGCTTGCGCAGTTCCGAGCCCTTCGTCTCCGTTCTCGGCTCCGCCGTCAGTTGATTGCTTTTATTGCCGTTAGCCATAGTACATAACCTCCCCAGGTTCTCTTCACAAGTGGCTGTGCCTTATATTCGGGCCGACTGCCACAGCGGCAAGACTGCAAGCAAAAGAAGCCCATAAATATACCTTAACCATTTTACGGATCATTGACACATTTTATGCAAAAAAAGACGCTTTCTCTCCTGAAAGAGACAAAAGCGTCTTCACTGTTCCGCACCCTGTCATACCGCCTGTACCGTCACCGTTCCGCTGCGAATGATGACCTGGACCGTCTCGTTCCCGCCACCAAGCTCCAGATAGCGGTCCATATCGATATCCTTGTCCTCCCACTGGTTCAATCTGAAAATATACCCGATTTTTCGCACATGCGGAGCTACCCGGATACGAGCTACAGCCAGTCCCTCCCCGATCATCGTGAGCGGTACATGCCCATCCTGTACGCCGGTTCCCCAAACCCAGACATTCCACCCTTCATACTGTCCATCCGTACGCTGATAGTACATCTCGACTGTACGGAAATGCCCGGTTTGCTCTCCCGCTCCCGGCATTTTGCTGCCCGTATTTCCACCCTCATCGGAAAGCGCATCATCCGCATCATCATGCAGCACCATCATGGACCAACGGGGGATTGTTACCCTATCGCCCTCCGCGATGGAAAGTGTTTCCGCGCCTGCCTGGCAATCATTAACGACAATATGCCACCGTTCCGAATCGTCAGGCAAAAACATCGTTTCATCCCGGTCTGACCCGTTATAAATCACCACTATATTTCTCCAATCGTCCCCGTTGGCATATCCATGCAGCCGAAAAGCGACCACATGATCGGAGGCGCGTAAAATTTCGAGATGCCGTTCCACCTGCTCCCGGGTCCTCATACGGAAAGCGGGATGGCTGCGCCGCAGCGCAATCAGCCCTTGGTAATAGCGGAACACCGGCAAAAAGCGGGCTTTATTGCCCCAGCGGATCGCATTGACTTCATCTCCGCTGCGGTAGCTGTTATGATCCCCATACTTGGAGCGCAGCAATTCATCGCCAGCATGGATAAACGGAATGCCCTGGGAGGTGAGGACCATGCTGTTGGCCAGCAGAGAGCGGCGCACCGACTCTTCCTTCAGCAAATCATCCCCATTAACCCGGTGGTATGGATCCGCGGATTCCACCGCCTCTGCCGCACTCCGCCCGTCTGCTGGCATCCCCTGGTTCCACTCGGGAAAAGAACAGGCATGACGCATATGACGGGTTGTAATGATTTTATCCCACAAATTCAGATTATCGTGGGCAGTCACATAGTTGATCGTTTCAGAAGGCACCTCGGTAAAATCGTAAATAGCCCCGCGGATACCCTGCACCACATCATCTTCCTTGCCCCAGGCGCCGGTGGCAAAGCCAGTGCCCCAGCCGTCGCTGTCACCTTTAATCGCATTGCGGAAATTATCGTTGAACACAGCAAAGCCTTTGCCGCGCTGCGCTCCTTTAAGCGTTTTGTGTTGCAGAGGCGAATCTCCGCCGGTCCAGGGCTCCCCGTAAATCATCATGCCAGGAAATACCTCGCTGCGCAGCTCTTTCGTGAACTCCTCAACTGTAGGCGTATCGATCAGACCGAGCAGGTCAAAACGGAAGCCATCCACATGATACTCCTCGGCCCAAAACCGCAGCGAATCCTTGATAAACTTGCGGACCATCGGCCGCTCGGTTGCCAGCTCGTTGCCTACCCCCGAACCGTTCGTCAGCCTGCCCTGCTCGTCGGTGCGGTAAAAATAACCGGGAACAATCGGTTCAAATGGCCCGTCATCAACAGAAAATGTATGATTGTACACCACATCCATAATGACGCCGATGCCTGCGGCATGAAGTGTCTGTACCACCTGCTTGAATTCGCGGATTCTTGCGGCCGGGTCCGCGGGATCGCTGGCATAAGAGCCTTCAGGCACGTTGTAATGCTGCGGATCATAACCCCAATTATAGACTGAGCGGTCCCCCGCAGCCACGGCCAGCTCATTCACCGTCTTGTAATCCGGCACCGGCATCAAATGCACATGCGTAACACCCAGCTCCTGCAAATGATCAATGCCGATGCTGTTGCCCTGCGTGTCCTTCAGCCCGGTTTGCAGGAAGGCCCGAAAGCCTCCGCGCCCGCCCCCATAGGGAGCTTCCGGATCGGAGGAAAAATCCCGCACATGCAGCTCATATATGACAGCATCCAGCGGTTCCCCATGGTGGGGCCGAACGTCATTTTCCCAGCCTGCGGGGTCGGTCTCAGCCAGATCGACAATGGCGGACCGCTGTCCGTTAGCGGAAACGGCGATGCTGTATGGATCAGCAGCATAATGTGGCTCTCTGCCCGGCAAAGTGACGAGGTACATATAAAAATAGCCGTTCCAATCCCCCTGCAGCTTCAACGACCACACGCCATATTCATTCCGGGTCAGCGGAAACTCGCGGCCACCGCTATGATCCGTCACATTTCCATGCTCATCATATTCACCTGCATCTTCATACAAAGCCAGAGTGACATGCTCCGCCGTGGGAGCCCATATGTTAAAAAGACAATCATCCTTCGTATAGGTCAAACCAAGGTCCCGGCCGTTGTAGACCGGAATGAGAGATGCTTCATTTCCCACCTGCATCACCACCATCATTTTCAATACAGCGCTATCATACTCGCTTTGGAATCACATATTACTCCGATAAACCGAATCTGTCCATTGACCACTACTACCATTTATGCTTCCTGAACCTCTTTTGTATACCTTCACGCCAATAAATATATCAGATATAACGGACTTATTTCCTGCCGCTATTAGTCAGCCGCATATCGAAGAGGGGATTATACTCTTCCTTATATTCTATGCCACAGCAGGCATTGCTGCTATAGTCCGGCTTGGAGTACCGGCGCCAAGCTTACAGTCACATATGTGTATAAAAACAAAAAGCACCCAGGCGTATGAAGGGCCTGAATGCTTTTCTGCTCAGTTAATATAAGATTAAGCGTTTAATTTCTCATACTGCTGCAAAATTTGGTGATGTACAGGATGATCCTGCGGAATCGACGTATAACGGGTGATTGCGGCAGCCAATCCTTCAGTACGGATCGCTTCCTGCAGTTCTACGGCTTCAGGGTCCTCGCTAACGTTGAATTTGCAGGCAGCCGCCATGCCAAGGGCCAGATGATCCGGGTTAATGCCGTATTCATGGGCTTGCAGGGCCGGACGAACGAGACGGTCGTTCGGCGACAGCTTCCGCAGCGGCGAGCGGCCTACACGGGTGACTTCATCGGTCAGGTTCGGGTTGCGGAAACGGTCCAAAATTTTGCTGATATATTGATCATGCTCCGCCTGATCAAATCCGAAGCGTTTGACCAGCACGGCTCCGGTCTCTTCCAGCGCTCCGCGCACAGAAGCGACCACGTTCTCATCGGCAATGGCCGCCTGGATCGTTTCGAAGCCTGCCACATAACCGAGATAAGCCGCAACACAGTGCCCTGTGTTTACGGTAAACAGTTTGCGCTCAATGTACGGCTCCAGATTATCCACATACAGCACACCTTCAATTTCTGCATGGTCCGGAGCCATTTGGGAACGGTCAACCACCCATTCGTAAAAAGGTTCCACCTGCACATGCAGCGGATCCTCGTGGTGCTGGATCGGTACGATCCGGTCTACCGCCGCGTTCGGGAAATATACGGAAGCCTCCGCTTTCGCACGCACATCCCCTTCCAGCAGGGCAAATACATGCTCTTTCAGCTGCGCGCTGCCACCGATGGCATTTTCACATGCGATCACATGCAGCGGGGATGCCCCGTCTGCAATCCGCTGTGTGATGCCTTTGGCAATTCCCGGCGCGATATGCTTCAGAATATTAACGCCCACCGCTGTCGTCACCAAATCCGCAGAGGCTACAGCGCTGGCTACCTCATCCACATTTTTTCCGTCAATGGCGGTTACATTAGTTACGGTTTCCGTGTCCTTGGCATCATTGGCCAATTCCACGGTATACTGCTTGCGGCTGCACAGCTCGGACACGAGTGTATCGTTGACATCAGAGAAAATCACTTCATATCCGGCGCGCGACAGCAGCAATCCGATAAATCCGCGTCCGATGTTGCCTGCTCCGAAGTGGACCGCTCTCATAGTTCCATCTCGCTTTCAAACAGGTCGATAATTTCCTGTGCACTTGTGGCATTGCGCAGTTTGTCCATATTCTCTTCCTCGGAGCATACCACAGCGATTCCGGTCAGAATCTCCATGTGTTCTCCTCCCTGTGCCGCGATGCCGATCACCATATATGCATTCTCCCCATTAAAATCCACACCCTGCGGGAACTGGATAATGGAGATGCCTGTAGAGTTGATGAATTCCTTGGATTCTTTCGTTCCGTGCGGAATCGCCAGTCCGTTACCTACATAGGTGGACACGATTTCTTCACGCTCGATCATTTTGTCGATGTATGCTTCCGTAATGTGACCGGCATCCAGCAGGATTTGGCCCGCCATGCGGATCGCCTCGTATTTGTCATTCGCTGTTGCGTTCAATTTTACTTTGTCTGTGGACATGATGCTCATTGTATGGTCCTCCCTGTCTCTAGTTTACTGCGGAAAAAATCGGCCAGTTCATCCGCCATATAGCTGGTGATCTCATCCCGGCTTCCGTTCTCCAGCAGTGTAATCATCTCTCCCTGAAGCAGCAGCGCGCTGATTTCACTGAGTACCTCCAGGCTTTCCTTGGACAGCTCGCGTGGACCCAGCATTAACAGCACCTGCTTTACTGCTTCTTGTGCTCCTTCCAACTGCAGCGGCTCGTTCAGCCTGTAGAGCGATAGCGAAGGCGTGCGGATGTGTCTGCTGCGTGTATGGAACAAGGCCAGCGGTGTATCTGGAATCACCTGGCTGCCTTGCTGCTCTCGTTCGGCCAGAAGCTCAGCCACGGCTTCCGGATCATTCACGGTTCCCCGTCCGACCTCGGAAATGCACATGGCATACAAAACTTCATTCATATCCATTCCATGGTTATCCAGTGGATAGACATGAAAATTCTGCACGATCCGCACAATCTCCTGCAGACTGTCCTTCAACCCGACCAGCCACCCCAATCCCTGGTTCGGTTCCACGGTCTGCCTTTGCCTGCCGCTGACTTTCTTGAGTGTTATGTTCTGGATAAAATGACGCAGGCGGTCACTCTCCTCCTGCGTCAGCAGTGGACTGATTTTCAGATAACGGTCCCTCTCAAGCGGCAGATCGACGGTCGAAATGACCAGATCGTAATCCTCCTTGGGAATACGGGCCGCCTCGAACCACGAGGCCCGGTCCACAATCCTGATTTGCGGAAGCTCCTTCGCCAGCCGGGTGGCCAGTAGTCTGGAAGATCCGATTCCGCTGGTGCATACCACAATGGCACGCACCTCCCGCTGCAGCTGGCGCAGCCGCTCAATGGAAGCGCCGAAGTGCATGACCAGAAATCCCACTTCTTCATCAGGCACATTCAGCTCGATCATGCCCGATACGGCCTCCTTGACCGCTTCGAACAGTTCGGCATAATCCTTGCGGATCTGCTGCAGCAGCGGATTACGGATGTCATTCCCTTCTTTCAGCCGTTTAATGACCGGCTCGACATGGGCAATCAGACCTTCACGCAGGAGGCGATCCTCTCCAAAATGCACACCTGCGTTTTCCTCCACCCGGCGGATCAGCTCATTCACTATTTCCAGCAGCACCAGATCATCCAGCGGCAGCAGCCTTGTCGAGCGGTCCTCGGCGGAGCGGAACAGATGTCTGAAATATTTTTTCTCCTGCTCCGTAAAGTGAAGGGACAGCGCAACCGACAGTTCGGCGCAAATGCGCTCCACCATCGCCGCGCGGACCTTATCCTCTTCTTCATGAGTCCCCAGGATCAGCTCCGATTCCGGCTGCTTGGCCGCAAATCCTCGCCGGATGCGGGCGATGGCTACGGAAAGCTGAATCAGCAGCTCCATGTATTTGCTCTCTACCATGTTTTCCAGCCATTTTTCATTCGGCTGCCACAAGGCGTTCTCCACCGTCAGCATCACATCTCTGCCGATCAGTTCCATCAGTTTATCCATGGCATGGGATGAATGTCTGGACAAATCCCTTCCGAACAAATCGGATTCATCCAGATGCTCCAGCCCCAGCTCGGAAATAGCCCGCCTGATGTCGGATTCCCTGCCTGTGATCCGCACACCGTAACCGCGCCTGCGCACAAGGGTAAGCCCATGCTTCTCGATCCAGGACTGCAGCTCGTCAAGATCATGGCTGACAGTCGCGACCGTTACCTTTAAATCAGCCGCCAGCGACAGCAGCTTGATCGGCTCTCTGTCATCCAGCAGTATACATAAGCTGTAAATTTTTCTTTCTTCTGCTGAATACTCTACCGATTCCGAACGGAAAAGCTGCTGACGAAGCTGGAAAAGCCGAGAGGGATCGGCATCCAAATGGATTCCGATCCCGGATTTTTTCTCCAGCCTGACCCCGTTGGGCTCCAGCCATTTCTCCACCGCGCTCAGCTCGCGCAGAACGGTTCTCGTGCTGACATTGATGCGGGCGGCAATGTCGCCCGCAGTCACCTCTTTCGTCTGCTGCAGCAGGAATTCAAGAATTTCGCTTTGTCGTTTGGTAATATTCATGATACCCGTCCCTCCCGATTCGCCCTTGAACTGCCTGTGCCATTGACCTGAAAAAGCTTTGCCGAAAGGCAATTAAGATTTATTTTTTCAGACGTTCAACCAATTCCTCATATTCAGGACTCTTCAGGAAGTTGTCGATGGAAATATGCTCCGCCTTCGGCGCAACCGTTTTGGCACGGTCAGTCAGCGTCTTCTGTGTAATAACGATGTCTGCGTCCTGCGGAATTTCGCTGATTGCCGTGTTCGTTACAACCACATCCACGCCGGCCTCCTTCATTTTCTTGCGGAGGATGGATGCACCCATTGCGCTTGATCCCATACCCGCATCACAGGAGAATACGATTTTATTGACATCTGTTTTCACATTGCTGGAAGCTACTGCTGCCGCACGATCCGCTTCACGGTTATCGGCTGCCACGGCTGCATTACCCGTTTTTCCTTGGTTCTTCATTTCTTTCATGCGATCTGCTGCATCTTCCAGGCTCTCATCTGTCTGTTTGCCTGTCTTCAGCAAAATCGCAGCAATGACAAAGGAGACAACCGCTGCTACAACAACACCTGCCAGCATCGGCAGATAACCGCCTTTTGGCGTCATAAGGAAGTAAGCAAAGATACTGCCTGGCGAAGGAGCTGCTACCAGACCTGCGCCTGTAATCATGAACGTAAACGTACCCGCAACACCGCCGGCCATTGCAGCCAGGATCAGAATCGGTCTCATCAGAATGTACGGGAAGTAGATCTCATGAATACCGCCAAAGAAATGAATGATCGCTGCGCCTGGAGCAGAAGCTCTAGCCGTCCCGCGGCCCAGGAAGCAGTATGCAAGCAGAATACCAATACCCGGTCCAGGGTTGGACTCCAGCATGAACAAAATGGATTTGCCCATCTGTGAAGCCTGCTCGGTTGCAAGTGGTGTCAAAATCCCATGGTTAATAGCGTTGTTCAGGAACAATACTTTACCCGGCTCAATGAGCAAGTTGACGAGTGGCAGCAGTCCTGCATCCATCAAGAACTGAACGCCAGCAGATAACACGCTGCTGATCGCTTCAATAACCGGACCAATAATGGTATGCGCAAGCAGTGCAAGCGCCCCGCCGATAATACCGGCAGAGAAGTTGTTAACCAGCATCTCGAAACCGGATTTAATTTTGCCTTCAACAGCTTTGTCAAATTGTTTGATCACCCAGGCACCGAACGGGCCTGCTGCCATCGCGCCAAGGAACATCGGAATGTCCGCGCCGACAATGACACCGATGGTCATGATCGCGCCGACCACGCCGCCGCGCTGCCCGTGTACCATTGTACCGCCCGTGTAACCGATTAACAGCGGCAGCAGGTACGTGATCATTGGGCCAACCAATGCTCCGAACGTTTCATTCGGGAACCAGCCTGTTGGAATAAAGAGGGCCGTAATCAAGCCCCAGGCGATAAATGCGCCCATGTTTGGCATAACCATGCCGCTCAGGAAGCGTCCGAATTTTTGCACTCCAACGCGCAAGCCTCCGCCGCTTCCGGACTTAGCGTCCACTGAACTCATGTAAAAAACCTCCTCAATGTATTGAAACCTCAACAAGGATTCGTCAAAATTCGCTACTAAAACGAAGTGATTTGTCGCTTTTTGTGATTTTGTCAAACCCTTAGGTAAAAGGCCTCATATCCTTTTGCTTACTTCATCCTAATTGAAAACGGTATCTTCATCAATAAAATGAAAATGCAGTTTCGTCATCAACGTTGATGACAAAATTTAAATTTAAGATTTTCAGAGGGGTTTGGGACCTTATGCCAAGCTCAATTTCTCACACGACTAAAGTCTCATGTATCCATGCGTGGTTATGAATATGGCCTAACCTTAATATAAACTGATTTCCCCGGTATTAACCGTAATTCCCCTGAACATGATGTCTTTGCTCCAATTTTTTTCGGACAAACGGCAAAAAAGCATGACTGCTGTATCCCTCATGTAGGTATCAGGCTGCCATGCTTATAGAACATACTTGCAAAAACAAATATACGCTTGTATACACTTTATGCGATTTTCTCGAAAAAAGTCGTAAATAGGACAAATATCCTATTTTAGAGTGGATGTTTCATTAAGCTTCTTCCACAAGACGACTGTACCCCTCTGCACTCAGCAGCTTGCTCACCGCGTCATTAACGTCGCCATCCACCCGGATTTCAAGCATCCAGCCATCCTCGTATGGCGAGCTGTTGACCAGTTCCGGCGAGTCCTGCAGCGACTCGTTCACTTTAATCACCGTGCCGCTTAACGGTGCATACAGGTCAGATACGGTTTTTACCGACTCGATCGTGCCTACGCTTGCACCGGCTTCCAGAGATGCTCCTTCCCCCGGCAGCTCGACAAACACAATGTCGCCAAGCTGATGCTGCGCGAAATCGGATATGCCAACAAGCAAGGTTCCTTCATCTGTAATTTTTACCCACTCATGCTCTTCGCTGTACAAATAGTTTTCTTTAACTTCGCTCATGTATACCGCTCCATTTCCACTGGAATTTCACGCCATAAAACACTTCATTGTTCCCTTAAACTGTTCTTTGCAACTTCTCGTTTTCAACGTAAGATTAAGCCAAGCAAGATTTAAATGTCAATATAGCTTACAGAAAACCTCGTATTTTTTTCCGGATAGAAGCACTTTAGGAAGAGAAACTGCTTACATTTTGTAATCAGGCCTGAAAATATGACAAATTTATTGACATATTTCCGGTGATCGCGTATTAATGGTTATAGATTAAATAGCGGATGAACGTATAGGGAGAGATTACCGACATTCCGGGAAAATGATGCGCCAAGGCGGCATCTGAACAGGCCCGAGCGGGCTGCAGCATGAAGGGTGAACCAGACCCGTGTTTGCCTTGCACCCGCGGAATCAGCAGGTAACGCCGAAGGAGTAAGCCGACAAACGGTGAATCTCTCAGGCAAAAGGACCTTTACCGGACGCGACTCTGGAGAGAATCCGCGGCAGCGGGTCACCCAAGGGGAAACCTGTAATCACGCAGGGCAACTCTCAGGTATCAAGGACAGAGCTGAAGAATAGCATGGCTGAGCAGCCATGCACCGTTCTTTGGCCTGTCCTTTTTTGCTTTTTCATAAGCTCTGCCAACTCTTGTGCGAGGTGAATTGTGTTGACTGCATTGAAAAGAACACCGCTGTACCCGCTGTATGCCGGATATTCCGGCGTGCGCTGTATTGATTTTGGCGGCTGGGAGCTGCCTGTCCAGTTCAGCGGCATCCAAAAGGAGCACGAGGCCGTACGGGAACGTGCCGGACTGTTCGATGTCTCCCATATGGGAGAATTCAACGTTACAGGTACAGGAGCCGAAAGCTTCCTGCAGAGCGTAACTACCAACGATGTTTCCAAACTTGAAGACGGGCAGGCCCAGTATACGCTGATGTGTTATCCGGATGGAGGAGTCGTAGACGACCTGCTTGTTTACAAACGCGGCGTTGATTCCTATATGCTCGTCGTAAATGCCTCTAATATCGCAAAGGATTGGGAATGGCTGCAGCAGCATAAACCGGATGATGCGCAAATGGAGAATGTATCGGATCAAACTGCGCTGCTCGCCCTTCAGGGTCCTGCAGCCGCCACTATCCTTACCGTAGCCGTAGATAGCAACGTCGTTTCGCTCGGCTCCTTCCGCTTTATTGAACACGCCGGCTTATTCGGCGCTTCCGCGCTTGTATCCCGCACGGGATATACGGGAGAAGACGGCTTCGAGATCTACTGCCGTGCCGAGGATGCCCCGTTGATCTGGCAGGGGTTGATGCAGGCTGGTGAATCCCACGGGCTGGTGCCCGCCGGGCTGGGAGCGCGGGATACGCTTCGATTTGAAGCAAAGCTGCCGCTGTACGGCCAGGAGCTGTCTGCGACGATTTCCCCGCTGGAGGCGGGACTGGGCTTTTTCGTGAAGCTAGACAAAGGGTCGTTTATCGGACAGGAAGCGCTGCTTGCGCAGAAGGAGCAAGGGACTCCCCGCAAGCTCGTCGGTCTGGAAATGCTGGACCGCGGCATTCCACGTTCACATTACCCGGTATTCTTAGAATCGGAGCAGATTGGCGAAGTGACGACAGGCACACAGTCCCCTACTCTGAAGCGGAATCTAGGGCTTGCGCTGATTGACAGCCGCTTTGCCCAGCTTGGCACACAGGTTGAGGTGGAAATCCGGGGCAAACGCCTCAAAGCCGAGGTAGTCAAGGCACCGTTCTACAAACGCACAAAATAGAGATAATTGGAACAGACCGGATATTGAGAGGAGCGCAGTCATGAATCAGCACAGATACTTACCGATGACCGAGCAGGATCGCGCCGAGATGCTTCGCACAGTCGGCGCAGACAGCATTGAGGACCTGTTCAAGGATATTCCCGAAAAAATTCGTTTCCGGGATGAGCTTCCCGTTTCTTCGAGGCTGGATGAGCGGGCTCTGACCCGTCATATGTCGGCACTGGCCGGCAGAAATGCCAGCAGCGAAACCCATGCCAGCTTTCTGGGCGCAGGCATCTATGATCACCATATTCCGTCCGTGATCAATCATGTCATTTCCCGCTCGGAATTTTACACCGCATATACCCCTTATCAGCCGGAAGTTAGCCAGGGCGAGCTGCAGGCCATTTTTGAATTTCAATCCTATATATGTGAGCTTACCGGCATGGCGGTAGCCAATGCCAGTATGTATGACGGCGCAACCGCGCTGGCCGAAGCAGGCAATCTGGCGGCAGCCGCCACACGCCGCAAACGAATCGTCGTATCCCGCTCCGTTCATCCGGAGGCGCGTCAAGTGCTGAACACTTACGCACACGGCCTCAATCTGGAAATTGTGGAAGTGGGCTGCAAAAACGGCGTGACCGATCCCGAAGCGCTCGCAGCAGCAGTAACTGAGGATACCGCCGCCGTGCTCGTGCAGAACCCCAATTTCTTCGGCTCTATTGAAAATATCCGGCCAATGGCCGATTTAATTCATGCGCAGAAGGGTCTGCTGGTGGTCAGTTCCAATCCGCTCTCGCTCGGGCTGCTTGAAGCGCCGGGTAAGCTGGGAGCCGATATTGTAGTAGGCGATGCGCAGCCGCTTGGCATCTCCTCTTCGCTCGGCGGACCAACCTGCGGTTATTTCGCCGTATCCCAGGAGCATATGCGCCGCATTCCGGGAAGAATCGTCGGCCAAACGAAGGACCACAACGGCAAACGCGGCTTTGTCCTTACCCTTCAGGCCCGTGAGCAGCATATCCGCCGCGAAAAAGCGACGTCAAATATTTGCTCCAACCAGGCGCTGCTTGCACTCTCCGCGTCCGTCTATATGTCCGTCATGGGCAGAAACGGAATGATTGAGGTGGCTGAGCTGAATCTGCATAAGAGCCGGTACGCTCTTGAACGTCTCACATCCCTGCCTGGAGTAAAGACGGCGTTTACTTCCCCAACTTTTAATGAGTTCGTGCTCGTCCTGCCGGGGGATACAGATATGCAGACCTTGCAATCCCGTTTGCTGGATGCCGGTTTTATCGGCGGTTATGATCTGGGCAGAGACTACGAAGAATACAAGAACCACATGCTGATCGCCGTAACGGAACAAAGAACCAAAGAAGAGATTGACCAATTCGCATCGGTGCTGGAGGAACTACTATGACTCAATCCGAACATGATATGCCGCTGATTTTTGAATTGAGCCATCCGGGCCGTATCGCATATTCGCTGCCCGCATGTGATGTGCCCCGCCGTCCCACTGACGAGCTCATTCCTTCCGGGCTGCTGCGCAGCGAACCTGCGGCGCTGCCGGAAGTCTATGAGGTGGACGTCATCCGTCATTATACCGAGTTGTCCCGCCGCAACTTCGGGGTGGATAACGGTTTTTATCCGCTTGGCTCCTGTACGATGAAATACAATCCGAAAGTCAACGAAGACGTTGCGCGTTATTCCGGACTGGCGAAAATCCATCCTTATCAGCCGGAAGAAAGCATTCAGGGTGCACTTGAGCTGTTGCACACACTGCAAAACGATTTGGCCGGACTTACTGGCATGGATGCCGTCACGCTGCAGCCTGCTGCCGGAGCCCACGGAGAGTGGACCGGCCTGATGATGATCCGCGCTTATCATGAAAGCCGCGGCGAGCGCCGCAGCAAAGTGATTGTGCCTGATTCCTCGCACGGAACGAATCCGGCGAGCGCTACAGTTGCCGGATTTGAGACGGTCACGATTCCATCAACCGCCAGGGGACTTGTTGACCTGGACGCTCTGCGCGCCGCCGTTGGCAGCGACACCGCTGCTCTTATGCTGACGAATCCGAATACCCTTGGACTGTTCGAAGAGCAAATCACGGAGATTGCGGAGATTGTGCATGAAGCTGGTGGACTGCTCTATTACGATGGGGCCAACTCCAACGCCATTATGGGCATTACCCGTCCGGGGGACATGGGCTTTGATGTCGTGCATTTGAATCTGCACAAAACGATGAGCACCCCACACGGCGGTGGCGGCCCGGGAGCCGGTCCGGTCGGTGTCAAAAAGCTGCTCATTCCGTTTCTGCCAAAACCGCTTGTCGTCAAAAACGAGGATGAGACGTACAGCTGGGATACAGAGCAGGCCGATTCCATCGGCCGTGTCAAAGCATACTACGGCAACTTTGGCATTCTCGTCCGTGCCTATGCGTATATCCGCACCTACGGACCGGAGGGCCTGCGTGCCGTATCGGAAAACGCTGTACTGAATGCCAATTATATGATGCACCGGCTGGCGCCTTACTACGAGATTCCGTATCCGGGTGTCTGCAAGCATGAATTTGTCATGTCCGGCCGTGGCCTGAAAAAATTTGGCGTCCGCACCCTCGATGTCGCCAAACGACTGCTCGATTTCGGTTATCATCCGCCGACTATATACTTCCCGCTGAATGTGGAAGAATGCATTATGATTGAGCCGACCGAAACGGAAAGCAAAGAAACGCTGGACGGCTTTATTGATACGATGATCCGCATTGCCAAGGAGGCAGAGGAAAATCCCGAGCTGGTGCTGAACGCCCCATACACCACAACGGTCACACGTCTCGATGAAACCACCGCCGCACGCAAGCCTGTTTTGAACTGCGCCTGCAGTTAATGCTATAGCTTCATTAAGTGGGGGTCCCAAGGTCTGCGGACTTGGACCCCCACTTTTTTCATGATCTGAGACGTTTAAAGCCATTCTGAGCATTCTGGAACGTTCCGCGAACTAAGCATTTTCTAAATTCCTGATAAACGAAGTACATTTTTCGTTATATCTGCAAACGATGATCTTTTGAGGGAATGGCAACCCTTTCTTACTTTCCTCTATTAGACATGCGCACTGGATGGATACTTTCCTTTCGGATTTCGGACATGAATTGCGTATAGCCGTCTTTCTCTTTTTTCTCTACTTTACCGCTCTCCAAATAGTCCATCTGTCCTTTTCAATAATCGGCGAGTTAACCTGCCACAGCAAATGTAGTTCAATATAGCTTACGAGATTAGCAAGCTCCTCGTCGGTCAGCTCATGCAGCAAAGAGCGACCCGTTCGTTGAAGCAAGTCGTTTGACAGTTGTTCAGGTTCATAGTAAATTTTCCGAGTCTCCCAAAGCATATGTTCTTCCACTTTTGTAAAGCCCGCATCCCGCAAATTATTCATCACCACATCACTTGGATAACGGCGTTTAACCTCCTTAAATGATAACTTCGGATAACGCTCAAAAAAGTAACCGCGGATGTGGGTATTGCTCCCCGGCAGCAAACAGTCTTCTGGTGTGCGGTTCTGGATGATCAACACTCCACCTTTGCGCAGTAAACGCTTGCATTCTAATAAGCACTGCTTCACACCCGCTTCATCCAGATGATGAATCAAAGCTCTTTGCAGAATCAAATCATATTCTTCATCCGGTAAGCCGGTATCAAACACGTTGCCTTCAACAAACTCGACATTTTCAATGCCCTGGCAATTGACTCGAGCACCTGCGATAACCTCTTTCGAGAAGTCTAGACCGGTAACATGACTAGCACCTAATTGCACCAAGCCTTTACTATAAATACCACCCCCACAGGCTAGATCCAAGGCTCTCTTACCGCTAACTTCCACAAGATCTTTAATTTTCTTAAGCCAACTGGCATCCACTTCTCGACTAGCATAAGTGAAACGGTTCCTTTCAGAATGAAAATCAATGGGCATATTATCATCCCCTTAAACTTTGTAGTTTCTATACACTTAAACTAGGCCGACAAGTGAGATGAATCAGGGATCGGTATTTTTCGAGCATGCTTGGTTGTAAGTAAGGTCAGGAACACGATACCAGCAGACTCCCAGAAAATATAACGAATATCAATCACGTCTGGCAAGAAAAATATAGGGAGTTAACCTCTACAGACTTGTATTTGAAAAAAATCTTCCATTTGCGCCCTTGTATATGTAAAAAAATAGGTTATGAGTCCTCCATTTAAAAACTTACTTTTAAGTCCAACATATTGTTCTTATCCCCACTCGGCGTTGTACGAACTCGGACCGGAAAGCCCTTATTTCTGCTAAATCCCGCTGATTTCACCTTCCAACGGACAGAGATGCACTTATTCGCACATTTTCCAGTCCATTCCCCTTAAATCTTGCCGGATAAGATCTGTGGTGTCCGAAAACATAGACAAAATCATCTAAACTCAAGAAATAGTGGCTCTACGGTCCGCAAAGGGGGCCTTTTTCTTTTTCGGTCTTTTAAGTTCTCAGTCTTCGGTTTTTCGGTCTGTGTTTTACGTTCTGTATTTTTCGTTCTTCATGTTTTATTTTTTCCTCTGTGAATTAGCCCACAAGAAATACCTTGAACGGGTGAAGCGTTCAAGGGGTACTACCCTGCCAAGTGCTCGGAATTCTTCTGGAGAAGCGAAGCGTTCGCCTTTATCCCCGGATTTCTTCAACTGTCCAATCTAATCAGGAAATCCGGGGATAACAGCGATCGGAAGAAGAATCCGGGTACGCCCCAGCGATCGGAAGAAGAATCCAGGCACGTCCAACGAAAAAAACCGGTACCCCTTAAGGTACCGGCCGCTGAAGGACTCAGCATGAGTATGTTTTGGAAAAAGATAAACCTTGAAAAAAACGGATAAAATTTTACCCTTCAATGCTTTGAACCAATGCAACAACCTCTTCGGCTGTCTGCATGTTCAATGCCTGAGCGGCCAGCTTCTCCATGTCCGTGCGGGACAGCTTGGAAATCTGGCTGCGGGCAGGCAGGATAGAGGTCGCACTCATACTGAATTCATCCAGTCCAAGTCCGAGCAGCAGAGGAATAGCTGTGGCGTCCCCTGCCATCTCACCGCACATGCCAGCCCAACGGCCATTCGCATGAGCTGCGTCAATAACCATTTTGACTAGACGTAGAATCGCCGGGTTGTACGGTTGATACAGGTAGGACACCCGCTCATTCATGCGGTCTGCCGCCATCGTATATTGAATCAGGTCGTTGGTGCCAATGCTGAAGAAATCGACTTCCTTCGCGAATTGGTCTGCCAGCACCGCCGTTGATGGAATTTCCACCATGATGCCCAACTGAATTTCCTCAGACACCTGAACGCCTTCGGAAGCAAGCTTCGCTTTCTCTTCCAGCAGAACTGCTTTAGCTTCACGGAATTCACCCAGTGTAGCGATCATAGGGAACATGATGCGCAGATTGCCGTGCACACTGGCTCTCAGCAGAGCACGCAGTTGTGTCCGGAAAATATCCTGGCGGTCCAGGCAAAGACGAATCGCCCGGAAGCCCAGGAACGGGTTCATTTCCTTTGGCAGATCCAGATAAGGAAGCTCCTTGTCGCCGCCGATATCAAGTGTACGGACTACGACAGGTTTGCCTTCCATTTTCTCCAGAACCGTTTTGTAAGCATTGTACTGTACGTCTTCCGAAGGAAGCTTGTCGCGTCCCATGTAAAGGAACTCCGTACGGTACAGACCTACGCCTTCCCCACCGTTCTCAAGCACACCTGCAACGTCGTTGGGAGTACCGATATTGGCAGCCAGCTCAACGTGAACGCCGTCTGTCGAAACGGTCGCTTCGTCGCGCAGCTTGCGCCATTCTTCGCGCTGCTTGTCGTAAGCCTGCTGCTTCTGACGATATTCGGCGACCACTTCGTCGCTCGGATTCACAAACACCTCTCCATCCAAACCATCCACGATGATCAGGTCACCGCTTTTCGCTTGGGAAAGAACGTCCTTCGTACCGACGACAGCCGGAATTTCGAGCGAACGCGCCATAATAGCGGAGTGGGAAGTACGGCCGCCGATATTCGTAGCAAAACCTTTGACATATTTACGGTTCAATTGCGCTGTGTCGGAAGGTGTCAAATCTTCTGCAAGCACAATCGTTTCTTCGCTGATTTCAGCAGGGCTCATAAACTTCAGTCCAAGCAGGTGATTCAGCACACGTTTGGTAACGTCACGCATATCAGCTGCCCGTTCCTGCAGATATTCGCTCTTCATGTTTTCGAACATGGTAATGAACTGCGACGCCGTTTCATTCAGTGCAAATTCCGCATTCACTTGTTCGTTTTTGATTTTATCCTTAACCGGATCAATCAGCTCCGGATCGTTCAGAATGAGGAGGTGGGAAGCGAAAATTTCCGCCTTCTTCTCCCCCAATTCCTGAAGAGTCCGTTCCTTGATTTTCTCCAGCTCGGATTGCGACTGTGCCAGTGCTGCGTCCAGCTTCGCAATTTCCGCTTCGACATCCGTTACCGTGCGTTTTTCTACAGAGTAGTCAGGGTGCTCCAAGATAAACGCCTTGGCGATAGCGATGCCTGCCGAGGCAGCGATCCCGGAGATTTTAAGCATTTACTTCGCCCAGCCCTTCTTTAACCATAACATCTTCCAGCGCTTGCAGAGCTTCTGCTTCGTTTCCGCCTTCACAGATGATGTTGATCGTATCGCCTTTTTCCAGACCCAGGGACAGTACGCCCAGGATGGATTTCAAGGTAACTTTTTTGCCGTTAGCTTCAGCAAAGGATTCTACACCGCTGAATTTTGTCGCCGTGTTCACCAGAGCTGTTGCCGGACGTGCATGGATACCGTCTTCGTCAGTGATTGTAAATGTTTTTTGCATGATGATTCTCCCACTTTCTGAATATATTATTGTAAATCTGCCGCTTGCTGATATACCATCAACCGCTTATGCCCATAGAACGCTCCTGCGGTCCTGGGACCGCTACGGAACGTTCACTATAGAAGCAGATCGTTACTATTTTATCGTAATAATTTTATCTTCGCCAGCTTTGAGTGTTCCGCTCTTGTCCAGCGTGACTCCGGCACCCTGTGGCAGGTTGGAGAAAATGATCGCAGAGATGATCGATTTGGCATTCTCCTTCACGTACTCCAGATTGACTTTCATGATCGGCTGGCCTGCAGATACAAGGTCTCCCTCGTTAACGAGCACCTCAAAGCCCTGTCCTTTCAGCTTCACGGTATTGACACCGATATGCACGAGAACTTCCTTGCCACCATCGGACATAATGCCCACCGCATGCTTGCTCGGGAACACGTTGAACACTTTACCATACACCGGAGAAACAATGTTGCCGTCATGCGGCAGCACCGCAAATCCGTCACCGGTCATTCGCTCGGAGAATACCGGATCCGGCACTTCGGTAATCGGCAGCAGTTCACCGTTTACCGGCATGACGATATCCTCGGTGATAATCGCTTGCCCTGCTTCACCAGCCGCTTTTTCAGCTGCAGGCTCAGGAATGGCAGCGGGTGCAGGTGTGCGCCCTGCCATAATATCCTGCATTTGCGATTTGATCGTATCGGAACGTGTACCGAAAATCGCCTGCACGTTATTGCCGACTTCCAGCACGCCGGAGGCGCCAAGCTGTTTCAGACGGTTTTTGTCAACATTGGCTTTCTCATTGACTTCAATCCGCAAACGTGTAATACATGCATCCAGATGCTTGATATTGGACGGACCGCCAAATGCCGCCAAAATATTGTGCGGAAGATCGTCATTGCCTCCGCCGCTATTACTCTCATTTTCTTCGGTCTGCTCTTCGCGTCCCGGCGTCTTGAGATTAAACTTGCGGATAATGAAGCGGAAGCCGAAGTAGTAGATCACCGCCAGCACAAGACCAACGATAATGACATACCACCAAGGGGTCCGGTTCGGCAGAACCCCGAAGATCAGGAAGTCGATAAATCCGCCGGAGAACGTCATCCCGATTTTCACGTTCAGCAGATACATCGTCATGAAGGACAAGCCTGCAAAGATCGTATGCACTGCGAACAGCAGCGGAGCTACGAACAGGAAGGAAAACTCCAGCGGCTCCGTAATACCTGTCAGGAACGAAGTCAATGCGGCGGAGCCCATGATGCCTGCCACATATTTTTTGTGCTCTGGTCTTGCTTCGTGATACATGGCCAAAGCTGCGGCAGGAAGCCCGAACATCATAAACGGGAACTTACCTACCTGGAATGCGCCTGCGGTGAATGGCACGCCATCTCTCAGCTGAGCCATGAAAATGTGCTGGTCACCACGAATGACCTGACCTGCTTTGTTGACATATTCACCGAACTCAAACCAGAACGGAGAATAGAAAATGTGGTGCAGCCCGAAAGGAATCAGAGCACGTTCGATCACACCGAAAATAAAGGTTGCCAATACAGGATTCGTATCCACCATAAAGTGGGACACCGCGTTCAGAAAACCTTGAACCGGCGGCCAGATGACAACCAGCAGCAGGCCGATGATCAGTGCGCCAAGCGATGTTGCAATCGGAACAAACCGTTTGCCGGCAAAAAAGCCGAGATAAGACGGAAGCTCGATTTTGAAAAAACGGTTGTACATCGCTGCCGCCAGGATACCGATAATGATACCCCCGAAAACACCCGTTGATAGTGTCGGAATCCCGAGCACTGTTGCATATCCGGGAATTTGCTGTGCGACAAGCCCTGGCGTTACACCCACCGCAGTACCCAGCGTCACGTTCATGATCAGGTAACCAATGATGGCCGCAAGACCCGCAACGCCTTCGCCGTTGGCCAGACCGACGGCAACACCGACCGCGAACAGCAGCGCCAGGTTGTCAAAGACAATTTGGCCGGCATTCATCATGATCGTCGCAACGGATTCAACCCAGCCGGCGCCAAGGAACGGCATGTACTGAACCAAATCCGGGTTAACCAGCGCGTTGCCGATCCCCAGCAGCAAACCCGCTGCAGGCAGGATGGCTACGGGAAGCATCAAAGCTTTACCGACACGCTGCAAAACGCCGAAAAGCTTTTTAAACATAAAACCCACATCCTTCGAGAGTATTCATCTCAAAACAACAGAAAAGAACGCAAAAAAGCATGAGCTAACAAAAGCATAAAGTTTACAACCTTGGGATGTATCTTTCCCCTGAAAGGCTGTCTCCAATCATACTTTAATCAACTCATGCCTGATCGAATCAGTAACACGTTTTCATCTTCAATTGTTGTTTTGCTTATTGACGAAAGTCATTGTAGCACCACTTGTCGAAATATGCAATCCTTTTCATCACAAATTTATCAGCTTTCTTCCTTCCGCTGCTGCAGCCGCTGAAGGTGCATCGTCAAATAGCTGACTTCCGCCGGATAGACAGGCTGATGTAGCCGGTTTTCCATAATTTTCGTCAGCTTCCATGCCAGCATATACATTTCCGGGTATTCTGCATTCAGAAGCTTGTCGAGCTTATGCATTTCCTGAACCTTCTCACCACGCCGGATTCGCTCCAGCGCAAATCTCAGATGGGTCAACAGCCGGGAATAGTCCAGGGAATCCGTAGGAATTTTATAATCAAGCGTCTGTTCCACGACCTGTACCAGATCTGAAATAAGCTGAGAATGCTCCTTGACCTGGGAAATATGCTGGTTGGTCAAAGCGCTGTAGATATGGAGCGCGATGAAACCGATTTCGTCACTACCCAAATCAATGTTCAGCTTGTCATGGATTTTTCGGACCGCGGATTCAGCCAGTTTATACTCCTCCGGGTAAATTTCCTTCGTCTCATACAAGAACGGATTATGAATCGTAATCCCCTGCTCTTTGCGCTTCATGGCAAAAGCAATATGATCCGTTAAGGCAATATGGATATGCTCGTTCAAGGGCGCGTTGACCTGTCCTTCAATATCATGTATGACTTCGCCGATAATTTCGATCAGCTTCTCATCCACCTGCGGAAGGAGCTGCTTGTACTGCTCCTGCTCATCCTGATTGGTCAGGATAAACATTTTCTCAACAGCATCCAGTGAAATCTGATCTTTGGATTTACGGTTGAAACCGATTCCTTTTCCAATGACGACAACTTCCTGGTAATCCGGATGTATGCCTATGATGACGTTATTATTGAGTACTTTGGACACTTGTAGGCCGCTCACATTCGCACCTCATTTTTATACCCACTTCTGTCAGCTAAAAGTAACAAATAATACGCTGCAGGTCAAATAGAAGTGCTTTACCCTGGGAGATGAAGGAGAACACAAAGTCAATAAAACCGCCCTGCAATAAATTAGTGCGAATTGCAGGACGGCTTCAATTCTTTTATTCTTTGGCCGGCGCTAATTCGGCAGCTGTTGCGGCAGCTTCACTGCCCGCCGCAGGAACTGGCACAGCGTGCGTCGGCTCCACTTTCTGCCTGGTCAGCCCCTGGATCATTGCTTCCAAATCAAGACCGGATACACTTTTAAGCATTTCGGGAGCCGTGGACATCAGCTCGGTCACGTAATTGCTTACACGTGCCGCGCCTTCTCCCTTACCGGTATCAACCACCGTCAGTTTATCGATGGATGAAATCGGAGCAGCAATTTTCCCCGCCAGTTCAGGCAACATTTTGACGATAATATCGAGAACGGCTGCCTCGCCAAATTTCTGGAACGCTTCCGCCAGCTTTTCCTTCGCCTCGGCTTCCGCAAGACCACGCAGACGAATGACCTCCGCGTCAGCCGAGCCTTTGGCCAGTTCCGCCTCTGCCATAGCCTGGCCTTCCAGACGCTTCTGTTCCGCCGTTGCCTGTGCCTGTTTTTCAATGGAATATTGCATCGCATCGGCTTCACGCATTTTACGCGCCTTTTCCGCCTCGGCAGCCTGTTCGACCGCGTAACGGTCCGCTTCCGCTTTTTTCTTCACTTCGGCGTCATACTGCTTTTCACGAACCTGAATCTCTTTTTCCTGCAGGTCAATTTCACGTTCCTTGCGCACAAGCTCTACCTTCATCTGCTCTTCCACCGCAGTTTGCTTCGCGCGTGCTTCCTGAATGTAATACGCTTGATCCGCTTCCGCTCTGGCTGTATCCTGTTCCTTCTTGAAGGCAGCCACCTTCAGTTCTTTCTCTTTCTCCGCTTCAGCAATATTCGTATCACGCAGCAGCTCGGCCTTCTGCCCTTCCTGCTCCGCCTGTGCCTTTTGGATTCTAGCATCCCGCACCGCCTCGGCTTCCGCGATCTCGGCATCCCGCTTGACCGCCGCAATCCGCGGCTTACCGAGCGCATCCAGATACCCGTGCTTATCCCGGACGTCCTTGATAGTAAAGGAGACGATCTGCAGTCCCATCTTCTTCAGATCACGAGCCGCGACACCCTGCACCTCCTGGGCGAAGCGGTCACGGTTTCGGTAAACCTCTTCCACTGTCATCGAACCAAGGATCGCCCGCAGGTGGCCCTCCAGCACCTCCTGAGCCTCGCCCTTCAGCGATTCAAGCGGTTTGCCGATAAATTGTTCCGCAGCCGTCGCCACATCTTCAATGGAACTGCCGACCTTGATAATGGCAACTCCGTCCGCGATAACCGGAACTCCTTGCTCGGTGTACACCTCAGGTGTAGTAACATCCAGCTTGTGGGACAGCAGCGATATAAACTCGGACTGCTGAAAAATCGGCCATATAAAAGCTCCCCCGCCCCGTACAATTTTAATTTTCCGACCGGACTCATCCTCTGAAATGTTTTTATTGCCCAGAAAAGAACCCGTCACAATCATGGCTTCATCTGGCCCAACTGTCTTGTACCTTGCCCAAAAGGCAATACCCAGAACCAAAATGACCGCTACTACAATACCCGGAATCAGAAAAATATCCCATTCAACCATGCAAATCCACCCTTTCTTGTTTATGTAGGTCAACAACCCAACACACTACATCTCCAAATCCGATACTCTGACTACTCCGTCGCTTACCTTAACCACCACGATTCGTGTACCCGCTGAAAGTGGCATGCCGTCAAAACTGGAGGCCGTATGGATCGTGTTGGCAGCACCCAATTTGATCATGACCTCGCCGTAACCTGTTTCCGGCACCGGGATGGTTACCTCCCCGATTTTCCCTTCCAGCTCCTGCATCGAAAAACCCATAGAAACCTCGCTGTTAGCCGCAGGAAAGACAAAACCGAACAGCACCAGCAGCGCTGCCGCGACAGCAATAAGCAGTGAAATCGCAAAGACAGCTCCATTTCCCAAAGCCGTGTACTTTAACAGCAGAATACCGGCTCCTCCAAATGCTGTACCCGCTCCTGCAACCACGATCGGCTTAAACCAGTCTCCGAGAACATCGCCAATAAACACGGTCACAATCGTAAACAAGGCCCCACCGATCAAAAAACACCAGAACAATGTTTCCATCCGATCCCCCCCCCTCTTGCCGCTTGTGTAGGCCTATATCAACATATACGTATAAAATAGAAGCAAGTTTCATTATTTTCCTTTAATTCCATCAACAAATCAGTAAAGTGTTTGCTTTGGGAATACTAAAAGACAAAAAAGGCTGCTTCCAGCCAATAAATGACTGAGAGCAGCCTTTACTGCACACCTTAAAACTACAGAGATGCCTTATAAATAGCTATAACATCCTCACGCTGTAGCTTGTTGAAACCGCCGAAAGGACCGAAACGCATAGCTTTATCCGCCATCAACTCGATGTCCTTATCTCCGATATCATAATCCGCCAGACGGCTTGGGGCACCAATGGAGCTCCAGAAGTCACGCAGCGCCTGAATGCCTTCTTCGCCAACTTGCTCATCACTCTTGCCCTCCGGATTCACGTTGAACACATTGACCGCAAGCCGCTTGAACCGCTCCGGCTTCACATGCAGGTTATATGTCATCCAGTTCGGGAAGATAATCGCGAGTCCTCCTCCGTGCGGAATATCGTATACAGCCGATACGGCGTGCTCAATATTATGGGTTGCCCAATCCCCTGCGAGCCCCATGTTCAGGAATCCGTTCAGCGCCATGGTGCCACAGTACATAATCGTCTCGCGCAGCTCGTAGTTTTCGAGATCCTCCACAAGCTTTGGTGCCGTTTCAATGACGGTCCGCAAAACAGTTTCACACCAGCCCAACTGCACATGGGTATTCGTTTCCAGATGGAAATAATGCTCCAGCACATGGGTCATCATATCAACCATACCGTATATCGTTTGATCCTTAGGCAGCGTGAAAGTAAACGCAGGATCAAGAATGGAAAACGCCGGGTAAGCAAGCGGACTGCCCCAGCCCATTTTTTCCTGTGTAGCTTCATTCGTAATTACCGAACCGCCGTTCATCTCTGAGCCGGTCGCCGCCATCGTCAGCACCGTACCGAGCGGAAGCGCGTCCTGGGGAACGGCTTTACGCTCCACAAAATCCCACATATCCCCGTCATATTTGGCACCGACGGCAATCGCCTTCGCACAGTCAAGCACACTGCCCCCGCCGACCGCCAAAATCAGTTCGATATGATTGGCCTTGCACAGCTCCACACCCTTATGTACCGTAGAGAGGCGTGGATTCGGCTCAACGCCTGCAAGTTCCGATACTTCCGCATCGCTTTCATGAAGCAGGGCAATCACCTGATCGTACAGACCACTGCGTTTAATGCTGCCGCCTCCATATACAAGAAGCACACGTTTACCATATTTCGGAACCTCGCGTTTGAGGAGTTCAAGCTGGCCCTTGCCGAAAATTAAGCGGGTCGGATTACGAAATTCAAATGCTTTCATCGTAAACATTCGCCTCCAATATTTGGTATAGTTTCTATCTCCACTTTATTATTATATTCCTCTCAGGCACAATAAACAAAATACAACGTTATATTGCCGACAATTTAATATCTACAAATGTTTCTACCAAAAAAGAAAGCCGCATTGTACATGGGACTTCCCCGTACAACTGCGGCTTTCTTTTTTCTTTTTATTGTCAGACCGGAAGATAACCAAGGCTGGTGAGAAAACGGTGGAAGGCAGCCTGTCCTTCATCGTTTCTTTTGAATACACCGGCATGCTCCAGAATCGTGCTAAATTTCAATCCGACCTCATTTTGCAGCAGACGCACGGCTTCTTCCTTCTCCATACTCCGTCCAAATTTGCCGATTAGTTCGTCAATCCAGCCAGCATGCTTGTGCAGTGGATGGTCATCCTGTGCTGCCGCCTCCACAAGCGCCACATCTCCGGACAGAATATCCGCGATTGCGTCTAACTCTTCCTTCAACCGGCCCGGCAGAATGGCAAGCCCCATAACCTCAATCAAACCGATATTTTCTTTCTTCAGATGGTGCATCTCCCGGTGCGGATGAAAAATGCCTTCCGGGTGCTGCGCATTGGTACGGTTATTGCGCAGCACCAGATCCATCTCGTAGCTGCCGTCCAGTCCTCTGCGCACAATCGGGGTTACCGTATTATGCGGCACTTTTTCCCCATCGGCTTCAGAAAAAGCCAGCACATCTACCGACGCATCGCTGTACTGCTTCCATGCTTCATATAAAGCATCACCCGCTTCCAGCAACTGCTCCGGATCGGAAGAGGTGAAACGTACCACCGACATCGGCCATTTCACCACAGCCGCCTGCACGGACGGATAGGAAGGATGCGTGAATACCTGCTCCTTTTCCGCCTTTTGAATCGCAAACGTATGCCGCCCTCCCTGAAAATGGTCATGGGTCAGTATCGACCCGCCCACGATCGGCAGATCCGCATTCGAGCCGATAAAATAATGCGGAAATGAATCCGTGAACGACAGCAGCCGCTTGAGCGTATCACGTGTCAATTTCATGGGCACATGATCATGATGGAATACGATACAGTGCTCGTTGTAGTATACATACGGCGAGTATTGGAAAAACCACGGCTCTCCGTTCATATCCAGCGGAATAATGCGCAGATTTTGCCGTGCTGGATGGTTCAGCCGTCCCGCATAACCGACATTTTCCCTGCAAAGCTGGCATTTTGGGTATACAGGCGGCGGCAGCAGCTTGGCCATGGCAATTTCCTCCGGGCTCTTCTCCGGCTTGGACAGGTTGATCGTAATTTCCATATCCCCATATGGCGTCGGCTGCTTCCAGTATGCATTTTTGTTCACACGATCCATCCGGATGTAGTTGGAGTCAATCGACAAGCGGTAAAACCAATCCGTCGCCGCTTCAACTCCCCCTTCTGCCGTCTTCTCCCGAAATGACCGTACCACTTCCGACGGTCTGGCCATCAGCATGCCCATAATTTTGGCATCCAGCAGATCCCGGTACGTATCGGTATTTTCAGGAATCAGACCGATCTCATAGCCGTAATCAATCAAAACATCCAGCGCCAGCTGCGGGCTATCAAGCACGGCGGCATCCGTCTCCCCTGCAAAGGGCTCATCAAAGCCGAACCGTTCGAGCAGCAGGTTACGGCTGTAATCGATATCGGCCTCTTCAATTAATCCACGGGCCGCCGCAAAGACGGTCAGACGCTCAATGGCCTGGAGAGCCGCCTCGCGCAAGCCTGGATGCGCTTCAGATATGGATGTCTTCAATCCGTCAGTCATGATACTGCTCCTCCCTAGTTGTCACCATAGCCGTTGGGACGGGACTGGTGCCAATTCCATGCGCCCTGGATGATGTCATCAAGCTTCGTACGGCTTGGTGTCCAGCCCAGCACGCTGCGGGCTTTATCCGAGGAAGCCACCAGCACCGCCGGATCACCGGCACGCCGCGCTTCCATAACGACTGGTATATCCAATCCTGTCACCTGTTTGGCCGTTTCAATGACCTGTTTGACCGAGAAGCCCTGACCGTTGCCCAGGTTGAAAATATCGCTGTTATTGCCTTTACGCAGGTAATCTACAGCACGCAGATGGGCGTCAGCCAGATCGCTGACATGAATATAGTCACGGATGCAGGTGCCGTCAGGGGTATCATAGTCTTCCCCGAACACTGAGATATGTGGCCGCTGCTTCAGGGCCGCCTGCAGCACAAGCGGAATCAGATGGCTCTCCGGACGGTGATCCTCCCCGATTTTACCGCTCTCATGCGCCCCGGCCGCGTTGAAGTAACGGAGGGACACGTACTTGATGCCCAGCACTTTATCAAACCAGGCCATCATGCGCTCCATCATGAGCTTGGTTTCACCATAGACGTTGGTAGGCTCCGTGCGGTCTCCTTCTTCAATCGGCACCTTTTCAGGCTCGCCATAAGTCGCAGCTGTGGAAGAGAATACGATTTTGGAAACACCCGCCTCCTTCATCGCCTCAAGCAAGCAGAGCGTCCCGAATACGTTGTTGTCATAGTACTTGCCCGGGTTCTGCATGCTTTCCCCAACGAGTGAATTTGCCGCAAAGTGAATGACTGCATCAATCTCATTTTCCTTGAACACTTTGGCAAGCAGTTCCTTGTCGCGCAGATCCCCCTCATATAGCTTGCCGCCAAGCAGCGAACCGCGATGACCAGTCTGCAGGTTATCCACAACTACAACATTTTCGTCTCTGTCCAGCAGAGCCGCAACGGTATGAGAACCAATATACCCGGCTCCACCTGTCACCAAAATCGTCATCGTCACATGTCCCCTTTCAGTTCTTTAACTCCGTCGCCTACTCCGCAAACGTAAAAGCTGCCTTCAAGTCCGGTACGAGTCTTATACGCCTCACCGACCTGCTTTACAAACTGATCCACATCCCCTTCATGCACCAGGGAAACTGTACAGCCTCCAAAACCCGCGCCTGTCATACGTGCCCCGAGCGTTCCAGGAATGCGCCGTGCTTCCTCCACCATCACATCCAGCTCCGTGCAACTGACCTCATAGAGATCGCGCAGGGAATCATGGGACGCATTCATCAGCTGTCCGAATGTGACCAGGTCGTTTTTGCTCAGTGCCTCGACCGAGGCCAGCACACGGGCGTTTTCTTCAACCACGTGCCGGGCCCGTCTTCTGACCGTCTCATCTTCGATCCGGTTCTCCAGTGCCTTGAACTGCTCCTCGGTGAGCTGTGCCAGATATTCCAGCGATGGCATCTCCTTGCGCAAAATGTCCAGTGCTTCGACGCATTGAGTACGGCGCTCATTATAAGCGGAGTCCACCAGCCCCCGGCGTTTGTTTGTATTGCCGATGATCAATTTATAATTGCCTGTCTTAAACGGTACCTTCTTATATTCCAGCGTGTCACACATCAGCAGGATCGCATGATCCCTGGCGCCGTTGGCCACAGCAAACTGGTCCATGATGCCGCAGTTCACGCCGACATAACGGTTCTCGGCCCGCTGGGAGAGCAGGGCGATTTCAACCGTGTCCGTTGCCTGTCCCTCAAGGGACAGCAGCGTGTAACCCGTAACCACCTCAATCGATGCCGAAGAAGACAATCCCGCACCGTTTGGAATCTCTCCGTGGAACAGCAAATCGTATCCGCTGGAGAGCTCAATGCCTTTTTCCTTCAGTTCAACGATCACGCCGACCGGGTAATCCACCCATTCGCCTGTTTTCTGCTTGCCGGCGTCTTTGACGGGTATGACCATCTCATATTCAAAATTGGTGGAAGCAAAATGCAGCTCGTCATCATCCCTTGCCCGTACCACCAGTGTCGTTCCGAATTCCAGTGCCGCAGGCAGCACATACCCGCCATTATAATCGATGTGCTCCCCGATCAGGTTGACCCTGCCCGGCGCCTGAAACAGGCGCAAAGGCTGGGCTCCGTCCCCGTATTTTTGCTTGAATTGTTCTGTCAGCTCATGTGTATTCACTTATTATCCACCCCACTGCAATAGTCAGTTCTTGATCATGTGCGGCTTCGGCATAACCGGGTTGCCGACCGCGCCGTTACAGCAGCATTTGATGATTCTGCTTTATGTAGACAGTATAATTGAAAAACGCTCTCGATGTAATGCAGCCATGTGTTATACATATGGATAAATGTGACCTCGGACAGTAAAATGAAGATAAACGCGACCGAAGTCCCAGACCCTGCTTTAGAAAGGAGGAGGCATTATGGATCATTCGGCACACACTTATTCCGTAGCTTCCAATCCGGTGTATTACGAGCACAGCCCGCTTCATGTGCTGTTCGCCGGAGAAAGCCAGACGAAACCGGGGCATGCGCTTGGTCCCAAGCTGTATGATTATTATCTGCTCCATTTCGTGGAATCCGGTCACGGCTGGTTCCGGACGGAGCAACGGACCTATCACCTGAGTGCAGGAGACTGCTTTCTGATCCATCCGGGCCAGTTGGTCAGCTATGTATCCGATACCGATGCCCCCTGGCGGTACAGGTGGTCCGCCTTTATCGGCAGCGAAGCCGACCGTCTTATCGAGGAAGCCGGTTTCGGAACGGATGCACCGGTATTCAAAGCTTTCGGAGACAGCCGGATTCCGCAATGGATTCACGCCATGCAACAGACCTTTTATGGCAGAAAAGCAAGCTCCCATCCTGCTTCCCTCGGCTATCTGTACCTGATCCTCGCCGAGGCGGGAGAGCATCTGACGGAAGCTGCCAAGCTGCCTGGGCCTGACTCACAGGTCAGAATCACGGTCAAACAAATGATTCAGTACATGTCTACACAGTATGCCCACCCGGTGTCCATCGAACAGATGGCCGCCAGCCTCGGTTATAACCGGGCCTACTTGTCCCGTATTTTCAAGAAGGAAACCGGCCTGTCACCGGTGACTTATCTGCTCAAACTGCGGATCGACAAGTCGCGGCAGCTGCTGCGCGAACGGCCGGAGCTGTCCATTGAGCAGGTCGCCGCCTCGGTGGGGCTGCCGGACGCACTTTATTTTTCCCGCCAATTCCGGCGCTTCTACGGGCAATCCCCGACAGAATACCGGATAACGGTCGGCAAATAAAGCCCGGATAAGTCAGCAGCCCGCTCTTATTGGCGGGCTGCTTTGCGAACGGCTTCTGATGCGCCGTCCTATTATACCGTTTATTTATGGCCTTCCTGGCCCCCTGCGGGCTGAAGGATGGAATCAATTCTTTCCAGTTCGTCATGCGTAAATTCCAGGTTCGAAAGAGCCGCAACGTTCTCTTCAATCTGCGACACCCGGCTTGCGCCGATCAGAGCCGAGGTCACACGCCCCCCGCGCAGCACCCAGGCCAGCGCAAACTGCGCAAGGCTCTGCCCGCGCGCAACAGCCATCTGATTCAGGGCCCGCACTTTACGGATCGCTTCCGGGGTAATTTGCTCTTTATTCAAAAAGACCGACGTGCCTGCCGCCCGCGAATCCTCTGGTATCCCGTTCAAATATTTGTTCGTCAGCATTCCTTGGGCAAGCGGGCAAAAGGCGATGCTTCCAATGCCGTTTTCATCCAGCACATCCTGCAGCCCGTTTTCAACCCAGCGGTCCAGCAGCGAATACTTCGGCTGATGGATCAGCAGGGGTGTGCCCAATTCCTTCAGAATGCGGCTCGCTTCTGCGGTCTGTTCGGCATTGTAATTCGACACGCCCACATACAGCGCTTTGCCTGACCGGACGATATGGTCCAGCGCCATCATCGTCTCCTCCAGCGGAGTCTCGGGGTCAAAACGGTGGGAATAGAAGATGTCCACATACTCCAGTCCCATTCGTTTCAGGCTCTGATCCAGGCTGGAGATCAAATATTTGCGCGATCCCCACTCGCCGTAAGGGCCGGGCCACATATAATAACCGGCCTTTGTGGAGATAATCATCTCGTCACGGTAGGGCTTCAGATCGCCGGCAATCACCTGACCGAAGAATTGCTCCGCCGAGCCGGGTGGTGGTCCGTAGTTATTTGCCAGGTCAAAGTGGGTAATGCCTAAGTCAAACGCCCGGGTAATCATGTTGCGTCCGTTCTCAGCATTGTTGATTCTGCCGAAATTATGCCATAATCCCAATGAAATGACCGGCAGCTTCAGCCCGGATTTACCGGTACGGTTGTATTTCATGCCTTCATAGCGGTCTTCGCTAGCCAAGTAAACCATACCCATCCCTGCCTCTCTGACTATGAAATAGTAACTGATAAATACTTCCAGAGTTCATCATAGCTCTTTTATCCGGCCTTTGACAAGAAAACGATTACAGTCTTCCTGCATCAAGCTTGGCCTGTGGACAATATTACCGCCACCCGCTCCATCACCTGTCCGATCGGATCGGTAATCAGCAGATTCGCCTTTGCATCGTAAGGGGTCGAATCGGCATTCATAAGCACGGTTCTCGCCCCTCTAAAATAAGTAACCAGCGACGCTGCCGGCTGAACCGTCAACGAGGTGCCTCCGATGATCAGCATATCCGCACGGGAAATGGCCTCGACGGAATCGTAAAGCGTCTCCTGGTTCAGCTCCTCCTCATATAAAACGACATCAGGCTTGATGATCGCACCGTCATGCTGACAGCGCGGAACCGCATCCTCTGCCGCCATAACTTCCTCCAGACTGTAAAAACGTGCGCATTTCATGCAGTAATTCCGGTGCACAGAGCCATGAAGCTCCAGCACCCGGCTGCTGCCAGCCTTCTGGTGGAGTCCGTCAATGTTCTGTGTGATGACCGCCTGCAGCCTGCCCTCCATTTCAAGGCTGGCCAACAGTCGGTGGCAGCCATTCGGCTCTGCGTCAGGATGCAGCATTTTACTGCGGTAAAAATCGAAAAAAACGTCCGGATGCTCCATAAAAAACGTTCTGCTCAGCATCACCTCCGGCGGATAGGGCAGCTGCTCTTCCTGCCGATAAAGCCCTGCGGCAGACCTGAAATCAGGGATACCGCTTTCCGTCGATGTTCCCGCTCCTCCGAAAAATACAATATTGCGGCTTTCGCCGATCCATTGTGCCAGCCTTTCCTCCGGCTTCATCTTTTATCCGCCTCCATGACGTTGAACTTGTTCAAAACCTGACCTGCAAATCCTCGTAGCTGTGAAAAATGATATCCGCATCCGCCAGATGCTCTGTCAGCTTCGGGTCGGGGGCAAAGCCCAGCTTCAGCCTCACACCGGCATGCTTTCCCATCTGCATATCCCCGTTGCTATCCCCGATGATCACCGTATCGGCCGGGGCTACATCCAGTTCTTCACAGGCTTTCAGCACCATATCTGGTGAAGGTTTCCCTTCCCTGACATTATCATAACCGATCACGGCCGCAAAATGGTGGCGGAAGCCGAGCCAGTGCAGATGCTCCACCGCTTCCTTCCCGGCGTCCGAAGTGACGACCCCAAGCTTCAGTCCGGCTGCCCGGCATTGTTCAAGAAATGGGGATAGTCCCGGAAAAGCCTGGGCAGGACGGCGGTTGCGAAGATCGGTCATGGCTGTTTTGCTGAAATGCCTGACCTGCATCACCGCCTCATCCCATGGCACCCCGGCTGCGTAGAGCTGCCATGCCAGCAGACCGGTCGTTTCCTCAACCGTGCCCATAGCAAACGGTCCGCGCAGGTCGTAGCTGACAACACACCCCTTACGGTCAAGCACAGTTCCCAGAAGCCGCTCCTTGCCGCCGATAATTTCGGCCCCGATGACAGCCAGATGCCGTTCCATCATATTCAGGACAGAGCCCGCCCATGGTCCCCACATCTGCAGGAAATGCAGCAGCGTCCCGTCTTTATCAAACAGGATCGCCCGGCAGGGCTCAAGACGTGTCCCGATCTGCAACTCAGGCATGCTCTTCCTCCCTTACGGCGGTATCCCTGTTCACGATTCCCGCACTGGATGATTCTCCCTAATTATAACTCACCTTTCCGCAAAACCATATCAAAGGAGAGATGTTAGGAGCCACCCAGAAACGAAAGCAGCAAGCTTTATCAAAGCGTATCACCATGGCAAAAGGCCGGTCAAATTCAGGGATCAGGCACTCTTACCCGCTCCCTCCATACAACCGACACAATTCAGGTAAATGTGAGCGTTTACTATTGTGAATATTATCACAATATACACTGCCGGAATATCGTATGTTTGGAATATAAGATTTTTAGAAAATACGGCGGCTGTGCCGACCGTATGGAGGGATAGGTTATGAACGGCGTGTCGGCCCGTAGTGGAGATGCTTTTTTTCTGAACTTAAGATTTTTATTGATCGTATGCGTGTTTGCTGCCAATGCGCTAGAGCCTTTAATATATGTCAGCAGTCTGGCAGACCGTTGGTATACCTGGATCTTTATGTTTCACATGCCGCTGTTTGTGTGGGTGACCGGTTATTTTACCCGTCCGAACCTGAAAGGTGAAACAGGTGTTAAAACACTGCTGCAGATTATGGTTCAATACATTATTTTTCAAAGCCTGTACTCTCTGCTCGACGCTGCTTTCTTCCACGTTCAGGGGGTTCATCATTCCTTTTTTGCCCCTTATCTGCTGCTGTGGTTCCTCGCCAGCCATTTCTGCTGGAGACTGCTCCTGTTGGCCATGCGGCGGCTGTCGCCGTCGATACAGATTACCGGTTCCATCGTGCTGGGCACGCTTGCCGGATACATCCCCTTTGAGGGGACGTGGCTGAGCATATCCAGAACCTTTGTGTTTCTGCCTTTTTTTGTGCTTGGTTATCATATAACTTATGAAAAAATATCATTTCTCCTGACCCCACGCTTCAGATCTGCCGCTATTGCGGGGTCCCTGCTGATGCTCGCTGCAGCGGTCTGGACATCTGCCCATCTGCAAACAGGCTGGCTGTACGGAAGCATGACTTTCGCCGGGCTGGGACACGGAGAATGGTATGCTGGTTTATTCCGGATCGGCATCTACCTGCTGCAGCTCGCAGCGTCGGCTGCCTTCCTTGGATTCGTGCCTTTTGCTGCCGGCTGGCTGTCACGGTTGGGAAGCCGGACTTTATATGTGTTCCTGCTGCACGGATTTATTATTCGTGGGGCGGCCTCATTGGGAATATATGCTTATATCCATACAACCTTTGGCACCCTATGCGTCATGATCGTAGCCTGCCTGCTGACCGTCCTGCTCGCCCTGCCTGCCGTCAAGCGTGCTGTGCATCCGTTAATTGAGCCGAATGTGGGTTGGATCTTTAAGCGCATATCCAAAATTTCTTCATCTTTCAAAAAGCACTTCTTCAAAAGGAGTGATTTGTTATGGCACGAAATCGCACACAAGAGCGGTAAAAACTGATCGTGCGTCTAGTTCCAGGAAGCTTGTCTCGCAGTAGCGGTGACAGGCTTCTTTTTTGTGCAAAGCTCTTTCATCTTCTGTAATATATATAGAAAAAAAGCCACAGTTATGGTAGACTTTCTAGAAACCATTCACTGCTTTCAAGCGTTGATTTGCAGCGCTAAATCAATATAGGAACCTGGGAGGACAGACTTCATGACAGCTAACAAGAAGAAGATGCGATCAGATATGATCAAAAAAGGCTTTGACCGTGCGCCTCACCGCAGCCTGCTGCGGGCGGCGGGAGTAAAGGAAGAAGATTTCGACAAGCCGTTCATCGCTGTGTGCAACTCTTACATTGATATTGTTCCCGGACATGTTCATTTGCAGGAATTCGGCAAAATCGTTAAAGATGCCATTCGCGAGGCTGGTGGTGTGCCTTTCGAATTCAATACCATCGGTGTGGACGATGGCATTGCCATGGGACATATCGGCATGCGTTATTCCCTGCCAAGCCGCGAAATTATCGCCGATTCCCTTGAAACGGTTGTGTCCGCACACTGGTTCGACGGCATGGTCTGTATCCCCAACTGTGATAAAATCACGCCTGGCATGATGATGGGCGCCCTGCGCGTCAACATTCCAACCATCTTCGTCAGCGGCGGACCGATGAAAGCCGGTAAAGACAAGAACGGCCGCTCCATCTCCCTGACTTCCGTATTTGAAGGCGTAGGCGCTTATCAGGCTGGCAAAATTGATGATCAAAGTCTGCTGGAGCTTGAACAATACGGCTGTCCGACCTGCGGCTCCTGCTCGGGCATGTTCACGGCCAACTCCATGAACTGTCTTGCTGAAGCATTAGGTCTCGCGCTTCCGGGCAACGGAACCATTCTGGCTGTTGCTCCTGAACGCAAAGAATTTGTTAAGCGCTCTGCAGAGCAGCTCATGGAACTTATCAAAATGGATCTGAAGCCACGTGACATCGTGACTAAAGAAGCCATCGACAACGCCTTCGCACTTGATATGGCCATGGGTGGCTCCACGAATACGGTGCTGCATACTCTTGCGCTGGCTAATGAGGCGGAGGTCGACTATCCGATCGAACGCATTAATGAAGTTGCTAACCGTGTACCGCATCTGTCCAAGCTGGCTCCCGCTTCTGATTATCACATCGAGGACGTTCACAATGCCGGCGGCGTAAGCGCCGTGCTGAATGAGCTATTGAAAAAACCGGGCGCTCTTCATGCGGACTGTATTACCGTTACCGGTAAAACGCTACGCGAGAACGTGCAGGATCAGCCAATACTGGATGAGAATGTTATCCACCGTCTTGACAACCCTTATTCCGAGCGCGGCGGACTTGCCGTACTGTTCGGCAATCTCGCTCCGGAGGGCTCCATTATCAAGGTCGGTGCTGTGGATCCATCTGTTGGCGGATACCATAGAGGCCCTGCCATCTGCTTTGATTCTCAGGAAGATGCCCTGGCTGGCATCGCCAACGGTAAAGTCAAGGAAGGACATGTGGTCGTTATCCGCTATGAGGGGCCGAAAGGCGGACCAGGCATGCCGGAAATGCTCGCTCCTACCTCCCAGATCGTCGGTATGGGCCTTGGCGCCAAGGTTGGCCTGATTACGGACGGACGCTTCTCAGGCGCTTCCCGCGGCATCTCCATCGGCCATATCTCTCCGGAGGCGGCTGAAGGCGGACCCATCGCTTTCGTGCAAGACGGCGATTTCATCGAACTGGATCTTAACAACCGCACGATTCAGCTTGAGATCAGCGACGAGGAATTTGACCGCCGCCGCGCCAACTGGAAAGGCTTCGAGCCGAAAGTAAAAACAGGCTATCTGGCCAGATATTCCAAGCTTGTTACGAATGCCAGCAACGGCGGTATCATGAAAATCTAATCGTAAAACACAAAATTCCTGCCCCCATCCTTCACGGGGAGCAGGAATTTTTTCTGGATATACCACCCTTTTTCATGCAATCGTGCTTGTCGTGCTGTTCACCGTCTGGGCGGAAGCGGTACCCATGCCCATCTCTTCCGCAGGCTCGGATAGCGGATGATCTTTCAGGGTCATACCGGTCCTTGCAGAATCATTCTTCAAGAAACGGCCCATTAACACAGAGGCCGGCATGACGATGAGCTTCGGCACGAGCAGATCTGAGCGATGCTTCAGCCTTTCCTGCCCGGATGGATGGATGACGCTCAGCAACAGCCGCAGATACAGCGTCGATGAGGCCGCGAACAAGCCTGCGGGAAGGTCACGGATGATAAAACCGAGCTTCTCCGCACCACGGTTGATCATGCTGACACCGTAAATGGCTTTGACTCCTGCAAGCCTGGGATCATTAGCGACTTTTGCCGCCAGATATGGCAGCTGTTTCTCTACGGAACGGATTATCTGGATCGCTACATGCATGGGTGTCTTGGCAGTAGAGCCGATCTGGTATAGCCTTTCATTATCAAAATGCAGTTCAAGCACCTCATCACCTTTGACAAGTGAGGAACCATCGGCAAAATCTACAGGACTTCCCTTATATGTGCGCTGTCTGAAATGCAGAAATGGCTCCTGCGGGTTCGCAGGCTCAAGCCGGAACAGGGCGTGAAAGACACGTTCATACAGCATCCAGCCCCGGACTATGCCTTTTTTGAACCAGCCTGCAGAATGCTTTGTGCTCATTTCCACTGCACCTCCTGCCAACTCGTCTATCCGTACACTACGCAGACCTCTGCGGCCAGCCTCAATCAGCACCCGCTCCAGCGCAATCAGCATATTTTGGGGAGCGTCGGCATTGGCGCCGAGCGTCCTGCCACAATCGTGCAGCAGCATAACTTCCCCTCCGCGCAGCTTTTGCAGCATTCTTCGGGTCAACCGGTCCGCCCCCGTCTTGATGCGCCAATCCCCGAACATGGAAGACCAGAGAACGATGCGGCGTCCATTCGATTTGGCGAAGTCGAACAGATTCACAATGCCCCAAGGCGGTCGGTAATAGGCCGTACGTTCGCCGGTGACTTCATGGATGATTTGCTCTGTGCATAAAATCTGCTTGCGCACGGTTGCCGGACGCATAAACCAGTTGGATTTATGCACATAATTGTGGATACCGATCAAATGGCCCTCTTCATAGATTCTCCGCAATACAGCCGGATGCTGCTCTGCATTCGCGCCCACGACAAAAAAAGTCGCTTTGGCATTGAAACGCTGCAGCAAATCCAACAATTGAGGGGTATAAACGGGATCAGGCCCGTCATCAAAAGTAAGGGCGAAAGCTTGCTCCTCCTTCTTTCCCCGCCGGAATACCCGGAAGCCGAACAAGCGGCTTATAATCCCGGGGATAAAAGCGTAAAATGATGTAATGTAAAAAAGCCATAGCAGTACATTCTGCAGCACGTCTTATTCCCCACTTCTCTATTTTGACATAGCGTGCCGTTCGCCTATTTTTTTCAATCCACGCTCCTGTGTAACGAGCGACCTGAGGAAAACTCACTAACTTTATTTTAACATAAAAGGCTAGAAAATAAGGCTGACTTTATATAAATAGTGTACAATATACAAAATTGATCTTACCCGAAAAAGGAGTCGTTGTATTTTATGCTGCCACTTTATAAAAAGTATTGGCGCACTGCCTTTGATATAGCACTGATTGCGCTGACCGTCTATCTGATTCTGTTCGTATCCAGCCAATTGTACCATATCGCGGCACCCGTGTTTCTCTCTTTCGTCGTATTCTGGTGCATTGAACCGTTGGCCCGTTACCTTCACAAAAAGGGGATGCGCAAGCCGTTCGCTTCAGCTATTTCCGTGCTGCTGTTTATCGTCATCCTGCTCGCTTTATTTTTCGGGCTGGGACTGATTGTGGTAACACAGCTCATGCGGCTTGCCGACGATCTTCCGCAATATACCTCCATTGTGCAGCAGGCGTTTGTAAATCTGACCGCTTTTTTGCAGGGTAAAGCCGCCAGTTTACCGCCGTCGATCACGCAAAATATCAACGATTATTTTACAACAGCCACGAAGCTGGCCACAAACTGGGGTACCAGTGCCCTGCAGCACGTCGTTGCCTTTCTCGGCACGTTCTCTACCTTCATGACCAACTTCGGGATTGCCATCATCCTGGCTTTTTTTCTCAGCATGGAGATCGATCTGTGGAAGGTCATTGTGCGCAAGAAGACACCGCATACGCTGAAAACCGCATTTAGCTTTTTCAGAAACCATGTTTTGAAAGCGATCGGATCGTATATAAAAGCCCAGGCTATTCTTGTATCGATCACGTTTGTCATTATTTTTCTCGGACTGCTGATTCTCGGCACAGGCAATGCCTTTGCAATTGCTCTCATAGCAGCGGTGTTTGATATTCTCCCGCTGCTGGGCGTGCCGGTCATCCTGATCCCGTGGGCCGTCTATCTGTTCATCATCGGCAATACCGGTCTTGCCATCGGGCTGTTGGTGCTTTTGGCGGTTGCCATGCTCGTGCGCCAGCTGGCCGAGCCGAAGATTGCAGGCAATTCCATAGGCGTTACCTCGGCCTATCTGATGCTGTCGTTCATGTTTATCTCGCTTTCGATTTTTGGGGTAGCCGGTCTGATCCTCTCCCCGATTCTGCTCATACTGATCAAGGAGCTGTGGCAGCAGGGCTATCTGCAGAAATGGATTCGTTTCCCGAAAGAAGAGTTCGAAGAACCGCCGTTTCTGGCCAAGCTTCAGGAGGAAGAAACGCCTTCTTCCGAAGAAGCAAGAAAGTCCATGACTTGACCAAACAGTTTTGTAGCCTGGTTCGGCGTATCCGCCGGAGCATTCTGTACAAGGACGGCCACCGCATAGCGCGGCTTTTCCACCGGACCATATCCGATAAACCATTGATTGTTAACCGCCCTGCCGGCCTGTCCGGTTTGGGCGGTTCCTGATTTCCCGGCAAGCTTCCACTTGGCGGAAGCCAACCCTTTGCCGGTTCCCTCCTGTACAACCTTCTCCATCCAGTGCAGCAGGGTATGCGCAGTGTGCGGGTGTATTTTTCCTGTAGCCGCAGGCAGAGCATGAGCGGGCAGCTCAAGAAGAGTTCCCCCGTTCGCATATTGAATGCGGCGCACCAGCCGCGGCGAGCGCACTTCTCCGTTATGCAGCAGTGTGACCACAAGATTCGCCGCCTGTAACGGAGTCATTCTCACATCCCTTTGCCCGATGGCCGTCTGCACGCGTGCTCCTGTATCCTCCGCCTGAGCCCGGCTGTCGAATATGCGGCCAGCCTCCTCGCCATCGAACAGACGGAGCTGCTTCATTCCGGCCAGATTCACTCCCTCCCAGCCGACCTGCCGCCCCAAGCCAAGAGCCTCGGCCATCTGTACAAGCTGTCTGGAGCTCAATCGTTCCGCCAGCTTGGCAAATACGGTGTTGCAGGACTCGGCAAAGCCTTGCTCAAGGGATAGTGTCCCATGGCCCTCTTCCTTCCAGCAGGCCAAGCCGTAGGCACCATAATCTCCGTGGCAGTGAAAGGTTTCGCCCTCCTTGGCAGCTCCGGTCTCCAAGGCGGCTGCAGCTGTGACAATTTTGAAAATGGAGCCGGGTACGGCCGCCTTCACAGCGCGGTTGGACCAATCGGAGCCCTGCGGATTGACATGGCGGGGGTCGTAAAAAGGACGCGATACCATTGCAAGCACATCGGCGTTGCCGGCGTCCAGCACCACCACTGCTCCTTCCTTCATTGGGCTGTGCTCTGTCAGGCTTTCGATCTTGCGCTGCAGGGCAAGATCGATCGTCGTTTGCACCTGCAGCGGATAATAGCTGTTGGAAGGCTTGTTCATTTGCAGCCCCGTAGCGGGAAGCGTATGACGCTCAGCATCTACCAAATGGGATATAAAGGTTTCTCCTTCTCCTTTCAGCAGCGGCTGCAGTGTTTTCTCCAAGCCGGCTGCTCCTGACGATGTACGGTATGAATCCTCAGGCTCGTATAGAAATCCAAGCCACTGCATGCCGTTCCGCGCCCCCTCGTACCTTCTCCTGTATGGCAGCACTTCTGCCGCCCCGGGAGCAATCCGGGCAATGTAGGCGGCTTCCCGGTCCGTCAACTCCAAAGGCATGCCGCGGCTGTCTTGCCAGATCAGGGGCGAACCGAGACCTTTCCAGCGGCGGAGAAGCTCAGCAGGAGCGGTATTCAGAATCCGGGCCAGTTGCCCAAGCCTGTCATCCTGCTTCACAGGCCCTCCGGGAAACAACACAGGCACCCGGACCCAGGTGCCTGTTATGCTGCGCCCGGACCTGTCCGTAAAATCTCCCCGGCCCGTATCCACCACAATCCCCTCCTGCCGCTGAATAACGGCTTGCTCCCTTACGGTTCTGTTTCCGTTAGGGACAATGCTGCGCACGAAAAAGGTCTGAATCCATCCTAAACGGATGATAAGGATAACTATGAGCACAGAAAGCACAACCGTTACATATTGGATTCGCTGATGCCGTTCGTTCCTGTTCGTCTGGTGCCGCAATCTCGGTCCGCCTCCTGTAAGCTGATCTTGGGAATAGTATGTCCCCGTGCCGTTGCTGTCAAACGCCCGCCTTCCCGAAAGGTCACTGAACACAGAAAGGGAGCAGCCGTAGCAGAAAATCTGCTTGCAGGCTGCTCCCTTATACCCATCATACGAATGCGTTGCTTTGCTTATATTCTGAAGTTGGACAACGTTTGCTGCAGGCTGCCAGATACGTTTTCAAGCTTCTCGGATAGCTGTACGAGCTGACTGGCGACATTTTCCTGCTCACTGCTGAGCGAAGCGACCTCCTCTGAGGTGGCGGAGGATTGCTCTGCTACAGCGCTGACATTGCCCATGGCATCAGACAATACCTCCTGCGATTGATTAAGTTCTTCAATCGACCCGGTCACCGCAGTCAGGCTGCTGATGAAGTCCTCCATCTGCTGCTGTACAGACTGGAATATTTCCGAGGTCTCTTCAACCGCTTCAATTTGCTGCCTGAACAAAGGATACGCGTCTGTTAACGCCTCCACCGTCTCATTCATTTCGGTAACGATGTTATTAATGATGCCGCTAGCCATAATAATGGCCTGCCGGGATTGATCGGCCAGCTGCCGGATTTCATCCGCCACCACCATGAACCCGCGTCCGGCCGCGCCTGCACGTGCCGCTTCGATGGTTGCATTCAGGGACAGAATATTCGTCTGCTTCGTAATGTTCTGCATCGCATCCAGCATCTTGAACACTGTGGAAGTGGTTCCCTTCAGCTTGTCCATTTTGGCGACGAGTGAGCGTGTCGTTTCTTCCGTTACCTTGGTCTTGCCCATCAATTGCTTGAGCTGCTCGCTGCCTGTTTCACTGGAGCGTCCCACCTCCCGCGCTGCCTCTCCCATTTGCGAATTGGAAGCGATAACGATCTTCATCTGGCGCGTAATATTGTCGGTCAGTGTACTGCCGCGCTCCGCCTCTGTAGCGAGACTGGAGGCGCCGTTCGCAATTTCCTCGGTCGCTACGGCAATTTCCCTTGCTGAGATGGCTGTCTTTTTGGAAGCATCGCTCAGTTCGGAGGCTGTCAGCAGAACGTCCTTGGCCGTTGAATTGGTCTGCTGCACCAGCTCCGTAATTTGCTCCATCATTTCATTAAAGCTTGTGGAGAGCTGACCGATTTCATCCCTGGACCGGTAATCAGTGCGAACACCCAGGTTGCCTTTGGCTCCTTCGTTCATGAGATCCTTCATCCGCTTCAGCGGACGACCGATCATGCGCACCATCAACCAGCCAAGCAGTACAGCTACGATTGCAGCCGCAATCACAAACACCCAGGTAAGAATCAGAATGCCTTTGGTGCTTTGCAGCAGCGCGGATACGGGCACGATTCCGTTCAGAATCCATTGGGATGTGCCGAGCGTCGTATGAACGGACAGCACTTCCTGGTCCTTGCCATTCAAATCCACCCTAACCGTATTGCTGCCCTGAGGTTCTTTCAACTCTTTCACATAATCCAGAGTCTGTCCGCTTCCCACCATATCCTGCTGGTTTGACGCCACCGGGATGCCATCCTTGGTTACCAGGTGAATGGCTCCGCCATCTCCCAGATCCAGCCCCTCCAGCTGCTCTTCAAGAGAGCTCAGCTTGAGGTCCATCACCAGCACATACTTGGCGCCGAGCACGGACAGATCATTCATCGAACGGACCAGACGGTAGGTCTTGATGCCGGAGCTGCTGACTTCCGTTGGCAGCCAGCGGACCCCTGTGTTTTGCAGCATTTCTGCGAACCACGGCTCTGATCTTACATCCTTTTTATTGCCTGTTCCCATGATGACCCCATTCGGGTCTTCGGGATACAAATAAATGGACTCGATCGCTTTATTGTTAAACGCCACGTTGGTCAGCTTCTTGGTCACCGAATCGATCGCCATGAATGCATCATAAGAAGAGATATCCGGATTGCTTATCGTCCGCAGCAGATCGGCAATTTCCGTATCGAAGAAGATTTGGGTTGAAGTATCCAGAAAACGCTCCAAAATGATGTCCAGCTTTTCGGATGTCTGATTTACTGTCTGCTGATAAGCCAGTGCAGCATTCTGCTCGATTGTATTGCGAGCGGTTGCATAAGATATCGTCCCCAGGCTGACCACTGCGATCATAATCGTAATAAAGAAAATCAGGAACAGCTTCATCCCCACAGACTTCACAGGATTCGCTTGTTTGATCAAGGATATGTAATTCTTTGGTGATTTTTCAAAATCCGTGCCGCTTCCTTTTCTCATTCCCGGGTCTTTCTCCCCACCATTGACCAAGCCTTTTATCCGCTCGCGAACCTTCCAGTTCATCTTCATTGAAGGCAATTTCAGTTTGTTCTTCAGGCTTGACGCCTGTGCCTCTTTCTTTTCAGTTTTTTTAGATTCTTCAGTTTTTTTCTCTCTTGTTGGCTTTACGCCCATTTTTCTCACCTGCCGGAAGTTATTCAATTCCCCACACTATCCTTAACACTCTTTTTATGTATTTAACGATATTATACGACAAAAGTTGGTCTTGTCAGCCTAAATTGCCAAAATAAACTGAAACTTTTTTCCTATAAAGCTATAAAAAAAAGAGGCCTCCCGACCGATATACGAGAACCTCAAACATATATTCCCAAAAAAATGTTTCTTTATTTCCGCTTGCGCATCATATCAAAATAGGAAACAGGCTGGTCTACGATCATCTTTACCGGCTGCAGCGGATGACGGGCAGCGTCCAGTTCGTTGCCTTCTTCATCCCATAGCTTGCCTACCGTTTGCTTGAAGAATGTGCCCCCAGGTCCGAAAAATTCGATCTGCTGCCCAGGCTTGAAATGGTTACGCTGCTGAATCGTCGCCAAACGTGTCTCCGGATCGTAATTTAGCACCAGTCCGGCGAAGTCGTAAGGTACGGCCTTTTCTTCCGGCTCGTAAATATGATCCTCATGATCCGGCGTATCATAGAAAAAGCCGGTGTTCAGCGGACGGTTAGCCGCTTTATTCATTTCCTCGATCCACTCCGGCTTCAGCACGTAGTTGTCCGGATCAGCCATGTACGAATCAATCGCCTGGCGGTATACATTGATCACCGTTGCCACGTAATGGATGGATTTCATCCGTCCTTCCACTTTGAAGCTGTCCACACCGGCATCAATCAGATCGGGGATATGCTCGATCATGCACAGGTCCTTGGAGCCCATGCTGAACGGGTTATCCTGCTCATCATACAGCGGGAGCTGGTTCACTCCAAGACGAAACTGCTCCAATACCCGGTTATCTCTGGCTTCTTCCTCAGATACCCAAACCGTGGATGAACGAGCGTCTTCAAATAAATCATACTTCCAGCGGCAAGACTGACAGCAGCCGCCACGATTGGAGTCACGGTCTGTAAAGTGATTGGACAGCACGCAGCGGCCGGAGAAGGAAGAGCACATCGCACCGTGAATGAACGCTTCAATCTCGATATCCACATGCTCCTTGATTTCCGCGATTTCATCCATGCTCGTCTCCCGGCCCAGTACGACACGTGGCAGCCCTTCCTCTTTCCAAAACTTCACGGCTTGCCAGTTCAGCGTCGATTGCTGTGTGCTCAGATGCACCTCCAACTCAGGCACGGCTTTGCGAGCCACCTGGATAATGGCCGGATCGGCCGCAATGATAGCAGAAATCCCCGCCTCATGCAGCTTGCGCAAATACGCTTCAATGCCTTCAACATCTTCATTGTGGGCATAAATATTCGTAGCCACGAACACCTTGGCGCCATACTTTTTGGCAAACTCGACGCCTTCCTTCATCTCCTCAAAACTGAAATTGTCGGCGTTGGAGCGCAGGCCATAATGCTGGCCGCCAATGTAAACGGCATCAGCGCCATAATGAATGGCAAATTTCAGTTTTTCCAGATTGCCGGCCGGAGCGAGCAGTTCCGGTTTATCCAGACGGTAACGTGTGCCCGTATATTTACGCTTGGTTAAAGTCCCCACCGTTTCGTTCCCCCCTATATTTTTTAATAAACCTGTTCTTTATAGAAAAACCCGAAGGAAAGCTCCCTTTCCGGGTCCTGCAGTCTGCGCACTTCATCCAGCCATGCTTCATCATAAGCATAGTCTTCCGGATTGTTAAAGTAGCTGTCGATAGCCGTACGGTAAGCTTTAACCACCGCCTCGTTGTAGGCTGTCGGCTTGAGAAGGCCCTCGATTTTGAAGCTGTGCACTCCTGCTGTCATCAGTAAATGGAGGTCTTCGATAATGCATATATCATCTGAGCTCATAATATGAGTCCCGTTGATATCCTCATAGATCGGAAACTTCTCTTCCCTGCGCTCAGCCTCGATCAGGAACAAATGACGGTCCTTCCCGAGATCACCCTCCACCGGTCTGCCCTGATGCTGCATGTAGCTGGCCACCAGACGCCGCTTGGAATGGTAAATATTCGTCATCCCGTGCACCTGCACCTGGGCTTCAATCTTCAGATCGGGGATCATTCCCGTTATCTCATCCATATTGAGCTCCCGTGCCAGCACAACACGGGACGCTCCCTTTTCTCCCCAATAATTGGCGGTGGAATAGTTGGTTGAGGTCATTTCCGCATTCCAGAACAGCGCGATACGGGGAGCATACTCCTTCACGGCTGCAAGCACGGACGGATCATTGAACTCCACCGCATCCACCCCTATGGAACCGAGCATCTGCACATAATCCGGAATTTCGCGAAGCAGATCATTGGTCATCAGATTATTCATGGAAACATATACTTTGGCGCCACGTGAATGCGCAATCTCTACCGTATCTTTGATTTCGTCGGGTGTAAAGCTGCCCGCCAGACGCATGCCGAACCGGTCTTCTCCGATCAGCAGCGCATCCGCGCCTGCATCCAGCATCTGTACAGCTTCCCCCGGTGAAGCTGCCGTTACGAGCAGTTCGGGTTTATCAGCCACTGGGTTACCTCCTATTGTGTCACACTTTGACTTTGTTGGATATTGTTTAAATGTTCCTGATATGTCTTGGCGAATAAGTGCTCCTGCGAGCCATCCTTTTTCGTAACATAGAAAAAATAATCCGTCTTGGCCGGCTCAAGCGCCGCTTGAATGGAGCTTAAGCTCGGGCTGGCAATCGGGCCTGCCGGCAGACCCTCATTCGTATACGTATTATAAGGCGAATCTACTTCCAGATCTTTAAACAGCAGCCGTTCCTTCTGCTTATTCAGCATATATTGAACAGTTGCGTCAATTTCAAGCTTTTGCCCTTTCTCCAGCCGGTTATAGATAACCCCGGCGACAATCGGGCGCTCCTGATCCACAACCACCTCACGCTCCACCAGAGAAGCGACAGAAAGCAGTTCATGAAGCGTTTCGTGGCGCTCCTCAAGCTCTTGCTCCAGATTCGGAATACTGTCCAGCTCTTTCTGAGTCTGCTCCAGCATAGCCGCCATAATTTCTTTCACCGAGCTGCCCTTGGGCAGTTCATAGGTTTCCGGAAACAGATAACCTTCCAGCTTATACCTCAGCTGCTTGTCCTCCGGAATATGCGCCAGCAGGGGCATGTCAAATTGTGCCGGGTCATTCGCAAGCTTCAGAAACTCTTCCTTGTCAGCAATGCCTTCCTGCTGCAGTCTATCGGCAATTTGCAGCACCGTAAATCCTTCGGGAATGGTAAACTGGATCATCTCCTCCGGCACAACATCTCCGCTGGACAGCTTGGCAATCAATTGCTCATATGTGATGCCCGGCTGTACTTCATACTTGCCGGCCTGAAAGTTGCTGCCTTGCTCCGTTAGCTTTAAGTAAGCTTTAAAAACAGTAGAATTTCGAATAAGTTCTTTCTGCTCAAGCAAATCTGCAATCTGGGATGTTCTCATTCCCTGCTCCACGGTAAACGCAACGGTTCCCGCTTGCTGTTGGACAGGCTGCATCATTTGCCAAAGATAGAGCGCCGCTCCTGCTACGACAAGTAATAAGACGAGCAGCAGCACTCCGGTCCTAGCTTTGCGCTTCAAAATATCCAACCCCTTCACAGCCAAAAAGAGCGGACAAGTCCGCCCTTTCCGGGATATCATTCAATCTAAAGTCGAGGTTATTCCGGGAACGTGCACTCATCGTACAGCTCCGCAATATCCTCCCATTCGTCATCGTCTTCGATGACCGTCAGCTCAGGCTTATCGCCTTTCCATACCACCCTGAAAAGCTCATACTCCCCCGCAGCCGCCTTCTGTCCACACAGAACCGCATATGCCTGTCCGCCTACCTCAAATTCGGCCTCCAGCGTGTAAGGAACAGAATGTCCTTCCCCGTCTTCAAGCTCCACTTGTGAACCGAAGGTTTCCTTCAATCCGGTCGTCCAGGTCAAATCCTCACGGGAATACATTGTCATTTCTCAAAATCCTCGTCATCTGCTTCTACAAAGGTATTAAATGTTTCTTCAACAATTTCCCATTCGGCATCATCCGTAATCGGGTACAATTTAATATCGTCACCGTCTTCCTCATATCGGAAGGCGTATACATCGGTTTCATCTTCTTCGGGTTCGACCGGTGCAACCATCATATATTTGGCATCAGAGCCATCCACTTCGAATTTCATGATGACCTCGAATTCTTCTTCGTTGCCCTCTTCGTCGTCAATATAAATAATTTCCGGCTGCTCTTCTTCCAGGTCCAATCGATTATCTGCCATCAGCGAAATCCCCCTCACCTTTTAATGTTAGCATCCAAATAATTTTGCAAAATCAAGCTTGCGGCCATTTTGTCAACAACCTGCTTGCGCTTCTTCCGGCTGACGTCTGCTTCCAGCAGCGTCCGCTCTGCGGCGACGGTTGTTAGCCGCTCATCCCAAAGGTGAACGGGGATGTTCAGTAACTCGCGTAATCTTTCGGCAAAAGCCATTGCAATTTCGCCCCGTGGGCCAACGGTTCCGTTCATGTTCTTGGGCAAACCGACAACAAGCTCGGAAATCTCGTTGCCCCGCACCAGCTCGGCAATCTTGCCATATTCGCTCTCGTCCTTACGCCGTTCGATAACTTCTAATCCCTGGGCGGTCCAGCCGAAGGCATCGCTCATGGCGACGCCAATCCTGCGGTCCCCGTAATCCAGACCCATCACTTTCATTCCGTCTTCCCCTGACGATGGCTGGCCAAATAAGAACGGACCAGTTCTTCGATCAGCTCATCACGTTCTTTCTTGCGCACCAGACTTCTGGCGTTGTTGTGTCGGGGAATATAAGCCGGATCCCCCGACAGCAGGTAACCGACGATCTGATTGATGGGATTGTATTCCTTCTCGACCAGAGCATCGTATACCGTCAGCAGTATTTCCTGCGCCGACGCTTCCTTCTCGTCGGCCTTGACATTAAACTTCACCGTCTTATCCATGGAATCCATGTAGACACCTCGCTTCCACAAAAACATGACACACATGTTTATGCCAGCTATTCCTCTATATCATATCATAACCTGGTGCCTGCAAGGAAATTAACGGCCCTAATTTCCCAGATTTCTGTATATTTTTCAGAATTACGGCTGGTTTATTCAACTGCCGGAAGCCGCAGTCACCAGCTCGACTGCTCGGGCAAGCGCTTCGTCAAGCTTGGAGGCGTCCCGCCCTCCCGCCTGTGCCATATCCGGACGGCCGCCACCACCGCCGCCGCAGACGGCCGCGATTTCTTTCACCAGCTTGCCGGCATGAATACCCGCTTTTACCTGCTCGGCAGGCACTGCCACGACAAAGTTTACTTTATCCTCCATCGCTGCTCCAAGCACAAGCACAGCGGACGGCAGCTTGCCTTTCAGCTCATCGGCAATTGCACGGAGATTATCCATTGTAGATGCCTGTACGCGAACAGCCAGCAGCTGCGTGGCTCCCGCCTGTACAACCTTGTCGGTCAACTGGCCGGCCTCGATGGCGCTCAGCTTGCCCTGCAGCGATTCGTTCTCGCGGCTGAGCTCCTTGATTTGCTGATGCAGCCCCTCAATCCGTTTCGGCACTTCATTAACGTTGGCTTTCAGAAGCATGGCTGCCGACTTCAGCAGCTCAAGCTGGCCTTCCGAATATTCGTACGCGTTGCGCCCGGTCACCGCCTCGATTCTGCGTACGCCGGACCCGATGCCACTCTCGCTCACCAGCTTGAAGAGCCCGATTTGCGAGGTGTTGCCCACATGGCAGCCCCCACACAGCTCAATGCTGTAGTCTCCCGCTTTGACAACCCGCACGATGTCCCCGTACTTTTCACCGAAGAGAGCCATCGCTCCCAGCGCCTTGGCTTCATCAATTGACATCAGATCAATGGTAACCTTGTCCTGACTCCAAATATGGCTGTTGACTCTGCGCTCAATATCCGCGAGCTCTTCGGCCGAAATGCTGCCAAAATGCGAGAAGTCGAAACGCAGGCGCGAAGCCTCCACCAGGGAGCCTGCCTGATTCACATGCTCGCCCAGCACCTCTTTCAGCGCTTTATGAAGAAGGTGCGTGGCAGTATGGTTTTTCTCAATGTCCTGGCGGACTTCAGCATCTACTTCCGCCCGTACGGTATCGCCCACGCGCAGCTCGCCCGCCTGCACCAGAATCTGATGGACATGCTGGCCCTGCGGTGCTTTGCTCATACCCTGAACCTTTGCGGTCACCGCTGCGCCATGCAATACCCCGCGGTCGCTCACCTGTCCGCCGCTTTCCGCATAAAACGGAGTCATATCCAGGACAATCTGTGCTTCCTGGCCTTCACTTATATTATCGACCAATACATCCTCATAAATAATAGCCAGTACCTTGGATTCGGTCACGAGGTCATTATATCCAACAAAATCACTTTTAACCGTCAGCTCGGACAGCGCTCCGCCCTGTACCTTCATGCTGCCGCTGTCCTGGCGTGCGGCACGGGCGCGGTCACGCTGCTCCTGCATCGCCTGGTCAAAGCCTTCGCGGTCAACCGTCAAGCCGTGCTCACTGGCATAATCCTCCGTAAGGTCAAAGGGAAATCCATAGGTATCGTACAGCTTGAAGGCGTCAGTGCCGCTGATGACCGTCTGTCCCGCCGCTTTTGCCTGCTCGCTGATCTCGGACAGAATGGCAAGGCCGTCGCTCAGCGTTTCATGGAAGCGCTCCTCTTCCGTTTTAATCACCTTGACGATGAAATCGCGCTTATCCACGACCTCCGGATAGTATACTCCCATGACGTCGCCGACGGTCTCCACCAGCTGGAACATAAACGGCCGGTCCAGCCCCAGCTTTTTGCCGAAACGAACCGCACGGCGCAGCAGGCGGCGGATAACATAACCCCGGCCTTCGTTGGAAGGCAGCACCCCGTCGCCCACGGCGAAAGTTACTGTACGAATATGATCCGCAATAACCTTGAGGGCTACATCCTTCTCAGGATCCTCATTGTATTTAACACCGGCAATGGCAGCCGTCTTCTGAATCATCGGCTGGAACAGGTCTGTATCAAAGTTGGAGTTCACATTCTGCAGGATGGAGGCAAAACGCTCCAGGCCTGCGCCTGTATCGATATTTTTGTTCGGAAGCGGCGTATAGCTGCCATCCTTGTTATGGTTGAACTGGGAGAACACGAGGTTCCACACTTCCAGATAGCGCTCGTTCTCGCCGCCCGGATACATTTCCGGGTCCGACATATCACTGCCGTAAGCTTCGCCGCGATCATAGAAAATCTCGGTACAAGGACCGCACGGCCCCTCGCCGATGTCCCAGAAGTTGTCTTCCAGCTTGATGATCCGCTCCGCAGGCAGGCCGATTTTCTCATTCCAGTATCTGTAAGCCTCTTCATCCTCCGGGTAAACTGTGACCGACAGCCGCTCAGGATCAAAGCCGATCCATTTCGGACTCGTCAGGAACTCCCAGGCCCAGGTAATTACTTCTTCTTTAAAATAATCCCCGATGGAGAAGTTGCCCAGCATCTCGAAAAAGGTATGATGTCTGCGCGTTTTGCCAACATTCTCAATGTCATTGGTGCGGATACATTTCTGGGAATTCGCGATACGCGGATTTTCAGGTTTGACACGTCCGTCGAAATAGGGCTTTAAAGGCGCCATCCCGGCATTGATCCACAGCAAAGTCGGGTCATTGTGCGGTACAAGCGAAGCGCTCGGTTCAATCGCATGTCCCTTTTCCTTAAAAAACTCCAGCCATTTGGAGCGAATTTCACTGGCTTTCATAACACATGCCTCCATCGGTTCAAATTTAGGTAAAACAGAAAAACGCCCCTGAAAAAAATCAGGGACGAAAATATCGCGGTACCACCCTGGTTATCACTGTCTGTGCCTGTGCATAAACAAGTGATCGCCTTATACAGACCGGTAACGGGGTCCTTGCCGACGGGGATGAGCCGCACTCCGAAATGAGCTTTCCGCCGTTATCTGACACAGGCTCTTGCAGCCTTCACGGGAGAACCTGTGAAGAAGCCCGCTCTCTGGGAAAGAAACCCGGCGTACTTAATTTCATCAACGTTTTATCCTGTAAACATTCACACTTGATTATACTTGCGGGTATAGGAGCTGTCAATAAAATCTAAACCGTTTTTCGTTTGATATAGTAGGCGAAAAGCCGCTGTACTACTACTTTGAGCACAGCCATTACTGGCACGGCCAAAATCAGACCCGGAATGCCTGCAACCTCTCCGCCCACCAGAAGCGCAAAAATAATTGCGAGCGGGTGCAGATGCAGCGTCCGGCCCACCACCTGCGGTGACACCACATTGGTCTCCAGAATTTGACACACAATATTCACAATAATGACCATAACCACCATTTTCATCGAGATCGTTGAAGCCATAATCACTGCAGGTGCGGCCCCGAGAAAAGGCCCCAGATACGGAATGATGTTAAAGAGCGCCACGATGCTGGCAAGAAGCAGAGCATAGGGCATTCCCGCAATCATATATCCCGCATAAGCCAAGGCCCCGATAATGACGCATACGAGAAATTGTCCCCGGATATAGTGCCCGAGCGCCGTATCGATTTCCTTCAGCATGACAACAATCCCCTTGCGGTGAGCGCCCGGAAGAATCGATACCACCGCCCGCTCAAACACGTCAAAATCCTTGAGAATATAGAAGATCAGAAACGGCACGATGAAAATATTGAGCAGCGTATTAATCATGCCCCCGATGTTATCCATAATGCCCGTAATGGCCGTGGAAATACGGTTTTCCAGCTGAAAAACCCATTGATTCATTCCGCTGCGGACGCCACCTGGCATCACTTGATTGTCCAAATCGGACAGAAGTCCCTGCGCATGCATTGTAATTTCGGGCAAATGCTCATTTAATTCTTCCAGCTGCTCAATCAGCATAGGGATGATGTTCATCAACACGACGCCAAGGCAGGTCAGGAAAAAGGCATAAATGAGCAGCACCGCCACTCCCCTTGGCATCTTCCTGCTGCTGAGCATATTCACGACAGGGTTAAGGACATAGGAAATAATCATGGCCACGGCGAAGGGCGCGATGATCGTTTTTAAAAAACCGTATGTAGTGAAAAACAGCGGACGCAGGAGCCATAGGAAGTATAAAATCATCAGACCGAGCAGCAGCAGCACACCATTACGGAAAAATCTGTTTTTGGATAAATGCTCCATCTTCTGCTTCACCTTCTTTTCTGGGACTTGCCTTCCGATTCAGTATATGCCGAAGCAGACCGGATTAACCCGCATTCCCCTTTCCAAAAAAAACGCGCCTGATCTTCCGCTATCCGGAAGAACAAGCGCGTGTTAAACTACAGCAATACGAAGCCGGCAGTCACAATCATTTAAGTGCGTGTTCAAAAAGTCAGGTTTTCAGCACCGAAGCCTATGCTTCCGAAGTGCGTTTTTTCAAAACGCTTGAGTTGAATGAAGCTAGGGACTGAGGAGCGGAGCGTACGTTTGGTGTACGTGAGCACCTGAAATGTTTCCGGAGGAAACATGCTTCGGAAGCATGCGCTTAGTCCCGGCTGAATTCAAGATTCGATGTCGAGTCCGCTTCCTGACTTACTTTGTGATCAAAAGATGACTTTTTGAACAACCTCTAAGAGGATGCGTGCGCCTGCGGGAATTCCTGGGTATACTCCTCACCGAAGAACAGATCGTCCAGTGAACTGAGCGTTCCGTCTTCTTCGACCTGGTAGACAGACATTTTATCTCCGATTACCTGCAGTTCAATATAACAGCCCCAGCAGTAAAACTGGTGAGAGCCGATTTTGCCTATATCTTTGGAATTACAATTTGGACATTTCATAAATTCACCTATCCGTTAACAGAATGTATAGCCTTCTCCAATCGCTGCTCGCTCAGCGGGGGAACCATAATCGCATTCTCCCCGATGGACATGCCGTTGGTGCAGGGCAGCCATTTCCGACCTTCGATCAGGTCTGAAACAAAACCCTCGCTGATTTCAATCCCTCTTACCTTGTTGCCCAATTCCTGATCAAAATAAACATCGGTGACATGTCCAAGCATAAGTCCCTCCTCCGTCAGAACGGACAGATCCTTAAGCTTGCTGCCGCCAAGAAGATAAGTATAATGTATGTCGTCGGCTTCCGTGTTGCGGACAGCCTGCTGATTGCGAATCATTACGGCATCTTCCCCGTACGCTACGATGTCTTCCCAATCAATGGTCTTGACGTGGGAGGAAAAGAGACTTTTCCCTTCCAGTTCAATCCCTTTAATGGTCCAGTCCGCCGTAAGTATAAAATCATGTATTTTGCCAATCTGCTTGCCGTCTTCCACATTAAATACAGCAAGACCGATCATTTCCTGAAGCTTCATGTCGGGTGCCTCCTCATCATTCATATTCCGAACATGCGGTAAAATCTTGCTCTTGCACGCAGCAGTCTTGCCGTTCGGCTGATGAAATGGAAAACAGCACTACCCTCCTTTCAATTTACGGAGCTTCCCCTAATGCCTATTACGCAGCCTTTGCGATATGGTTGCAATTTTTTCAGCCGTGTATTCCATTTCTTCCGTAGTATTACCCAAACCGAAACTAAAACGAATCGCGGAACGCAGAATATCTTCGGGAAGATTCATGGCTTGCAGAACATGAGACAGCTCAATGGAGCCGGAGGTGCATGCGGAGCCGCTTGCCGCCGCAATTCCTTCCATATCCAGATTCATCAGCATCGTCTCCGTGCCGCAGCCGGGAAAGCTGAGATTCACAATGTGAGGCAGGAAATGCTCACTGCTGCCGTTCACCGTAAATCCGCCGCTGCCAAGACTCTGCTCTAGGCCGTTCAAAAGCGTTTCACGGAGCAACAGATCATGCTCTCTCCGTTCATGAACCGCAGCGGTTGCAATGGCGGCAGCCTTCGCAAAGCCGGTGATGCCTGCTATATTTTCCGTACCTGCCCGCCGTTGCTTCTCCTGCAATCCGCCGTACTGCCGGGGCTGAAGGGCTGTGCCGCGGCGCACATACAAGGCTCCAATCCCCTGCGGCCCGTTGATTTTATGGGCCGACACGCTCAGCAGGTCTACCGGCAGATCGCGGCATGAAATCGGTAGCGCTCCGAAGGCTTGTACAGCATCGACATGAAACAGAATGCCCCGGCTGCGCGCCAGCTCCCCCACTTCAATGACAGGCTGAACTGTTCCGACTTCATTGTTGGCATACATCATGCTGATCAGGAATGTATCCGGTCGAATAGCGGCCTCTACCTCCTCCGGAAGCACACGCCCAGTGTGATCCACAGGCACATAAGTCACTTCATATCCTAGTCGTTCCAGCTCAGCACAGCTGTGAAGAACCGCATGATGCTCTATTGCTGTTGTAATGATATGACCGTTCCTGCGCCCTTTGGCGAACGCCGCTCCGAAGAGGGCCAGGTTGTCGCTTTCCGTACCGCCTGACGTAAAAATCACTTCCTCCGACAGGCATCCTAAAGAAGCCGCAACGATGTCGCGTGCTTCGCTGACCGTGCGCTTGGAGATACGGCCGAAAGCGTGCACGCTTGAAGCGTTGCCAAATTGACCAGTCATGATATCCATCATGGTCTGCGCAACCTCAGGATGTACAGGAGTCGAGGCGGCATGGTCCAGATAAATCCGTTTCATCGCAAGCCACCTCGTTTAGATATAAAACATGTAGTTGTTTGTCTGATCCTTTTCCTGATAAGTGATCAAGTCCTTAAGGGTTGTCGAATCCAGCACGCCGGCAATGCTGTCCCGGATGCGGAGCCACAAATCCCGCTTCGCCGGATCGTCTTCTTCCGTAAAATCGACGGGGGAAATCGGCCCCTCAAGCACACGGATAATATCTCCTGCAGTGACTCCGGCCGGATCGTTCGACAGGATGTATCCGCCGTATGCCCCACGGATGCTTTTGACCAGTCCCGCATTGCGGAGCGGCGCAATCAGCTGCTCCAGATAGTGCTCGGACAGCTGGTTTCTCTCGGCAATACTTTTTAAAGAAGTCGGCCCTTCTCCGTATTTTGCAGCAAGCTCCATCATGATCGTTAATCCGTAACGTCCTTTAGTCGATATTTTCAAAGGTGCCACCTCTTCATAAATAAATTGCTGCATGATGCAAAATCTATGTTAAGACAAAGCTGCATAATGCAAATTAAAAAAACATTCTATTCCGATCATAGCTCTTATGGTATCATATCCAGACCGTTTATGGTAACCTTTCCTTTCCCGATTGTCAAACTGTTTTTGCTTGCATGTTTTTACTTGCAACAAATTGTGTTACAATGTGAGGGTTAAGGATTCATATCCTTGACCAATCCAACGAAAGTTCGGTGATGACGATGGCAAAAGCCAATAAAGATACCCGTGTCGTCGTCGGTATGTCGGGAGGCGTCGATTCCTCCGTAACGGCTCTTTTGCTGAAGCAGCAAGGTTATGACGTAATCGGCATCTTCATGAAAAACTGGGATGACACGGATGAGTTCGGCCGCTGTACGGCCGAAGAGGATGCGGAAGATGTGCGCCGTGTCTGTGAGCAAATCGATATTCCTTACTATACCGTCAATTTCGAAAAAGAATATTATGATAAAGTATTCTCCTATTTTCTTGATGAATATAAGTCCGGCCGCACACCAAATCCGGATGTGCTGTGCAACCGTGAGATCAAATTCGGCGAATTTCTGAATAAAGCGCTGGATTTGGGTGCTGACTATGTGGCTACAGGCCATTATGCAAAGGTTGTGGAAAATGACGGGGTCTATACACTTTTGCGCGGCGTGGACAGCAACAAGGATCAAACCTACTTTCTGAACGCGCTCAACCAGAAGCAGCTGTCAAAGGCAATGTTCCCCATTGGGCATATCCCCAAGCCGGAGGTGCGGCGGATTGCTGAAGAAGCGGGGCTGTACACAGCCAAGAAAAAAGACAGCACAGGCGTATGCTTCATCGGCGAACGCAACTTCAAGGAGTTCCTCAGCAATTATCTGCCTGCCAAAGGTGGCGATATGGTCGATATCGTGACCGGCGAGGTCAAAGGCCGTCACGACGGCCTGATGTATTATACACTCGGGCAGCGCCAGGGTCTGGGCATCGGCGGATCAGGCACCGGCGAGCCTTGGTTTGTAGCCGACAAGGATCTGGAACGCAACATTTTGTACGTAGTGCAAGGGGACAAGCATCCGAGCCTGTATTCCACAGGCCTTATTGCCGCAGGTGTCAACTGGATTGCCGGTGTGGACGCGATTCCGTCACAGCCGCTGCACTGTACAGCCAAGTTCCGCTACCGCCAGCCCGACCAGGGCGTGACGCTGACTTGGCGCGAAGACGGCTCGGTGCATGTTGCTTTCGACCAGCATCAGAAGGCGATCACTCCCGGACAGGCTGTTGTATTTTACGACGGCGACGTCTGCCTTGGCGGCGGCACCATCGACAAGATTGAGAAGCTGCAGTTGCAGCCTCAAGCCTGATACAAGCATAAAACGGCAATACTGCAAATAGCCATTCTTCCCCTGGGAAGGATGGCTATTTCGTTGTATGGATGATATCCCCCGTTCCGCTGCTTCATGACATTCCACGATGAAGGGAAGCTATCAGGAGGCAATCGCCATTCCGAGCGCTGCTCCCGCTATGCCGAGCAGCGCAGAAGACAGCACATAGAGAACTGCCCGGCCACCGCGGCCACTGTCGATCAGTTGCAGCGTCTCGTAGCCGAAAGTCGAAAAAGTCGTATAAGCCCCGCAAAAGCCGACGCCAAGCATCCCCCATAAAGTGAGAGACAGACTTCCCTGCGAGTACAGATGATACAACATCCCCAAAAGCAGCGAGCCTGAAATGTTAATGAGCCATGTGCCCCACGGGAAAGAAGTACCCAAGCGGGCAGACACCGCTTTGCCCAAACCGAAGCGCAGCACCGCGCCGACAATACCGCCGATGCCTATCAACCAGATCATATTGTTGCGCCACCTCCGGAGCGGGAAGCCATATATTGGCCCAGCCTAATGCCTGCCAGAGACATCAGAAGTCCGCCGAGCAGGCTTGCCAGAATATACAGCAAGGATGCCGCGGCTCGGCCTTCACTCCACAACCGCAGTGCATCAACGGTAAAGGTTGAGAATGTTGTAAAGGCTCCGGTAAAACCCGTGCCGATGGCGAGGCGCAAGCGCGGTGGAATCCGCCATGTTCCCGGGGTGACTGTGAAAAACCAGCCGAGGAACAGGCAACCGGACAGGTTGATAAGCAGCACCGCCAGCGGAAACCCACCGGCCGCCGTCGGAATCCACTGCTGTACACCATACCTACTGAGCGTTCCGAGCAGTCCACCGGCACCTACAAAGATTAAATCTTTTATCATTGGTTCCAACTCTCCTATGGCGACGAACCGAACTTTGGCGGCACAAAGTTATGTTCTTTTTATTTCTGCGATTCCCGCCATTGCTGATTTTGCCGGATTTTGCTCTCATTGCCTTGCTCTGTCGCCTTATAAAAGTTTAGGTCAGCAATCTCATCCGGCAAATACTGCTGTTTGACATAGTGATTAGGAAAATTATGCGGATATTTGTAGCCGACATGCCCCAGCTTCTCCGCACCTTTATAATGGGCATCCCGCAGATGCAGGGGAACCTCCGCCGACTTGATTTCGTCCATCACGGACATCGCATTCGAGATCGCCATAACTACCCCATTCGATTTCGGGCTTTCCACCGCAAACAGGATCGCCTGGGCAACATTCAGCTTGGCCTCCGGCCAGCCGTTATTGCGGTACGCCTCCAGCGCGCTGACAGCCTGCACCATCGCTTGCGGATTCGCCAGCCCGATATCCTCACTGCTGGCAGCGATCAGGCGGCGGATGAACGTCATCGGGTCCATGCCCAGCTTTTCCACCGCATACAGAAACCAGAACAGGGCCGCATCACTGGAGCCGCGAATGCTCTTGTGAAAGGCAGACAGAACATCATACTGTGTGGATTCATCCGCTTTAACAATCGGTTTGCGGATGGACTCTTCCGCCACCTCAAGCGTGATATGGACCGTACCGTCCGCGAGCGGAGAGGTCGTCAGTGCAGCCAGCTCAAGGGCGTTCAGAGCACGCCGGATATCCCCGTTCGCCATGGTAGCGATATGATCCAGTGCCTCTTCATCGACTTTCAGCTGCATGAAACCAAGCCCTTTGGCCTCATCACCGAGGGCACGGCGCATGGCGGCCAGCGAATGCTCCCTGGTAAGGGCCTCCAGCTGAAACAGAGTGGACCGGCTCAGCAAGGCCCCGTTAACGTAGTGAAACGGATTTTCCGTCGTGGCCCCAATGAAGATGATCGTCCCCTTCTCTACTGCTGGCAGCAAGGCGTCCTGTCTGGAGCTGTTGAAACGATGCACCTCATCGAGGAACAGGATCGTTTTGGTGCCATACATCGCCTTGTTGCTTTGCGCCTGGTCGATCACCTCACGGACATCCTTAACCGAGGCATCGACTGCATTCAGACGCACAAAGTTCCCCTGCGTATGATTCGAAATAATATGAGCCAGCGTCGTCTTGCCACATCCCGGCGGGCCATACAGCAGAATGGAACTCACCTGGTCGGCTTCAATTGCCCGCCGCAGCAGCTTTCCCGGGCCTACAATATGCTCCTGTCCAATATATTCATCCAGGCTTACCGGCCTCATCCGGTCCGCAAGCAGACGGCTGCCCGGGGTCGATTCCTGGGAAAAAGAAAACAAATCCATATGTTCACATCCTTGAAAGTTTGCGTAAACCGTTCGTAACACTGTCTTCTATTTTAACACACCGCCGGTCACACTGCAGTTAAACGAGTAGTAAGTGGTTGGGGCACATACATACCGAACGGCGCATGAAGCACAAAAAGCCGAGAACAGGGAGAAGCTCGTTCCTGTTCTCGACTTTATTACCACCCATAAATCGCCGGAGATTGGCGACTTATGGGTGGCATTGATGAGTAGAAGGACGCACGCAGCAGCGGAAAGGACGAAGCAATTCCGGAAAAGCGGCAGCGTTCGCCTTTATCCCCCAATTTCATCCGCTAAAAGTATAATAAGAAATTGGGGGATAACAGCGATTGTAGGAATGCTTCGTTCTTGGAGCGCCTCATAACAGCCCTGCCCCCTCAAAAACTATGCTTCGACATATTCCGGCAAACGCTCCGCATACATAAGCCACAGCTCATGCAGTGCACGCGTACACCCGACATACAGCAGCTTCGCGTCCACGGCATCCGCAGCATAGTGCTGTTCGTCCGCATCAGCCACGATAACACCATCAAACTCCAGCCCTTTGGAAAGGTAGACAGGCAGCACCGACAGCCCGCCCTCATACTGCTTCATGGAGCCGTCAATCAGGTGAATATCGATCCCCTGCTCAGTGAAGTAGGCATGAAGCTCCTCAGCCTCCTTCAAAGTACGGGTAAGCACAGATACGGTGCGGTATTCTTTAGCAGACAGCTCCCGCAGCGCGGACAGCAGATGCTGCTTTCGCCCCTGCGGGCCGTAAGGGAGCACACGAACCGGATCACCGCTGCGGAATACCGGGACGGCTGTGATGCCGCTGCGCACGCCCTTTTCCAGAATGACATTAGCAAACTCAATGATCTCCAGGGTTGACCGATAGCTGCGCGTCAGCGCAAAATACCCCGTGTCCCCGCTATCAAACAGGGAGCTGACCTCATCCCAGCTTTGAACACCTTTATAAGCGTGAATGCCCTGGGACAGGTCCCCCAGAATCGTAAACGAATGCCCTTTCACAAACAGATCCAGCAGCGCCGTATGAAATGGTGAAAAATCCTGGGCTTCATCGATCACCACATGATCGAACCGGCTGCCCGAATCGATGTCATGCGTCAAAATATGCAGATATACAAGCGCAGGAAGATCCTCTTCGCGCAGCACATTCTTTTTCAAATCCGCCGCCGTCCCCTTCAGCACATGGACAGGAATTTCTTCCAAGATGAATGAAGGGAGAGCAGGACCTTTAATCGCCTGAAAAAGCTGTTTGTACATCTTTACCGCTTCATACTGCGGCCATTTCTTGGCATAGGCCTTTTCCCGCTGTGCCGCTTTCTTCTTCCGTTCCTTCAATGTAGTAGCGGATGCCGGCTTTTTCAGCTCCATTTCGACCCAGCGATGGATTCTCGCCAGCACACGCTCGGTGCGCTTGGCAAGGGGATATGGCCTGTACTCTTCATTGAACCAATGCAGGATTTCATTTCTGGACAGGACCGCTCCGTCCCACGGACTGAAGTCGCCCTCGGGCACCGACAGGGGCTCCAACTGCTGCACAACCTTTTCAAGCAGCCTCATAAAAACCAGTGATCCCTTAAATCGGCCAGGGGTGGCTTCATTTACCTCCGGTCTGGCTGCTCCGGACTCAAACCAGGTCTGCAGCGCTTCCTCTGCCGGTGCGAGCTGGAGGTCCGTATCCAGCATGCCGAGAGCCCAATCGTTGAAGGTGCGCTGCTGTATACTGCCGACGCCAAGTTCGGGAAGCACGTCGGATATATAATCGAGGAACATATGGTTTGGCGCAAAAATGATCATTTTTTCGGCCGATACCTGATCCTTGTACTGGTACAGCAGAAACGCAAGGCGATGCAGCGCGACAGTAGTCTTTCCGCTCCCCGCTACGCCCTGGATGACCAGCGCTTTGCCACGTTCGGCACGGATAATCTGGTCCTGTTCTGCCTGAATGGTCGAAACGATATCACGCAGACGGTTATCTTTATTCTCTCCGAGCCGGTAGACGAGAAATTCATCTGATACGGCGGGATCATCGCTCTCCCGGTTGAAGGTATCGGCAACCCTTTCCAGGATTTGCTTCCGGATCACGACATTTCGCTTCAAATAGACCAGCCCTTCAATCAGTCCTTCCGGCGCTTCATAGGAAGCAAGGTCCTCCCCGCCTGTAAAGGAGTAGAACAGGCTGGCCACAGGAGCGCGCCAATCGATCACAAGCGGATACTCCCTCACCTCTTCACGATCCACGCCTATTTTGCCGATATAAAGGGGTTTTCGTTCTCCCTTGCCCTTCTCCTCAAAATCCAGTCTTCCGAAATAAGGCTCCTGCAGACTTTTGCCCAAAGCCATGCGCCTTTCTTCCCGACCCGCTTCGAGTGCCTGCTCCGTAAAGTCATGGCCGGTATACACCGGAACCGATTGCAGCTTTTGCAGTCTGCGGTCGATTTCCTCCATAACCTGCGTCAGCCTTTGCTGTTCTTCTTGATAGGCACTTTGAAAATCTTGTTCCACTTTCAGTTACCTCCTAAGAGAGATTTTTTGTGAACTCTATCCACTTTTTCAAAAAAAGGAAGCTAAATCATATCATACCGAACAAAAAAAAGCCATAAATTATCGCTGGCCTAATGACCTGCATAACTTATGGCTATTAAAGCTCATAGAAACAATCCTGCCTCAACAAACTGTTTTTCCGCCAGCTTGCGGTACACCTCATGAGACTGGATCAGTTCCGCGTGGGTTCCTGATCCGGTTACCTTTCCGTTTTCAAGCACTATGATCTGGTCCGAGTGAACGACCGTTGATAAACGGTGGGCAATGACGATTGTAGTGCGGCCTTCCATCAAGTTGGCGAGCGCCTTTTGCACCTCATGCTCGGAGGAGCTATCCAGCGCCGAGGTCGCCTCGTCCAGCATCAGAATATCCGGGCTGCGCAGGAAGGCACGGGCAATGGCGATGCGCTGCCTTTGTCCCCCTGACAGCTTGATGCCCCGTTCACCCACCTCGGTTTTGTATTGCTGCGGCAATTTGTCGATAAAGGGAGCCGCATACGCCAGTTCTGCCGCCCGCTGAATTTCATCCATGGTTACCTCATGTGAAATTCCGTACGTAATATTTTCAAGAATCGTTCCGGCCATCATGGGGCTTTCCTGGGACACATAACCGATCTTGGCCCGCCAGCTTGAGAGTGTGTAGTCATCTATCCGGTCCTGCCCGTACCTGATTTCCCCTTCCGCAGGCACATAAAACCTTTCCAGCAGGGAGAATAACGTCGACTTGCCGCTTCCGCTCGGACCAACGATAGCGGTCGTCTGACGTGCGGGAATCACCAGATTGATATTCCGCAGCACCTCTTCCCCTGTGTTATAGGCGAAGCTTACATTTCTTAATTCGATGCTTTCACCTTCGGGAGACGCCTCCTTGCGGCTATCCTGCGGCTCCTCTTCGTGAGCAAGGATAGATTGAATCCGCTCTGTGGCGCCCAGCACCTTCTGGATTCTTGAATACAGAGTTGTGAACTGTGCCATCGGTGTAATGACCTGAAAAAGCAATAAAATAAATGCAACCAGATCCCCTGCTGTTAACATCCCCGACGCCACCCGGATTCCGCCGACACCAAGAATAAGAACGAGTACAGCGGTCATGGCAAACGTGGAAAGCGGCCCGATCAAGGCAAGAATTCTCGCCTCCTGCAATCCGAATTTGAACATGCGGCGGATTCGGTCCTCTCCGGAACGGGCTTCCCTCTTCTCTGTGCCGTAAGCCTTAACAAGGCGAATCTCTCCGATTACCTGCCCCAGCACGGAGGTCAGATCAGCCATTTCATCCTGCTGCTTTTTGGAAATGCGGTACATTTTTCGCCCTACCGGCATTAATATCAGAGCCGTTACTGGCACCACGGCCAGGATGATCAGCGTCATTACCCAGTCCAAATAAAACAGCAGCGCAATACCACCGACAACAGCGATAATATTGGATACAAAGCTGACCAGATATTCGGTAATCAGGTTCATGATCAGGCTCGTATCATTGGTTACCCTGCTCATCGTGTCTCCGGTGCGGTTGCGGTCGAAAAACGGAATCGGCAGCGCCAGCACCTTATTCCAGAGACGGGTGCGAAGGTTGGCCACAATCCGCTGTCCCGCATAGTTCAGCATATAGATCGATACCGCCGAAGCAGCTGCCTGCAATATAAATGCAGCGGCGAGCCCGATCATCACCTTTCTGCTGAGTGAATCAGCGGTAAGTCCGTCGATCAGCCCTTTGGTCATCAAAGGGACAATCAGCCCCGCTGCAGTCTGGATGAGTGTAAGAAGCAGCGCCACTGCCAATACGACACGAGGCGGATTGGAGTCCCTGATGAGCCGCGCAAACCGGCGCAGTCCGGCCGTATCCGGTCTCGGGGCGCTTGAAGTGGTCGTTTCCATTATAGCTCCCTCCTTTTGTATAGGATCTCGGGAACTGCTGATCATATTTCATCTCTCTTACAAATTAGCGTTCAGCACAAAATTGGCAATGAACAGCAGGGATATTACATACAGTACACGCGGAACTTCCCTGCCTTTTCCCGCAGCCAGCTTGGCAAGGGGATAAGCGATAAAACCAAAGGCCATCCCGTCCACGATGCTATAGGTAAATGGGATCATCACCATGATCAGAAAAGCCGGGAACGCGTCCGTAAAGCTTGAAAAATCCATTTCGCGCACATTTTGCACCATAAGCCCACCGATGATAATGAGCACTGGCGCGATCGCACTGTCAGGGATATACGTCAGCATGGGGATAAAGAAAAAGGTCAGCCCGAACATTAGCGCGGCCACCAAAGGGGTCATACCGGTTCTTCCGCCAGCGGCAATGCCTGCGGTAGACTCCGCTGCGGCTACGGTCGGACTGCTGCCGAACAGGCCGGCCAGGATGTTGCTGACCGCCAATGCCCGCAGGCTGCCTTTGAAGGTCTCAGGTCTGCCGATCATTCCCGTCTGGCCGGCGATGAGCCCGATGTTTTCAAATACCACAATCAGCAGCAGCAGGAACACGGCAATCCAGAAGGCCAGCGTGGCAAAGCCGGACAGCGTAAGATGTGCGAACAGCTCCCCGAACTGCTGCACCGTGTCCTCACTCTTCGTCATGCCGTCCGGGTGCACCGCTCCCAGTGCATAACCGAGCGCCGTTCCTGCCAGCATGCTGATCAGCAGTCCCCCCTGCACTTTGCGGATAAAAAGGACAAGCGCCAGCAGCAGTGTCATGCAGGCCGTGATCACTCCCGGATCATTAAAATGCCCAATTGCGACGAATGTAGTCTGGTGAGCGATCACAATGCCGCTCTTTTGCAGACCAATAAAGGTCAGGAACAGCCCGATTCCCACGGTAATGCCATGCTGCAGGTTGTGTGGAATCGCCTCACTGATCGTCCGGTACAGGGACGTAAAAGCGACGAAGGCAAAGAGAACGCCGGTAATCGAAACTACAGTCAGCGCTTCCTGCCAGCTCAGTTTCATGGAATGCACCAACGTATAGGTGAAAAACGCATTGATTCCCATGCCCGGCACAACGACAATCGGCGACTTCCCGCCAAATGCCATCAGCAGGCAGCCGGCAGCGGAAGTAAGCAGCGTGGCCAGCATGGCTCCCTGCAGCGGCATCCCCGCATCAGAAAGGATAGCCGCATTCACAAGCACAATATATACAACCGAAAAATAAGAAATCAGTCCTGCCGCGATTTCCTTTTTCCATAGATCCCCGGGCCTCAGCCCGAGGCTGCGGGATAGAAAGCCCTTATCCATAAACGTACTGCCTCCACATCTTCTGGGTAATCTTGTTGGACAAGCAAACATTCTCATCATACATCGCCCGGCTTCTCTTTTACAAGCGATGTAAGCTCTATCCCATGCCGCAAACATGGGCAAAAGACCTGCGAGCCTATTCGGAGGCTTCGCAGGCCTTTCGTCATGTTCATAATAACTCCGCTGCCTGGAGTCCTATTTTTCCACAGCAAGCATCTCTTTAACCACAACGCTCACCATGATCAGTCCGGCCACTGGCGGAACAAAGGCATTGCTGGCAGGCGGCTGCTTGGCTTTGCGGATCTCGGGCGCATTGTCCGGCACAATCCGCTGGGTTACATCCTGGCGCGGCTTCATCGGCTCTTCGGTGGAGAATACGACCTTCACGCCCTTTTTGATCCCGTCTTTGCGCAGCTTGGTGCGAATCACTCTTGCGATCGGGTCCATGGACGTTTTGGATATGTCCGCGACCTGGAATTTGGTCGGGTCCATTTTATTGGCCGCCCCCATGCTTGAAATGATCGGGATATTCCGTTGCAGGCATTCCTTGATCAAATGAATCTTGTATATGATTGTATCGGAAGCGTCGATGACATAATCAAGCTCGTATTTGAACAGCTCTTCGTATGTCTCTTCCGTGTAAAACATGTTCAGCGCAATCGCTTCACATTCCGGATTGATCAGCTTCACCCGTTCCACCATCAAATCCGCTTTCTTCTGTCCAATGGTTGTCGTCAGAGCGTGAATTTGCCGGTTAATATTCGTGATATCCACAACATCCTTGTCAATCAGGATGATGCGGCCGATGCCCGTACGCGCCAAGGCCTCAACGGCAATAGAACCGACACCGCCGATGCCGAGCACAGCCACCGTGCTGTTTTTCATCTTTTCGAGACCTTCAGGGCCGATCGCCAATTCGGTACGGGAAAATTGGTGCAGCATACCGGATACCTCCTTTTAACTCATATTCAGGAAATGAGCATTAAGCCTTCGTGCTTGCAGGCTTCGGTGCAAGACGAATATGCAGCTGTTCCAGCTGACTGGCATCGACTGCGGAAGGCGCGTTCATCAGCAAGTCGGTTGCGCTTGCCGTTTTCGGGAATGCAATCGTCTCACGCAGATTCGTGCGTCCGGAGAGCAGCATGACCAGACGGTCGAAGCCGAAGGCAATGCCGCCATGCGGTGGTGTGCCGTATTCAAAGGCATCCAGCAGGTAGCCGAATTTATCCTTGGCTTCTTCAGCAGACAAACCGATCGCGTTGAACATTTTCTCCTGCACGTCCCGCTTGTAGATCCGCATGGAGCCGCCCCCTACTTCATATCCGTTCAGGACAATATCATAAGCCTGTGCGCGGATTTTGCCAGGATCGGTGTCGAACAAGGCAAGGTCTTCATCCTTCGGACGTGTGAACGGATGATGCTCCGCTACATAGCGTTTTTGCTCTTCATCATATCCAAGCAGCGGGAAGTCCACTACCCATACAAACTTGAATTTGCTGTCATCGATGAGACCGAGCTGGCGGCCGATCTTGAGACGAAGCGCACCAAGAACGTCCGCGACTACCTTTTTGTTGTCTGCTGAGAAGAGAAGCAGGTCCCCCTCTTCAGCTCCCGTGCGTTCTCTTACTGCTTCAATCTCTTCCGGCGTAAAGAACTTCACGATCGGTCCCTTGAACTCACCATCTTTCACCTGAATCCAGGCCAGACCCTTCGCGCCGTAACGTGCGGCATAAGGTCCGAGATCGTCAATCTCCTTGCGTGTCCAGGTGCCGCAGCCCTTGGCGTTCAGCACCTTCACTTCTCCACCCTTCTCAATGACGGAGGAGAATACCTTCACACCGCTGTTTGCCAGCAGATCGTTCATCTCAATCAGCTCCAGACCGAAGCGAAGATCCGGCTTATCAGAACCATACTTGCTCATCGCTTCCGCATGGGTGATGCGTTGGAACGGCGTCTCCAGCTCCACACCGATCGTCTCACGGAACAGCTTCACCATCAGCTGCTCCATCATTCCCAACAGATCGTCCTGCTGCATGAAAGAGGTCTCGATATCGACCTGTGTAAATTCAGGCTGACGGTCTGCGCGCAGATCTTCATCGCGGAAGCAGCGGGCAATTTGATAGTAGCGCTCAAGCCCGCCCACCATCAGCAGCTGTTTGTAAATTTGCGGCGACTGCGGCAGCGCGAAAAACTCGCCATCATGCACACGGCTTGGCACCAGATAGTCCCGTGCCCCTTCCGGGCTGCTTTTCGTTAATATGGGTGTCTCTACCTCGATGAAATCCTCCCCGTCCAGGAAATCACGGAACACCTTGGCTGCTTTGGAACGCAGCTTCAGTGTCTGGTGCATCTCAGGACGGCGCAAGTCCAGATAACGATATTTCAGACGGAGCGATTCGTCGACTTCAATACCGTCCTCAATGAAGAACGGAGGAGTTTTGGCCGCGTTCAGCACCTCGATCTCGGTAATGCGGACCTCAACCTGACCTGTAGGCAAATTCGGGTTTACCGTTTCAGCGTCACGCTGCACAACTTCCCCTTTGACCTCAAGCACATATTCCGTGCGGACACGGTCTGCAATCTGCAGCGCATCTCCCGAATAAGCAGGATTAAATACGATTTGCACGATCCCGCTGCGGTCGCGAAGATCGATAAACAGCACGCCCCCAAGGTCACGGCGCGTCTGCACCCATCCGTTCAGGACGACGGTTTCTCCGATGTTGGCTGTAGTTAGCTCTCCACAATGGTGAGTCCTTTTCATGCTTGCATCCCCTTTATCATTTTGAATTTTAAACGGTTATGAAGGTTAAGCCAGTGGTTTCAACTCATTAACAAGATCATCGAGACGGACCGTCCGCTGCTCCCCGCTATCCATCGACTTGAGCGCAATCTCGCCGCGCTCCAGCTCTTCATCGCCGAGGATCGCAGTATAACGGGCATGGAACCGGTCGGCCGATTTCATCTGTGCCTTCATCTTGCGGCCCAGATAGTCGCGTTCGGCGGAATAGCCTGCACGACGGAGCTTGAACAGTTGCTTCGTCACTTCACGGTTGGCAGCTTCGCCAAGAGCCACCAGATATACATCCAGCGGTTTGACGGCATCAAGCCCGATCGACTGGTGTTCCAGAATCAGCTGAATACGCTCCAGCCCGATGCCAAAGCCGATACCTGGCTGATCCGGTCCTCCGAGTTCACCTACAAGCCCGTTGTATCTGCCTCCGCCGCCAATGGTGTCAATGGCGCCAATCCCTTCGGCTTTAAGCTCGAAGGCTGTCATCGTGTAGTAATCAAGACCGCGCACGAGCCGGTGATTCAGCTTGTACTCGACACCCATATCCGTCAAATACTGCCGCACCTTCTGAAAATGTACGGTGCACTCCTCATCCAGACTGTCGAGAATGGACGGTGCGTCCTTGAACTTGTCCTGATCCACCTTGCAGTCCAGCACGCGCAGCGGGTTGCGATCCATCCGGGATTGACAGTCCTTGCATAGCGTATCACGCAGGGGATTCAGGAAATCCAGCAGGCGCTGGCGGTAGGCCGCCCGGCTGGCCGGATTGCCGACGGAATTCAGTTCCACCTGCACTCCCTTCAGTCCCAAATCAAGGCAGAACTGGTAGCCTAGCGCGATAACCTCCGCATCAATGGCCGGATCAGTAGCTCCGAACGCCTCCACACCGAATTGGTGAAACTGGCGCTGGCGCCCGGCCTGGGGCCGTTCATAACGGAACATCGGCCCGATATAATACAGTTTGGTTACATCAGGCTCGCCATACAGCTTATTTTCCACAAAAGACCGTACAACACCGGCTGTTCCTTCCGGGCGCAGCGTCATGCTGCGGTCGCCCTTGTCCCTGAACGTGTACATTTCCTTCTCCACAACATCCGTCGTCTCGCCTACACCACGAACGAACAGCTCTGTCTGCTCGAACAGCGGAGTGCGGATTTCACGGTAGTTGAAGCGGCGGCATAGTTCCCGCGCTTTTTTTTCGACAAACTGCCACTTTTCCACAACACCTGGCAGCAGATCCTGCGTGCCGGTCGGTTTTTGAAAGGCCATGTCCATCATCCCTCCGTCTAATTGTGCCAATCTGCCTGTTCTTAGGCAGCAGCCCGTCTTCTTGGCAATCCGTGAACAAAACAAAAAATCTCCCGCCCTGTTCATAAAACAGGGACGAGAGATTGCCGTTTATATAATCACCCGTGGTACCACCCACATTCCGGAATATGCCGCCTGACTTAAAAAGTTCACGCTCATATCCGCTCAACGTATAACGCCCGTGCCGCGCAGCACAGCTACTGACCACCATAATTCATCAAAATGCCGTGGAGGTTCGCCGTCTGTTCTCGGGGAAGTCATTCGTCCGCTCATCAAGGGAGCTTTTACAGCCTGGAAGCTCCTCTCTGTGCATGTGGGGTCGGAGTACTCGGTCCCGTCATCAAATCATTATGCAGATTATTATTTCCTGATTTTAATGAACTAGCGTGGCAAAGTCAAGATGGTGTATCATCCGATGTCAGAAAACAGCATAATTTGGGCAAAAAAAACCTGCGGAAACGGTCCGCAGGGTTCATAAAGGATATATTAAAGGGGGTCATGCTGCTATTATATACAAGCAATATTAAGGGATTGTTTTGTTAATATTACATTTGTATTACAGTAGGTTTTTGACGATATTTGTGCAGGCTGGGCGGAAGCTGACCTTATTCGTCGAAGCGGTCGACATAAGCATGGTTGGCACGCAGCTTGTGCACAATTTCCTCATAATCCGCATCGTCCACCTTCGCCGACAGGACATATTGCAGCTTGTCATTATCCTCTGACGAGAATACATCCATTGCATCCAGCAAACCGGGGGTATCCTGCAAATCTTCTCTGCGGACGCCTTCCTGATTTCTGTCAGATGCCAACGAAACGACGCTGTCACCATAGCTCGTCCCCGCTGCGACAGCACCCGCGGCACCGCCCGTATTCATTGACCCGGCTGTATTGTAGGGAACGAATGGGATCAATAGGCGTCTGTCCCGTCCCAACGTTCCACCCAACTGCCCGACTTCCAGATGCTCTGTCCGATAGGCTTGCAAAGAGGTTCTTGCCCCCTCCGCCTCGTCTTCGGTCTTGAAATAGGCTTGAATTTGCTTTGGCATGTCAAAACCCTCCCTCAGGATTTTGTCCAGCTAGCAGAATTAACGCTTCTACTGCCAGCAAAAAAGCTACTTTACTCATATTGCTCAAAACTCCTTTCCGGTAGGATATTCACATTCTGTTATTACCCGAAATTTCCTTATATCTAACACGCACCCTGAGTTACTTAATACATCTGTGCCTGCCTTGGCGGCAGATTCCCTTCAAGTCCTCTCCCTTTGCCCAAAGCGCAGAATTCTGACGACCTTTCATCAGCCGCCGTAATAGCCACCGCCTCTTTCCTGCTTCCGGGAAAACAAACTGCGGTGGTTACAGCACCTGCTTCTTTGGGAGCTTGCCGCATGGATTTCACCCTCCTGCCTGCTGATCATTGACAGCTATTAGCATTTCCCTAACGGCAGAAGCTTATGAAAAGCAAAAACGTCCGCAAACCCGATCCCTTTGATCAGATTCGCAGACGTTTATCCGCTTATTTTGTTGCTGGAAGTTCTTATTCGGAGCGGCTGTCCACGATCATCGTTACAGGCCCCCAATTGGTCAGGGACACGTCCATCATCGCACCGAACCTGCCCGTCTCAACCGTCAGCCCTCGCTCCCGCAAACGGCGGTTAAAAGCTTCATAGAGGCCTTCAGCGATCTCCGGCTTGGCAGCGGCCATGAAATTTGGCCTTCTGCCTTTACGACTATCCCCGTACAGCGTAAATTGGGACACAGAGAGCACAGCACCCCCGGCCTCCAGCACACTGTGATTCATTTTCCCCGCCTCGTCCTCAAAAATACGGAGATCAGCTGCCTTATCAGCCACATACACCGCATCCTTCTCCGTATCCTCATGCGTGACGCCTACAAGAATCATTAGACCTTCGGCAATCCGGCCCACAACCGCGCCCTCAACGGTAACCTTCGCCTGCTTGCAGCGTTGTATGACGATCCTCATTCCTTATTCTCCGTTCCTTGCACTAATAGTCTGCTACTGCATGATTCGGTGTACGGTGTACACGTCTTTCACCCGTTTGATCCGTTCCACAACAGAATGCAAATGCTCAGTATTGCGTATCAGAATGGTAATGTGCATCATGGCCATCTTGTTCTTGTCAGAGCGGCCTGTGATCGCGGCAAGATTCGTCTTGCTCTCCGAAATGGCCTGCAGCACTTCATTCATGAGCCCGTTGCGGTCATGGCCCGTAACTTCGATATCAACACTGTAATTGGCCTCAACTGCTTCTTCCCATTCAACGTCGATGACCCTTGCCTGCTCTTCCCCGTCACCACCACTGCCTGGAATGTTAGGACAATCGCTACGGTGCACGGATACTCCCCGTCCTCTTGTTATATATCCGACGATATTGTCTCCGGGCACAGGGTTGCAGCAGCGGGCAAAACGAACGAGCAAATTATCGATACCTTCCACCCGAACTCCGTTGGTGGGGCGTCCTCTCCGTTCCGTGTTCGGCTTGATCTCCTTCATCTCGGACGTCAGTTCAAGCTGCTTCGCTTCTTCCAATTCTCTTTCTTTACGCAGCTTTTCCGTCAACCGCGTACATATCTGCGCGGCCGTAATCCCGCCAAAGCCGATAGCCGAAAGCATGTCCTCCGTGTCGTGGAACGCGAATTTGTTGGCGACCTCCTGCAGCTTGTCGTCTGTCATCCAGGCGGACGGGTCGATGCCGAGGCGCTTCAGCTCGCGCTCCAGGCTCTCCCGGCCCTTTTCCACATTCTCTTCCCGTTTCTCCTTCTTGAACCATTGCTTGATCTTGCTGCGGGCATGGGACGACTGCACTATTTTCAGCCAGTCCTGACTCGGGCCATAGGAATGCTTGGAGGTCATGATTTCGACAATATCCCCGGTTTTCAGCCGGTAATCGAGGGGCACGATCCTTCCGTTGACCTTGGAGCCAATCGTCCGGTTGCCGACCTCCGTATGAATACGAAAAGCGAAATCAAGCGGCACCGAACCGGCTGGCAGCTCAATGACCTCACCTTTAGGTGTAAATACAAACACCAGATCGGAGAAAAAGTCCATTTTGAGCGATTCCACAAACTCCGAGGCGTCCTTGGCTTCATTCTGCAGCTCCAGAATCTCACGAAAGAAGGTGATAGTATCCTCGGGATTAACATTTCCGTTACTGCCTTCTTTATAGGCCCAGTGTGCGGCGATCCCGTACTCTGCCGTCCGGTGCATCTCCGTCGTGCGTATTTGCACCTCTGTGGGCTCCCCGTTTGGTCCTACCACGGTGGTGTGCAGGGACTGGTACATATTCGCCTTCGGCATGGCGATATAGTCCTTAAAGCGCCCGGGCATCGGTTTCCAGAGCGTATGGATAATGCCCAGTGTCGCATAGCAGTCCTTGATGTTGTCGACAATAATACGAATAGCAAGCAGATCATAGATTTCGTTGAACTGCTTGTTCTTGGTCGTCATTTTCTTGAAAACACTGTATATATGCTTGGGGCGCCCGGATAAATCAGCATGTATACTCATTTCATCCAGTTTTTCCCTTATTTTAGCAATGACATTCTCTATAAATTGCTCCCGTTCCGCCCGCTTTTTGTGCATCAGGTTGGCAATACGGTAATACTGCTGCGGGTTCAAATACCGGAGCGCGATGTCTTCCATTTCCCATTTAATGGCCGATATACCCAGGCGGTTCGCCACCGGACAGAAGATCTCCAAAGTTTCGTAAGAAATCCGGCGTTGGCTCTCTTCTGACTGATATTTTAGCGTTCGCATATTGTGCAGACGATCCGCAAGCTTAATGACAATGACCCGGATATCCTGCGCCATGGCAATAAACATTTTGCGGTAATTTTCATTCTGCTGCTCTTCTTTGGAGCGGAACTGGATGCGTTCGAGCTTCGTGAGTCCGTCCACCAGCATCGCGCATGTATCGCCAAAATGTTCGCGGATCTCATCCAGCGATACCGTCGTATCCTCCACTACATCATGCAGAAGAGCCGCAATGACGGAGAGAGTATCCATCTGCATGTTTACGACAATATCAGCTACAGCCAGCGGGTGAAGAATGTAAGGCTCACCCGATTTACGGGTCTGGCCATGATGAGCCTGATCTGCGAAGTCATAGGCTTCCCGGATGCGGAGAAGATCGGGTTCCCGGATATAGGCTCCAGCCTTTTCAAGTAATTGCTCTATGCCCATTCTGCTCTTATCCGTGTCCTTTCTATACAAAATGGAACCCGACGGTTTGCGAAGCTCGTGCAGGTTCCCCAAAGTGATTTCCTATAATTATGACGGTTGCAGCCCGGAACGTCAACTGTCGGAGCGTGAAGATTAAGTAAGGTAATATATGACGAAAAACAATGAATAAAAGAGGTTGTTCAAAAAGTCATCTTTTGATCACGAAGTAAGTCATGGAGCGGATTCGACATCGAATCTTGAATTCAGCCGGGCCTAAGCGGATGCTTCCGAAGCATGTTCCTGCGGAAACATTTCAGGTGCTCACGTACCCATGTACGCTCCGCTCCTCAGTCCCTAACTTCATTCAACTCCAGCGTTTTGAAAAAACGCACTTCGGAAGCATAGGCTTCGGTGCTGAAAACCTGACTTTTTGAACTCGAACTAAAACGGAATATTTGTTATTGAAAAATTTGCTGAAAGTCTTTAATGTAAGTAAGAATGACTAAAGGCGGGATGAAAGCTGCGTCTTTTTACACTTTCAACATTTCACTTAAGGAGTGAATGCTTTGCAGCGCGAAATTCAAGTACAAGAAAAGCTTCCGCTGGGCCCCGGATTTCTCTTGAGCCTTCAGCACCTCTTTGCGATGTTCGGCAGCACCGTGCTCGTGCCGAACATATTCGGTGTCGATCCAGGCATGATTCTGCTCATGAATGGCATCGGCACCCTGTTTTACATTTTTCTCTGCCGCGGCAAAATCCCGGCCTATCTTGGTTCCAGCTTTGCTTTTCTCTCCCCGGTGGGAATCGTGCTGGCCGCCAACCCGGAGTCGGGCTATTCCATGGCGCTAAGTGCATTTATTGTTACCGGTGTGGTATTTTGTATTGTTGCCCTCATTGTGAAAGTTGCTGGCACTACATGGCTCGATGTTGTATTCCCTCCGGCTGTCATGGGAGCCATTGTGGCATTAATCGGCCTTGAGCTCGTTCCGGTTGCGGCCGGCATGGCCGGTTTTATCAACACGAACCCAACACAAGCGTGGACGCCCGATCCAAAGAGCATCACACTTGCCCTGGTAACCATGGCAGTCACTGTACTGGGAGCCGTCCTGTTCCGCGGCTTTGCCAAAATCATTCATATCCTGCTTGGCATTATTGTCGGTTATTTACTCGCTTATGCGATGGGGATGGTGAATACAGGCAACATTACCGCAGCACATTTTCTGGATTTCCCGACCGTTACGACGCCTACCTGGAATATGACAGCTATTTTGACCATTTTGCCGGTGTCTCTCGTTGTCATCGTAGAGCATATCGGCCACCTGCTGGTAACAGGTAATATCGTTGGCAAGGATTTATCCAAGGATCCCGGCCTGCACCGCTCCCTGCTTGGCAACGGAATTTCAACCATTCTGTCCGGCTTTGTAGGCTCCACACCAAATACGACCTATGGGGAAAATATCGGGGTCATGGCTCTTACCAGAGTATATTCCATATGGGTCATCGGAGGTGCGGCCATTATTGCAATTTTGCTCTCTTTCTCCGGGACGTTCTCGGCGGTCGTCGCCAACATCCCCACTCCGGTCATGGGCGGCGTATCCTTGCTGCTGTTCGGTGTCATTGCCGCGTCCGGATTGCGTATCTTCGTGGAGCAGAAGGTCGATTTCTCCAAAGCGACCAATATGCTTCTCGCCACACTAGTGCTTGTTGTCGGCATCAGCGGCGTCAAACTGACGCTGGGAACTGTCGAGCTTAAAGGTATGGCTTTGGCAACAGTAGTGGGTATCCTGCTCAGCCTGCTGTTCAAGCTGTTTGACGTCATGGGCTTGTCCAACGACAAAACCGATAAGCCCTTTGTAGAGAAAACATCGGATTGATCCGATCCATTACATGCAAAAAAGCCCCCGGCTTCCTCAAAGAGGAAACCGGGGGCTTTTGCTATTTCATTTTTAATAGGTTACCAGTGAAAATACATTCACATCAGGCAGCTTGGCGCGCCCGTTCAGTTCAGCCAGCTCGATCAGGAAGGCAGCCCCTGCCACATTGCCGCCGAGTTGGCGTACCAAATTGACGGAGGTGGAGATAGTACCGCCTGTAGCCAGCAGATCATCCGCAATCAGCACATTTTGCCCCGGCTTGACGGCATCATTATGCATGGCCAGCTTGTCTGATCCGTATTCCAGGTCATAACCGGCTTCAACCGTTTCGCCTGGCAGCTTGCCACTTTTACGAATGGGAACAAAACCCACGCCCAAGGCATAAGCCAAAGGAGCACCTACCACAAAACCTCTCGCTTCAGGTCCGGCAATCAAATCGATTTTTAAATCCGATACCATGACCCTCAGTTCGTCAATCGCTTGGCGGTAAATATCTCCCCGATTCAACAATGTTGTAATGTCCTTGAAGCTGATGCCCGGCTGCGGGAAATCAGGAATAACACGAATATACTGTTTATAGTCCAAAATGGATCCTCCTACCTGAAATAGAAATCTTATAAAGTAAGTCTGAAGCATGCAGGAATGTCATGATTTATGAGATGTAATGAAGCGTTCCGGTTCAGGATACCCCTTCCAGCCTGGACATCATCCAGTTGGCCAGCTGGGGTGTTTCAGCATCAAGCAGGTAACGCTCCATCTCGGCGGCTTCATTCAGTTCATGAAACCGGTGCGAAGAAGTCAGCTCTTTTTTGGGTGGATTAGGGACACAGCTTAATTTCCCGTCCTCTCTATGTACAAAACCGAGCTCTTCAAATACTTCCAGCACCCTGGACATCATTCTTACAGAAACCGAGCATTGCCGGCTTAATGCGGGAAGAATCGTTTTTTCATCAAGCGGGCCCGATCCCAGCTTTCTCAGAAGCACGTAAATGCGCTTGAATTGCTCACGGTCGGGCGCTTCCAGCCGGCCATGGTAGCCATTCTTGGAATGCATGACAACGATATTCTCCACCTTGGGAAATATCGTCCACAAGGCATTAAACTGTTCTCTGGTTCCCGGAAGATCAAGCAAAAACAAAGTCCGCACAGTGTCCTTAACCGCCAGATCTGCTGATTCGTTCTCCGGCAGGATGCCAGTATTCTTATCATATACCCAAATCCGGTCAGCATTCAATGAGCTTGTCTTGCGAAAAGGTGAATGGGGGCCGACAACGGCAGCCACAGGCGCGCGGTCTGCACTGTCCTGATGAAAGATGCGTGTACAGCGTACAATAAGTCCTACCGGGTCCGCTTCTCCACGGAAATCAAATACCTGCGACGCCGTTACCTGGATATCCTGCAGCATAAGCTGCAGTGAACGCTTGCCGTTCCACTCATTTATGGATAATTCCCCCAGCACATCCACTAATAAACCTGGCTGCAGAAAATCCGCAAGCTCTCCGCGCCCGAAGGCAACCACATCCAGCATGGAGCCGTCCTGCTCCATGACCAGCTTCAGATGCGTTTTTTCCTTGCCCATTTTCCGGGCCTCACGAAGCCGCAGCTTACGCAACACCAGACGCGGAGACGGATTGGCCATGCCAAACGGCTGCAGCAGCTCCAACTGCTCGGCAACATTCACGTTCAGCTCACCCAATCTGCATTCCACATCAACCTCGGCAACCGGAACGAAATGCTCAGGCAACAAACGGGCATCCGCAAAATGATGAAGCCTTTGCTCAAACTGCTCCAGCCTGTCACGATGCAGACTCATCCCGGCGGCTGAAGGATGCCCGCCAAAGTGATCCATCAGCTCTTTGCAATCCGTCAGAGCTTCATAAATATCAAGACCAGGAATAGAGCGGGCTGAGCCTTTGCAATTCCCGGTTTCCGGGTCTATACCCAAAATAATTGTTGGACGATAATAACGCTCCAGCAGCTTGGATGCCACAATGCCGACAACCCCCACATTCCAGCCTTCCCCCGCAATGACAATGACCGGAGGCAGACCAGAGCCGCTAATTTTGTCTTCCAGCATTTCAATGGCTTGGCCTACGATATCGTTAACCACCTGCTGGCGTTCCTTGTTCAACAGATCCAGCTCGTGGGCAAGCTTGTCCGCTTCACCGGCATCCTCGGTGGTCAGAAGCGCCACAGCCCTTCCGGCATGATCCAGCCGTCCGCTCGCATTGATGCGTGGCGCCAGCGCAAAAGCAATATTGACAGAGCTTACAGCGGCCATGTCTACCCCGCTTATCTGCAGCAGCGCCTCTATGCCCGGGAAAGCAGAGGCTCTCATCGCCTCGATTCCCCGACGGACGATGACCCTGTTCTCATCATGCAGCGGCATCAGATCCGCTACCGTTCCAATCGCGGCAATCTCGAACCAATGGGCAGGAACTTCACCCAGCAGAGCCTGTGCCAGCTTGAGGGCCACTCCTACTCCGGCAAGCCCCTTAAACGGATACGGACATCCGGGAATCTTCGGATTAATGAGGGCATAAGCTTCCGGCATAACAGCCGGCGGTTCGTGGTGATCTGTCACGATCACATCCATCCCAAGTGCCGCGGCATAAGCAATTTGCTCCACCGCGCTGATTCCGGTATCTACCGTAATGACCAGGCTAACCCCCTGCTGGTGAGCCCAATCCATGGCATGATTATGCAAGCCATAGCCTTCATTGGAGCGATGAGGGATATAGATGTCATAAGAAGCCCTCAAACGTCTCATCAATTGAATCATAAGCGCTGTGCTGGATACACCGTCGGCATCGTAATCCCCGTAAATTAATATATGTTCATTACGCTCAAGCGCCTCCCGGATACGCGGGATCGCCCGGTCCATACCCAGCAGCAAATACGGGTCATACATCGATTCATCCTGTCCGTGCAAAAAGCGGTGTGCCGACTCGGACGTGTCTATCCCCCTGTTTGCCAGCAATGAAGCCAGCAGAGGAGAAATTTGCAGTTCACGGGCCAGCTCGTCTCTGACAGCAGGGTACGGCTCTGCAATTTTCCAGCGGTACTGCGATTGAAGCAATAGATTTCACCTTACTTTCCGTGCCGTCCGCTTCACTCATTGGATTAGCGGCGAAACATCATTCTCTGGCAGTTCATGATTCGTCTTGTACGGGTAAAGCGACTGATAAGGGCTAAACTGTATTTTGACATCTGTCACTCTGGCAAAACGGGTCATCAGCAGCGTCCTGGCACGTTCCGCAATTTCCTGCGCCTCCTGCACCGTGATGCGGGGACTTACGCTGATAAGAGCGTCAATGGTTACGGCATCGTTAAACTCCACTGCCTTCAGGCTTACAATGGTAACTACACCACGCACTCTCTGAACCGTCTCCATATATAGACGTACATCCTCTTCCCGAAGCTCCTCAACAAGGGGACCGTAAACGGATTGCACAATCAGTAAATAGCCTTTGCGAAGCACAAGGCAGGCGATGAGCAGGCCCGCAACCGGATCCAGATAAAGAAGCAAACTCAGGTCGAATGCCTGGCCTGCCATCGCTCCACTCATCCCGAGAATGGCTGTTAAAGATGAATATAGCGAGAAACGATGTTCATTAATGTGAGTATTTACTTCCGCTCCACCTTTTTTCTTGATGAATCTGTATTGGAATTGAAAAAAGGCTTCCTTTAGAGCTAATGCGGCAAATGCGGTAATCAAAGCATAGATTCCCGGCACAGAAGGCTCACCCGCAACCAGAGATCGTATAGCCGTGCCTGCCAGCTCCAATCCGGTCATTAATAACAGAATCGCAAACAGTACAGGGACAGCAGGACGTGCCTTTGGATTATCGTGATGGCTTCGTCTTTCCACTCGGGCTCCGGGCTTCCCGGCAGTCAGACGCCGGGCCAGACCTGCCGCTGCATCTGACGCGGCATACAGCCCGTCTCCCATCAATGCCTTGCTGCCCGAGATATATCCTGCAGCGCCTTTTAACAGAGTTATTATCAGGTCACCGGCGATTCCTGTCCACGCCGCCGTCTCCGATGACCGGCTACGTTCGCTTTTCACAACAGTTCCCCCTCATTCCTGTACATGCCTTGGACAAACGAATGGACTAGAAAGCCGCGCCCTGTCAGACGCGGCTTCCTGTGCTCAGTTTCATTTATGGATTGGCCGGTTTTGCCGCTTTGGCTGCAGGCGGCTTCTGCTTGGATTTCAAGCCAAGCCACAGCGGCGCCGCAATAAAGATGGAGGAGTAGGCCCCAAAGAGCAGACCAATAACCATAGAGAGCGAGAACATTCGGATGGAAGCACCGCCGAAGATCAGCAGACATGCCGATGCAATGAAAACGGTAAAGACAGTGGCCAGCGAGCGAGTCATCGTTTGGGCAATGCTCTGGTTGACGACATCCGCTAGATCTGTCTTGGACTTTTTCTTTGCAAAGCGCAGATTTTCACGGATACGGTCAAATATAACAATCGTATCGTTAATCGAGAAACCTACGATGGTCAAAATCGCGGTAATAAAGGTCAGATCGATCTCCAGCCGGAAAATGGCAAAGATGGCGATGACCAGAATCGCGTCATGCAACAGCGATACAATCGCCGCAATGGCAAAGCGCCATTCGAAACGGATGGATACGAAAATCGCGATCGCCACACAGGCAATCAAAACCGCGTAAATGGCGTTACGCTCCAGTTCCTTGGCCATCTCCGTATCCACGGTATTGACTTCGAAGGAAGCTCCTTGATCCAGCTTCGAGTTAAAGGCAGATTTCAATTCATTGACCTGCTGATCGTTTAGTACTTTGGAGAAGCGAATGCCGAAGCGGTCATTCCCAGGCGTGTAATCAACATCTTCTCCAATTCCCTGTGAATCCAGCAAAGATTGAATCTGGGCCTGAGTAACCGGTTTCGTCAAATTCACGTCTATATTGGACCCTGAACGGAAATCGACGCCGTAATTAAGTCCGAAAATGGACACACATATAATCCCTACGATAGCCAGCGCAATCGAGAATCCGTAAAAATATTTGCTGGCCTTCATATAATCCCAATTCCAATTAAAGCGCACGAATCTCACTCTCCTTTACACCGAAATACTTAGGCTTCTTAATCACATCAGCCTTGATCAGGAGATTGAGCAGGAAACGTGAGAAGAACACGTTGGTAAGAATACTTACGACAATGTCCACGATTAGCACCAGGGCAAAACCTTTAACGGAACCCGTACCCAGTGCAAACATGACAAGCCCTGCAATAATTGTTGTAATATTGGCGTCCATTACGGTACGGAAGGAATTCTTGCCTCCGGCAACCATAGAAGAGCGGATGGACTTGCCGCTAAGAATCTCCTCTTTGATCCGTTCATAAGTAATGATATTCGCGTCGACCGCCATGCCGATCCCGAGCACGAAGGCCGCGATTCCCGGCAGTGTCAGCACGAAATCACCGAAATAGAAGATGGCAAGCACCAGCCATGTATGCAGAATCAGACAGAAGCTGGCAATCAGGCCCGGAACACGATACATCAGAATCATGAACAGCAAAATAATAACCGATGCGATCAGACCCGCAACAATCGTCTGATGCAACGATAATTGCCCCAGTGTGGCGCCGACGCTCTGCGAATATTTCTCTGTAAGGCTGAGCGGCAGTGCACCCAGATTAATGGTATCGGCAATGCGGCTTGCTTCTTCACGAGTATAACTACCTGTAATCGAGGCGTTGCCGTCTGTTAGCTGTTGTCTTACCTCTGGAGCTGAAAGCAGTTCCTCATCAAGATAAATGGCCAGCACTTTTCCAGTCAAGCGCTTGGTTAACTCAGCAAATTTGGCGCTGTCCTTCACTTTAATGCTAATTTCGGGCTGATTCAATGAATTGGATACAACAGAAGCGCCGTTTTCTACAAAATCCTCACCGCGCAGCTCAATTTTGCTGTAAGTTCCCGGCTTATCTCCCTCAGCCGCGCTGCGGAAAGTCAATTGAGCCGGTTTCTTCAGCATGGCGCGCATTTCCGCTTCATTCGTCACACCAGCAATCCGTACACGGATACGGTTACTCCCTTCCGTGGTTACTTCAGGTTCGCTGGTCCCCATAGCATTGATTCTTGCCTCAAGACTTTTGGCAGTCTGCAAAAGCGATTCTCGTGTTACTGCTTGTCCTCCCTGCATGGGCTCTGCTTCGTATAAAACTTCAAAGCCTCCCTTTAAGTCGAGGCCCAATTTTAAGCTTTGCAATAAGGCCGGGCTGGTCCCGATCATAACTCCAGCGGTTATGAGCACGACCAGGATGAAACTTACCACTCTCTTCATGCCGTCCCATGATCCCCTTTCAATTCTCAATATTCCTATTATAGCACCTCAGCAAATGCAGTCAATTTGACCACAAAAAAGATCCCCTCCCTATTCGAAAGTGGATCCCCGGAGTGCGGACATCGTTAAAAAGTTCATGAAGCTGGTCGCTTTCAGCGAAAGAATATCGTTCACAAGCTTATGCAGCGGGGGGATTCCCTCTTGCTCATATTTACTGCTCACACAGTCCCAGACATCCTTGCTGGTCACATACTCGTAGCCTACCATTCTAAGCTCTTCAGCTTTGCTGCGGCACAGCATCTCCACAGCCTCTTCCAGATAATGTTCATCCAGCTCTTCCATGCCCATTGGCTTCAACCTCCTGAACCGTGCTATTAAAAGGATTCTACTCGCTCTTAGCCGTCCAGCAAACATAAACCGTACATGCAAACAATATATGTAATCCGTCCTTCCGTCAACTACAATATCCCGCCTTTCTTAATTTACCATTCAGGTTATTCACAGGCTTGTCATGAAAGAGGACAGGTTAGGCATATCCATTTACTACATGCTGTAAGCAGGTTCAGCCCAAATCTGACGGAAGAGGGAGTTGCGGTTGAGAAAACAAACCTTTATTCAAGGAGCCATCATACTGCTTGCCGCAGGTATCATCAACCGGCTGCTAGGCTTCGTTCCGCGCATTATGCTTCCCCGTATCATCGGTCCGGAAGGCGTCGGATTGTACCAGCAGGGATACCCGTTTTTCATAGTCATCATCACACTCATCACCGGAGGAATCCCTTTGGCTGTCGCCAAACTGGTCGCTGAAGCCGAGACGGAGGGGCGCCCGGAGCGCTCCAGTCGTATCCTGTATACTTCACTCGAATTCACGGTTGCCCTGGGTATGATATTTCTGATTCTCTGCCTTGTCTTTGCTCCCTGGATTACAAACCATATTCTTACAGACAACCGTGTGTACCACACTTTTGTCAGTATGACGCCCATGATTGTTATCGTGGCAGTATCATCGGTGTACCGCGGCTACTTTCAAGGGAAGCAAAACATGATTCCGTCCGCGGCATCTTCCATAGCCGAAACCGTCATCCGTATTATTTGTGTCATTTGGTTTTCGTATCTGCTGCTGCCCAAGGGAATCGAATTTGCTGCCGCCGGCGCTATGCTTGGAGCCATGGTCGGCGAACTGATCGGCATGTTCGTATTGCTGTGGCAGTACGTCAGGCACCATAAGGATCCTCCTAAGGATATTCAACCTAAGGGGAGTCTTTCCGGAAAAGTGAAAATACTCAGGCCCCTGCTGTCCCTATCCATACCGGTGACCGCCAGCAGACTGGTCGGTTCAATTTCCTACCTGCTTGAATCAATCGTGCTGATGCGCAGCCTTGCGGCTGCAGGAATTGCAACCGCCGTAGCAACCGCCCAGTATGGTGTGCTGCAAGGCATGATCATCCCGGTGCTGCTTCTGCCCGGCGCCTTGACCACTTCTCTGGCTATCTCGCTCGTTCCTTCCCTGTCCGAAGCTGCTGCAGGAGGGAACTGGACGGTTGTTCACAGCCGGCTGAACCAGTCTCTGCGGCTCTCTCTGGTTACCGGCGCTCCGTTTGCCGTACTAATGTACGTGCTCGCTGAGCCGGTATGTATGCTGCTGTACAACAGCACAGAGGCCGCCGGGATGCTGAAGCTTATGGCTCCATTTGCCCTGTTCATTTATATTCAAGCCCCCTTGCAAGCTGCCCTGCAGGCGTTAAATCGTCCAGGCCAGGCGCTCATGAATACCGCAGCAGGGGCTATTATTAAAATCACGCTGATCATCGCCCTTGCATCCCGGCCCGAATACGGTATTTACGGTGGCGTAACCGCCATATGTGTAAACAGCATGGCTGTGACCCTGCTGCATGGATACAGTGTAAGCAGACTGCTTGGCTATCAGATGAAGCCAGGGGATTGGTTCAAAACGGTTGCCGGGATGCTTTTGATGGGCGGGGCCGTGTTGTATGCCTACCGCCATCTTCCTTTCAGCGACTCGCTTTGGCTGCAGTTTATCAGTTCGTCTTTGAGCGGAATAGTGCTGTATCTGGTGTTTATGACTTGTACAGGCATGATCGTGTGGGATCAGTTGCACCGCATCCCCTTTGTGCGGAGGTGGTTCAGAACCTGAGAGGAATAGCCGGGAAAAAGCGCTTATTGCCTCCTGTCCCCCGCACTGACATACAGCTTGCCGTTGTGGTCCAATGTACACAGAAAAATATCCTTGAAATCGTTATGGCCTTGAAGCTGAATTTGATTTTTCAGCCAGAATCTGGTCTTGTTTAACTTCTCAAGATTGGCGTCCTGCACTTTACCGTCCATAATGAGCGGAATGGGGAGCCCTTCATACTTGAACTTTTCAAGATCCTTCCTGGTGGGAGAGGACACGCCCCCTTTAGCAGATGGTGAGGCTGCATTCTCTGAATTGTCCGTATTCTCAAGGCCGTTTATTTTCGGGATCACCGTAAGTTTGCCGCTCGTCTCCAGGATCGCATAATCTACTTCCGATATACTGGCTATATTTTGCTCCCTCAACTGGAGCATCAAATCATCCAGATTGTATCGCTGCTTGGCCATGATTTCGCGATCCAGCTCGCCTCCGGCAATAATTACTGCAGGCTTGCCGTCAAACCACAGCCGTAAGCCACGGTTTTTCAGACTAATATAAGCTATGCTGATCTGAAGGATCAGCAGTGTTACCAGAGGCACAAACGCATTATAAAGAGGACGATCGACATCCTCCAGCGAAAAAACAGCAATTTCGGCCATCATGATAGAAATAATCAGATCAAAGAGGGACAGCTTGCCAATTTCCCGTTTGCCCATGATCCGCATAATCACATAAAGCACCACATACATCAGCACCGTACGAAAGATATGCATTCCTATATGGTCAACCATAGCAAATCTCATCCTCCTGTGTACCCCACTTGGGAGATCAGAACGCGTATAGGTATTCTCGCCCTGACCAGGTCGTCGCATACAGTAAAATTGACTTTTAATTAATGGAAAAAGTAACGGCGAAAAAGGATAGCTTGTACTATCTGCGGCCGCGCGGCCATAGAATGGGATATATGATATTTTCGGAGGAGGTCAGTAAGATGGATTTGATCCGCCGTTGGTCCAATCGTGTATCCAGCCCCCTTTTATCCGGTCTGTTCTATGCTTTTGTATGGATGATGGTCGGGGCGCTTATACTGTCCTTGCTGCTATGGCTCACCGGCATGCAGGAGCAGGACTTATCCCTTTTCACTTACATTGTTCATGGCATCTCCATGCTGGCAGGCGGTTTTGTATCAGGCAGAAGATCGGAAAAAAAAGGCTGGTATCAAGGGGGACTAACGGGGGTGGTTTACGGGATAGCCGTTCTGGTGATCGGCTTTTTGGCCTTGGATTCGCGTGTAAATATACAGGATCTTTTGCACTTGTCTGCAGCCTTCATTCTTGGCGCTTTTGGAGGAATGCTGGGGATCAACCTGAGTAAAACATCCTGAATGGAACTTTCTTGATACATGAAAAAAACGTAAGCGTCAAATCTAACCCACCTTCAATACAAACGGAAACCATGCGAAAATGAAGGCAATCCAACGAAAGCGG
>NZ_JBHIRY010000017.1:0-126245 GCF_042138635.1 Paenibacillus medicaginis | reverse complement strand
CTTAGAAAAAAATGACTTTCATGGAGAATGGAACTACACAATTTCGCCTAAAAACAGGTAGTTTATTTTGCTACAATACCTTAGTACTCTTGTCATTGTTAAACTCCTTTCTAAAGACATATTTTAGGGTATAAAAGTTGGCCAACCCATCCCTGATCCGAATGTACCATTATTTACAATAAATGTCCATGTTTTTTTGTTTGTTATGATATTTGTTTGTTACTACTTAGGTTTCCCATTCAAGGGGGATATCTTTTGATCAGGGATTGCTTTCGTTGTTCAATTTCTTCTCGATCAACTGGCCTGCGCATATTCAGCAACTCGGAAACAATAGCAACTGCAGCAAGCCTTCTAGCGCTGGCGTGCGTAAACCGACGAATTTGCGCACGCCAGGTGGCGAGAAAGAGGCCCCAAGGGGCACCGAGGCACGATCACGGGAAGATATTTGAAGTAATGCATTTAAGATTAACCTTGCATATGCAAATCAAGCGAAAGGAAGTCATTCCGGATCAGGGATGGCTTCTTTCCGTTGAAATGCTTCAGTCAAAGTTAATGTCTAAGGCAAGAAAAAGTCAAAATGAGCGTGAAGATGATCAAAATACCGTCAAATAGAAAGCGCTCTTTTTCTTAAGATATAAGAAGGTAAGGCACACCCAATAAAATAATAGAACAAAACGTTAAAATTGTAGCGAGCGAGAACGAATGAAAAAAAGATGGAAAAATCCTTCGATATGTGTTTTGATTGGTTTCCCTAAAACAAACCAAAAACATAGTGAAGGATGTATCCAAATGGTACCGCAATGGTTTCAAAAATGCAAAGACTTTCTGAAAGAAATGTTGCCCTCTCTGAGCGGCTCAAACAAACGGATACTGCTCGCCAAGCTATCGAAGGAAGTGGGGAGAGGCGGAGCCACACTTGTCGCACGAACCTTCCAGGTCAGTCGAAATACGATTGCCAAAGGAAGACAAGAAGTCGAATCGGGCGTTGCAAAGGCAGACCGATTTCACGAGCGTGGGCGGCTTCGGGCAGAAGAGAAGCTGCCGGGCTTGCTGAAGAGCATTCAGGCCATCATAGACGGCCAGAGCCAGACTGACCCCAGCTTTAAAACAGAAAAGCTGTACACACGTTTGACCGTAAAAGAAATTCGAAAGCAGCTCATTCAGGAAAAAGGCTACACGGACGAGGAGTTACCCACCTTTCAAACGATCAATACCAAAGTCAACGAGCTCGGCTATACGCTGAAGAAAGTGAAGAAAGCCAAGCCGTTCAAGAAAATCGAGCAAACGGACGCGATTTTCAGCAAACTGAAGGAAATACACGAGGAGGCAAAAAATCAGAGTACCGTGGTTCGCATCTCCATCGATACAAAAGACCGTGTGAAGATCGGCGATTTTTCCAGAGGCGGCTTCAGCCGAGTCGCACGAAAGGCAGCGGATCATGATTTTTCTGAAACCTTCGTCACGCCGTTTGGCATCCTGGATGTGACTGCGGATCAAGTCGCGTTGTCGTTTACCCGGACGAAAGTGACGGCCGATTTCATGGTCGACGAGATCGAACGATATTGGATAAACAGCGGTTACGCTGCGAACAAAGCCATCGACACGATCCTCATCAATAGCGACAATGGCCCAGAGAACAACAGCCGCAGAACGCAGTTCATCAAGCGAATGGTGGAATTTGCTGCCCGGCATGGGGTGAAAATCATCTTGGCGTACTACCCGCCCTACCATAGTAAATACAATCCCATTGAGCGGGATGGGGGCGGCTGGAACAGCATTGGAATGGCTCCCTGCTTCGGGACGAAGAAACGGTCTACGCGTTCGCGCAAACGATGACGTGGAAGGGGAAACCTCCGGTGATATCGGTTGTGGAACAGATCTATGAGACGGGCAAGAAACTGAATAAGAAGGCCATGGACACCTATGAAACATTGATGGATCGCGATGCTGTCATTGGAAAATGGTTGGTTACACTGCTTCCTGAAAAATGCAAGAAAGCTTTGGATTTGGGGTTTTCTCCCTAGGAAATCCTCAATGGGGTAAGGGGAGGTGTGTTCAAAATCAAGAGACGCCTCATTTCCTCACCCACAATAGGAACGGTTTTCCAGAAAATATGCGTGTAAATCGCTGCACTTGTATTTCCAAATCGTTACGATCTTGAATTGCTCAGTTATTTATTTGAGTGTGCCTAAATTCAAAACATGACATGAAGCGAGGTGTTAAAAATGGCGCAATCTTCCCGCGCTCTGGCCGGCAAACCTGTGGCCTGGAAAAAGAGGGGCTCCCTGCAGCGTGGAGAGACGTTAGCGGGTCTGCTGTTCGTCGGCCCCATGCTGATTGGTGTCACTATCCTGGTACTGCTGCCGATTATCGCCACCATTGTACTCAGCTTTGCGGACTGGAATTTTGTCGCAGGCTGGAACGGCATCAAGTGGGTCGGACTCGGCAATTTCGAAACACTGCTCAAGGATGATGCTTTTATCAAATCGGTGCGCAACAACATTGTGTTTCTGCTTACGGTGCCTGTCTATTTGCTAATTTCTATGGTGCTGGCCGTCATGATCAACAAAAATGTGTATTGGAAAGGGTACTTCAAGGTCGCTTATTTCATGCCTTATATTTCCAGTATTGTGGCGGTTGCTGTCGTATGGCAGGTGCTATTTCAGCCGTCGTACGGCCCGATTAATGAGTTCCTGAAAGCGATCGGCATCGCTAATCCGCCGAAGTGGATTGCGGACCCCAATTTTGCCCTCATTTCCATCATGATGATCTCCATCTGGACGTCCATCGGGTTTAATATGATCATCTACATTGCCGGTCTGCAGTCCATTCCCGAAGACCTGTATGAGGCTGCCGAAATTGACGGGGCGGGCACATGGGTGAAGTTTACCCGCATTACGTTTCCGCTGCTGTCCCCGACGTCGTTCTTTTTGCTCGTTACAGGCATGATTTCGACGTTCAAGGTGTTTGATGTGATCGCGGTGATGACGCAAGGGGGGCCCATCGGCTCCACCAGCATGATGGTCTGGTATTTGTACGAGCAAGCTTTCGTGAACCTGAAGGTCGGTTATGCGTCTTCGGTTTCCGTGGTGCTGCTGCTCTTTGTGCTGCTGATTACGTTCGGGCAATGGGCCGCCCAGAAAAAATGGGTCAATTACTAGCGAAAGGGGAGAGGCGAATGAAAACAGCCGCAGCCAAATGGGATTGGCGCAAAACCATCATTACCGCAATCATGTTCGTGATCAGTCTATTATTTCTGCTTCCTTTTTTCTGGATGCTTATCACCTCCTTCAAGGTGGAGAAGGATGTATTCGTCTATCCCATTCAATGGATTCCGCGGGAGTGGAATGCAATCGAGAATTACAAGGAGGTGTGGTTCGGGGAATATCCGTTTTACCTGTACTATTGGAATTCCATCAAGGTCAGTGTGCTGACGACCTGCATTTCCTGTCTGGTGTCAAGCCTGGCGGCGTACGGCTTCTCCAAGGTGAATTTCAAGGCAGGCAAATGGCTGTTCATGATCGTCCTGGCGACATATATGGTGCCTGGGCAGGCGACGCTCATTCCGCAGTTTATTTTGTACCGAAATATCGGACTGTTCGACAGCCATCTGGGTTTGATTTTGCTTGGCAGCTTCAGCGTGCTCGGCACCTTCATGCTGCGCCAGTTTTTTATGGGGGTACACCAGGAATTTATTGAATCGGCCAAAATTGACGGGGCCCACCATGGGCGAATCTTCTGGTCGATTGGGCTTCCGCTAGTTAAGCCAGCCGTTGCGACCTATGCGATTCTGCGCTTTATCTGGACATGGAATGACTATCAGAATCCGCTTATTTTTCTGCGCTCCGACCACTTGTTCACAATCCAGCTTGCCATGCAGAAATTCACCTCTTTGAGCGGAGAGTTTTACTCCCTGATCATGGCGGCGGCCGTGTCGGCTATCTTCCCGCTGCTGATCGTATTTATCATCGGACAAAGAAGCGTCATCAGCGGTATTGCGCTGGGTGGAGTTAAAGGGTGATGTAAGCGTATTCAAATAGTCAAAATAGTTCGGAAGAAGTAAAAATTGTTTCATGAGCTGCCGAATTCCCCCGGTTACAATGGGGTGGAATACAGCTATACTTCAATAAGGAGGGTCTTGCAGATGAAAAGGAAATGGATCGTCGGCTCCCTGGTCGCAGCTCTGATGGTGGGGTTGCTTGCGGGATGCGGCAGCAGCGGCACCGCCACGGACAGCAATTCGAACGAAGCGGGGGTGAACCTGCGGCTGTATACGTACGGAACGGAGGAGGCCTATAATTGGAAGGAAACCATTGCTGCTTATGAGAAGGCGACTCCGGGCGTCACCGTGGAGGTTGTCAATCTGAGCGAGAAGGGCGACACGGCGGAAGCCTCCAAAAAGCTGGATCTGGCCGCTGCTTCCGGCGAACCGATGGACATTCTGATGTTCAGTGATGCCGCCGGATACGCACAGCGGGTAGCGCTTGGCATGGCAGAGCCGCTTGACGATTATATCGCCAAGGACGGCTACAAGGTGGAAGAAGACTACAAAATAGACCCCCGTTTGAACGGCAAAGTGTATGCGCTTCCGGGCAAATTCAATCCATGGTATGTGCTGCTGAACAAGGATCAGCTGGATGAGGCGGGGCTACCTGTGCCGACTGACTGGACATGGGATGAATATGCCGAATATGCCAAAAAGCTGACCAAAGGTGAAGGCGCTTCCAAAAGATATGGAACCTACTTTCACGGACCGCAGGGCGGCAGCTGGCTGGAATTTGTCAAGCTGATGATGATCAATCAGCCACAAGGCTCCGATTTCCTGAAGCCAGATGGTTCCTCCAACCTGGAAAACCCAAATTTCAAGCGTACGCTGGAGCTGCGAGTGAAGATGGAGAAGGAGGACCAGTCCTCTGTCCCTTACTCGGACATGATCTCGCAAAAGCTGAATTACCGGACACAGTTTTTCAACCAGTCGGCGAGCATGATTACGATTGGAAGCTGGATGAACACGGAAATCGGCGGTACGGACAAGGTGCCTCTGACATTCCATGTGGCCGTGGCTCCGTTCCCGAAGAACGACAAGGCTGATTCCATCGGTTATTCGCCGGTAACGACGGATTACGTCTCGGTAGCGGCCAGCTCCAAGCATAAGCAGGAAGCGTATAACTTCGTTCGCTGGTATACGACGGAAGGACAGATTGTGCAAAACAAAAATGTCCCGGCCTGGAACCAGGTGAAGGAGGAGGAAGTGACCAAGATCATTGAGAAAATACTTGCCGGCACGAAAAATCCCGAGCTTGTTGACAAACAATCGCTGGTCAATACACTTCTTGCCTCGAAGGCGTCCGAGCTTGTTCCGCCCGCTTCCTACCAGGCAGAAGTCTACAAGGTGATCAACGAGGAATACGAAAAGCTGATTCTTGGCAATCAAGATATCGATACCACCGTCAAGAACAGCCAGGAGCGCACCCAGGAAATTATTGATTCCAACAAAAAGTAAGATTTTGACCCTGTGTTGGGGCGTCACAAACGCCCCTTTTTTTCTATTATAAGGGGGGCATCTATAAGGGGGCATCATGAAATGCTTGGCAGATTACGGAAACATCTCTTGTCGCAATCGATCCGCAATAAGCTGCTTTTGACCGCCATTGCTTGTGTGCTGCTGCCGACGGCCATTACGCTGCTGACGTACAACGCCTTGACGCAGGAGGCAGTGCAGCGGCAGGCGGTGTCCAATGCACAGGATTCTCTCCAGCTTGTGAACGGTTCTGTCACGGGTTTGTTCAAGAGCATGCTGAATATCGCCAATTACATACAGGTCAACGCGGATATGAACTCCTACTTTAAGATCGTCAACACCGGCGGCGAGCTTTCCGCGCAGCCTTATGAGGCTTTTCTCCGGGAAAATAACATTCTCGAACAGCTGGAAAGCCTGACGGTCATCGGCGACAAGAGTTATGTAACCGTACTGCTAACTAACGGAAAAAGCTACACCAACTATTCGACCAGCGATTACAATCCCGCTAATCTGAAGCATGAGCCCTGGTTTGGGGAGCTCGACAAGCTGCAGGGCTTCCAGTCCTATTGGGTGGCGACGAGGCCGACCGTGTTCAGTATGGAGAAGCTCGACAACCCTTATCAGATTTCCGTGGCCCGCACGCTGCGGCTTGAAAACGGGGAAATCTACGGCTACATTATCGTTACTGTTATGGAAAATCAGGTCAATGCCATCTTTGACCGGCTGAACGCAGGTCAGGAGGTCATGCTGACCGACGGCTCCGGCCGTATCCTTTCCCATAAAGACCGGACGCGGATCGGGCAGGAGCTGGACTTTCGCTTACGGGAGGCCGGAGCGCCCGCAGGCTCACCGGTTGTACAGACCGGGGAAGAGCGGTATTTGGTAGCTGGACAGACGATCTCCTTTAACGACTGGCGGCTGGTCTCCGTGCAGCCTTACAAGCGGGCGGAGGCCAACATTAGCTCGATATTCAAGCGCGTGTTTCTCTTTCAACTGGTTTCCTTTTTCTTCTTTCTGCTGCTGCTCATTGCGCTGCTGCGGGCGTTCACCAAACCGCTTGTCAAGCTTGGCAGGGTGACGGCCGCGGTCCAGCAGGGCAATCTGGACGTTCGTTCCGGCATTCGGGGGCAGGATGAGATCGGGCGGCTTGGTCTCCTGTTCGATCAAATGCTCGACCGGGTGAAGCAGATGCTGGCGGAGGTCTCCGAGACACAGGCACGCAAGCGCAGGGCGGAGCTGCGAATGCTACAGGCACAGATCAATCCGCATTTTCTGTTCAACGTTCTCAACTCGATTCGAATGAAGGCGATGCGGGGTGGGGACCGGGACAGCGCGAAGATGATCGGCTCGCTCTCCAGGCTGCTGCGGATGACGATTACGAGCGAAAAGGACGATATTCATCTGCATGAGGAAATGGATCTGATCACCTGTTATGTGGAGCTGATGAATCTGCGGCAAAAAGAAGAGGTGCAGCTGCGGCTCGACATCGCTTCTGAAGTGTTCATGCTTCAGGTGCCCCGCTTTTTCCTGCAGCCGATTGTGGAGAATGCGATCATCCACGGATTGGGTCAACGGAAAGGGACGATCGTTATCCGTGCCGAAATGCGCGACGATGGAGCCATTGAATTATCCGTGGCGGATGACGGAGAAGGGATGAATGAAGAAGAGCTGGAGCGGCTCCGTAATAGTATTCAAGTCGAATCTGATGGAGCGATGCGCGAGCGGGAAGGACAGCATAAAGGTTTTTCCGGCATCGGGCTGCCCAATGTCGTGGAACGGATGCGAATGGTTTTTGGAGACGGTTTCCACATGGATGTACAAAGCGTGCCTGGAAAAGGAACAGAGATCAGAATGCGAATTCCGGAGAAGGGGGAAGCGCCTGATGTATAACGTTATGCTGGCAGATGACGATTATCCGGTAATTGAACTGCTGAGCGAGACGATTGAGTGGGAACGGCTTGGCTATCGGCTGATGGGAACACATGAGAACGGGCTGAGCGCATGGGAGCAGGCCGAGCGGCAGATGCCTGATGTGCTCATTACGGATATCGGGATGCCGAAGCTGGACGGACTGGAGCTGGCAGCACGCATAAGTGAACGCCGGGCGGGAGTGAGAATCGTCATTCTGTCCTGTCACAGCGAGTTTCAGTTGGCACAGCAGGCGATGCGGCTGAATGTGCAGGAGTATTTCCTGAAGGATGCGCTTGATCCCGAAGATTTGTCACGGCTGCTGCTGCGGTTGAAGGAGGGGCTGGATGAAGAACGGAGAATGAACTGGGAACAGGAGCGGCTGCACAGGCTGCTGAACGAGACGAAGGAACTGCGCCGGGAGAAAGTGATCAAAAATTTCATTCATCAGCCTTTGCTGTCGCCGGAAGCCTGGAGGCGGGATGCCGAGGGTTATGGCTTGTTGTTAAGCGGCGAGCAATGTTTGCCCGTGATCGGTTTTGTTGACAACTATCGGCTGGTGAAGCACCGTTTTGCGTCAGATCAGACGCTGCTGTTTGCGGTAGGCAATGTGATGGACGAAGTGCTGCAGGCGGGGGAGCTGCGCGGGCTGCACACCGGCTACGATGTTAAGCGTTCCCTGCTGCTGTTTGCTTATAAACCTACGCTAAAGGTAAACGTCATGGATCAGCTCAGGGAGTCGCTGCGCCAAATTCAGAACACGCTGCTGCAGGTGCTGAAAATCCGCATGTCTTTTCTCATCGGTCCCTCCGCAGGCACACCGGAACTGCTAAAGGCAAGCCTGGTTGAACTGCTGGACAGCGAAGAGCAGCGGTTTTATTTGCGCGAAGGTGATTGCGCCAAATGCTCTCCTTCAGCCCTGCAAGCGTCGCCACAGGATTTGTTCGACTATTACGATGAAGCGATCCAGCAGCTGCGGGCGGTGCTGCTGGGGAAGAGCGTGCAGGAAGCGGGGCATGCCGCGCAGCGATGGATTGAATGGATCCGTGTGCAGAAATATCCGACCGAAGTGGTGAAGGATTGGACGCTCAAGCTGCTGCTGGATCTGAAGCTGAAGCTGCATACGCTTCAGCCCGTCCGTTCGAGCCATACGGCTGATACCCTGCACCGTGAGATTGCCGAGCTGGATTCACTCGATCAGCTTGGCGACTGGCTGGCGGATCATCTGTGTGCCTTCGTCTCGGCCAGGACAGGGAGCGCTGCGGCCAGCAAGCGGACGGAAATTACGGAGGTGTGCAGGTACGTGGCGCTGCATATTGGCCGCCGGATTTGCCTGGATGAGGTGGCCGAGCATTTGCATTTGAATGCCAGCTATTTCAGCAGGCTGTTCAAAAAGGAAATGGGCATGACCTTTATCGAATACGTGACACGCATGAAGGTGGAGCGGGCCAAGGAGTTGCTCGACCATACAGGGCATACGGTCGGGGAAATTTGCGAGCTGCTCGGATATGACAATCAGAGTTATTTTATCAAGACATTCAAGGTCCATACGGGAGCGACTCCCGTCGAGTACCGGGGATAAGAGGCGGGACATTAAGGCAAAGGGGATGACCATCATGCTTGGCACTGAAGAAGTTCGTATGAATATGGAACAGTTGGCCCCGCTAAACCCGGATTTTTATTACAAGGGATGCAGTCAGCAGGAATTTTGGAAGAGGGTCGGCGCTACAGAGGAATACGAAGCGATTGTTGCTGAAATCCACCAGGAAGGGAAGAGACTTGCGGATTTGCCGATACCGGAGCTCACCTTCGGTTTGTTCACCCTATTCGAAAAGCAGGGATCGCGGTTGGAATATGAAAGCGTATACTTCGAGCGCAGGCGGCGTTTGAATACATATGCGCTTCTGTCTCTGCTGGAGCCGGACAACGAGACCTTTGCCAGCGAGCTGTATGAAACGATCTGGTTCATATGTAATGAATACACGTGGTGTCTTCCTGCTCATGTGCGGAGCACGAAGGTGCGCGGAGCCATCGATCTGTTTGCGGCGGAAACCGGCTTTACACTGAGCGAGCTGCTTCTGCTTCTGGGAGAGAGGCTGCCCATAATGCTGCGCGTACGGATCAGGGAGGAGGTGGAGGCACGCCTTCTTGAGCCTTATTTGAAAGGCGGTCCATTCGAATGGGAGACAGCCACCCATAATTGGGCAGCTGTCTGTGCCGGATCGGTCGGCTCCGCGGCGCTGCTGTTGCTGGAGCCTTCCGAGCGTCTGACCACTATCATTGCTAAAGCGCTCGGCTCGATGTCCTGCTATTTGGACGGCTTCGGGGATGATGGCGCCTGTCTGGAGGGCGTTGGATATTGGAATTACGGCTTTGGCTATTTTGTTTATTTTGCGGACCTGCTCAAGCTCCGTACCGAAGGCCGCATCAACCTGTTTGAGCTTCCGAAGGTTCGTCAAATCGCTTTGTTTCAGCAAAAATGCTACCTGTATGCCGATTCCACGGTCAATTTCTCGGACTCGCTTGGCCGCGTGCCGGTGCAGATCGGGCTGACGCATTATTTATCGGGCCTCTACCCGGAAATGGAGCTGCCGCCTGCTTCCATCCGCGCTTTATATACCGACGATCACTGCAGCAGATGGGCCCCGGCTTTCCGCAATATCGTCTGGTTTGATCCGGAGAAACGGGACAACTGCTGGCTGGACGCCGATTATGATTTGTCTGATGCGGAGTGGATGCTTTCACGTTATTCGACGGAGTACGGCAGCTTTGGTTTTGCCGCCAAGGGCGGATCGAATGATGAGCCACATAATCATAACGATATCGGGGGTTTTATCCTTCATGCTGACGGAATTGCGCTTGTGGCGGAACTGGGGCCCGGGGAATACACGGCGGCCTACTTTGGTGAGAAGCGGTACAGCTACGACTGCAACGGCTCCCAAGGGCATTCCGTTCCGATTGTGGACGGCTGCTATCAACAAAGCGGGCCCGGCAGCAGGACGAGGGTGCTGGAAACGGTTATCCATGACAGGGAGGTCCGCTTTCGTCTGGACATCACGGCGGCTTATTCCGCCTCACGGTTATCCTCGTTGGTGCGCGAGCTCGTATGGCGCAAGTCGGGACTCCCATCCCTGAAGCTGACGGACGAATTCACCTTCACGTCTGTGCCGGGAAGCGTCGTCGAACGGATCGTGACCATGCATCCGCCAGTGATCCGGGAAGAGGATGGAGTAGGGGAAAGGAAGCTTTCCGGAAGTCTGCTGCTGCGGGGAAGCGATAGCCGTCATGCGGCAAGAGTCATATACGATCCAGAGCAGGTAAAAGCAATCGTAACGGAACGGGTATACCGGAATCATTTTGGCAAAGAAACACCTTGGTATACGGTTGATTTTGAGCTTTTGCGTTTGGAATTATCCTTCCGTGTGGAGTTGGACATCGAACTGATAACTTTGGAATAGGGAGTGATTACATGTTGGAAAGAAAGACGCCGGAGTGGCTGGACGAAGCCTGGGAGAACACCGTTCGCAAAACGGTGCGGATCAGCGGAAGGATCGGAGCGGGCTTTCCGCATGCAAGCGTAGGCGGCACCTATGTGCTGGAGGCGCCACACTGGTGGACAGCAGGCTTCTGGCCTGGGTTGCTCTGGCTGGTGTATGAGGAAAGCAGTAACGCAAGTTTACGGGAACTGGCGGAGCAGTGCGAGGTAAAACTTGATCCGGTGCTGCACGATTACACCCGGCTCGACCATGACTTGGGGTTTATGTGGACACTGACGAGCATCGCTTCCTATAAGCTGATCCAATCCGCCGAATCGCGGCGGCGGGCGCTGCAGGCGGCCAATTATTTGGCAGCCCGTTTTAATCTGCAAGGGCGGTATATCCGCGCCTGGAATCCGTGGAGGGAAGGGGAGGACAACGCGGGCATAGCCATTATCGACTGCTGTATGAATATGCCGTTGTTGTATTGGGCTTCGAAGGAGAGCGGCGATCCGCGCTACAGGCATATTGCTGAGGCGCATATGGAAACGGTACTGGAGCATTTTATCCGCCCTGACGGGTCGGTCTATCATATTGTGCAGTTTGACGCCATCACCGGAGAGCGTACAGGCCAGCTCGGCGGTCAGGGATATGCGCCGGAATCCGCCTGGGCGCGGGGCACGGCCTGGGCGCTGTACGGCTTGACTTTGGCCTATCATCATAACGGAGAGCGCAGATACATCGATGCGGCGAAACGTGTGGCCCATTACTTCCTTGCCCAGCTGCCGGAGGATCTCGTGCCATATTGGGATTTTCGCATACCACCGGAGGTCACGAAGTACCGGGATTCCTCTGCCGGGGCATGCGCGGCAAGCGGTCTGCTGCTGCTGGCGGATAAGGTTGGCGAGCTTGAGTCCGGTGTGTACCGTGAGGTGGGAGTACGCATACTGGAATCCCTTTACCGCAATTATGGCGCTTGGGACGATTCCGCGGAGGAAGGGCTGATCAGGCATGGCACGAGCCATTATCCGGAAGGGAAAAACATAGACGTTCCGCTTATTTATGGCGATTATTTCTTTGTGGAAGGCCTTGCCCGCCTGCGCGGAGGGCGGACGATATTCTGGGAATAGTCGTCGGAAGGGAGGGACCGGATATTCATTCTACCAACGCAAGGAGGAGGTTAGCATGATCCAATCTGACGGTATCGCGGATAATGCGCTTGTTACGAGGCAAGACCTGCAGCAGGCGTTTGAACAGCTTGCGGCTCCCCTGCAGCAGTTTTACAGCAAGGGCGGAGCCAGGCTGCGCATCGGGGCATCCGGTGCTGCGTATGAACCGGCCATAGCCGAGATGGAAGGTTTCTCTCGTGTCCTGTGGGGCATGGTGCCCTTGCTTGCCGGGGGTGGGGAATCGGAGCTGTGGGATATCTGTTTGCGCGGGCTGGAGAACGGAACAAATCCTGATCATAAGGAATATTGGGGCGATGTGCGCGATTATGACCAGCGGCTGGTTGAAATGGCGGCATTGGGCTTCGCCCTGCTGCTTGTGCCGGAACGGGTGTGGGAGCCGCTGTCCGAAGCCGCCCGGCAGAATCTGTACAATTGGCTGAACCAGATCAACCGTCATCCCTTGCATGATTGCAATTGGCTTTTCTTTCAGGTGCTCGTCAACCTGGGCTTCCGCAAGGTCGGACTGCCTTATGCACGTGAGCAAGTGGAGGCCAATCTGCGCAGAATTGACGATTTTTATCTGGAAGAGGGATGGTACGCAGACGGGATCGGCGGGCATAGCGATTATTACGGTCCGTTCGCCCTGCATTTTTACGGCTTAATTTATGCACACGTTATGGAAAAAGAAGATCCGGAGCGGTCACGCCTGTATAAGGATAGAGCGACTGAGTTTGCGGAACAGTTCATCTGCTGGTTCGCAGACGACGGGGCGGCGCTTCCCTATGGAAGAAGTCTTGCCTATCGTTTCGCACAGTCAGCCTTCTGGGGTGCGCTGGCCTATGCCGGTGTTGATACGTTCCCGCCGGGCGTGCTGAAAGGGCTGGTCATGCGTAATTTGCGCTGGTGGTTCAGCAGACCCATCTTCGATGCAAGCGGTCTGCTCACCGTCGGTTACGCCTATCCCAATTTGATTATGGCTGAAAATTATAATTCACCTGGCTCGCCGTACTGGGCGCTTAAAGCGTTTCTTCCCTTGGCTCTTCCTGAGGAGCATCCGTTCTGGACGGAGAAAGAACAGCCGCTTCCGCCTTTGCCGGCTGTGTCGGTTCAGGAGCCAGCCCATCTGGTGGTCTGCCGTGATCCGGGCGCGGACCATGTCGTTGCTTTTAATGCAGGGCATCCCGGCTCGAATGAACATACACATACGTCGGCGAAGTATGAGAAGTTTGTCTATTCCACCAATTTTGCCTTCAGTGTTCCCCGGGCGGAATGGGGGTTGTCCCAAGGTGCGTTTGATTCCATGCTGGCGTTGAGCGAAGGGGATAATTTGTATCGGGTGAGAAGAAAGAATGAAGCGACGGAAATTCGCGGCAATGTGCTGTACGCCAAATGGAGGCCGTGGCACGATGTTGAAGTGCAAACGTGGATCGTTGCCGGGCTGCCGTGGCATATCCGGATTCACAGCATAACATCCGCCCGTTCGCTTGACGCGGCAGAGGGTGGCTTTGCGCTGGGCATCGGCGCGGGAATGGAAGCGTCCGCGCACGGGCTGGCCGCCTCCGCCGTCAGCGAACACGGCTGTGCTGCGGTGATCGGAAAGCTCGGCTTTGACCATGCGGAAATCGTCTATCCTCATGCAAACACCAATCTGCTTCACCCCCGGACGGTTATTCCGACATTAAGAGCATCACTCACGCCGGGAACCCATTGGCTGGCCTCGGCCATATATGCCCGCCCCGGGGTGGGCGGCCTGCCTGGGGACTTGGAGGACATTTGCAGCGTGACGATTGAAAACAATACGATTCGCGTCGAGACAAGCGAAGGAGAGAGCGTTGTACTGCCATTAATGTGAATTTTGCTGGAGTTTGATAGAGAGGCAGGCCGCTGTCGAAAAAAATTCGATAGCGGTCTTTTTCTCCGCGCATTTCCTGCGTATTTCGGGGTATACATAGGGTAACCCTATCTTACAGGAACCCAAAAGGAGGAAGGCATCGTGAAGGTCATCATAACGCAAAAGGAAGCCATGGAGCGGCATATTTGGGATGAAATTATGCTGATGTTCGGTGTATCGGAGGATGACGAGCTGTGGGAAAATGAAGAATTTATTCTGACGGAAGAGCAGGCTCGCAAGCTGAACTTGCTGAAATAAAAATTAGGACCAAGTCTTAATAAAATGTAACTGTTTTATAGTCAATCTGATACTTTTTGGGACATCACATCGTTTAAGATATGAGCAGAAGGGTAATGAATCGTGTAATGAAATGTCCACAGCCCAGTTTGCAAGGGGAGATCTGATATGATAAAAACAGCTGCCAAGCTTTTTCTGCTCACATTTATTTTGGTAACCGCAACTGCAGGCGGAGCCGCCGCCAAGGGATATGAACCTGTATCTTCTTCAGAAATACAAGAAACCGTATTTATCGACCGCATGGATGTGCGCGATTCAGTGTATGTGGAAATCGACCCCATTCAGTGGTATGAAGGAGAAGCGGCCAACAAGGTCTTCCGCGAACGGGAAGGTGATCCGGGAATGACCGAGCCTCCGGACGGTTATTATATCGTAAATGATAAGACAGATACCAAAGAAGTACAGATTGCCGATGATGCTGAAGTTGTACTTCAACTGTATGATAAAACCGGACGGATGGAAGACACCGAGATTAACTGGAACGAGCAGGTTACGCTGAAGACGCTGGAAAAAGCATTCAGCCGCTCAGATGTCCTTGATATGACGGCCTTTCCTTATCATATTACGATAAAGGACGGCAAGATCGTGAAAATCGTGCAGCAGTATATCCCTTAAATGGAAGCTGGAGTGCAATTTGTTGCTCTGAACTTTCCTGAATTCCTGCAAAACTCAGGTTTTCGAGCCGATAATGCTCCCTCTGGAAATCTAACGATTTCTGCAGCAGCAGCTACTTTGCGAAAAATTAAATTCTAATAGTGGTGGCCACCGATTTCAGGGTTGGGTCGCTTCGGGCAATAAAAACTGCTCATGTGGGTATTGTAACATGAGCAGTTTTTTTGTATATGATAGAGCCTTTTTGTTACGTAAAATGCCTTAATGAATATTTTGACATCCTCGTACAAGAAAACAGTTTCTGTTGCAGACTTTAGAAGTAAATCTTGAACCGCTTTAAAACATTGATCAGGTTGGGCAATTAATTGTGTATAGTTTGTATTGTTTTTGCTAAGATGAATGTGAAGAAGGCGGTAAGTACACGTGATGAGTGCTGAAGGAAAAAGGCTCATTTCTGCATAGTTATATACACATGATAAGAGGAGGTTAGGTAATGGCTAAGAATCTGTTAAACGCAGAGGAATATAAATCTTTATTCTCTCTCTTAAAGAAGGCCGGAATTCACCAGAAGGTTATCATTGATCCTATAAGTGAAACCATTGAGTTTCAGGATAAACCTAGCGGTTTAAAGGCTGCGCTCGCTTCCTATGGTTCTCTCGATTCTGAACAGGTTAAGAAACTTCGTGAGAGTGTCGAGGAGGGGAGGGCCGATTGGGATTGATGGAAGGTATTTTGTTCGATACCAATGCTATAATTGCTCTTCTAGAGAAAGACCCTTATAGTACATAACTTAGTACTTGTCACAGCAGATCAGGATTTACAATTTGGTGAAGAGTACGGGATACGGGTTATAAACTTTCGACAAAGAAGTAAAACAAATAATATGGGGCTAATTTAGCTGGACAAACAAATACGCAAGGTAAGACAAGATGAGTGAAGTTCAGTCGCAAAAGATCCGTCAATTTCAGAAATGTGGACTGCTTTCATAAATCACTTGCGCCAATAGACCGTTATGCTCACTTCGAAAAATAAAAACTGCTCATGCGGGTATTGTAGCATGAGCAGTTTTTATTTTATGATCAAGATCTTCTAAAGCTATTGTCGATTTCGATCAAGGGACTCAGTTCTAGCAGAAGGGCGGTCGGGTTCCTTAGCTGCTGGTCGAGGAATAACTCGCCAGCTTATCCCAATTTGGCGTAGGAATGCCCGCTTTTTGCTTCAAATCATTGAAGGCCTGCTGCAGTGCAGACACCTCATTCTGGGATATTGCCTTGTCACTCAGGAGATTTTTGACGACAGGGACTTTCAACATCAGCTTGAGTCCCATGTAGAGCAGCAGCCGTTTTTTTCGTGGCAAATCTTTTTGCAATTCAGGAGTAACGGTATAGCCGAGCTTTTCCAATACCTGATGGCCTTCATCGATAGCATCAATAACCTGGTTGAGCAGCCTGCTGTCTCTTACGGCCTTGCGCAGGTCGCCGTCATAAGCGGCAGCAATGGAGTTCAGCGGCAGGATCAGCATGAAATGACTTTTCAGCCATTCTTCCATATCGTTATAAAATGTGACTTTAAATTTAGCACCCGTAAAAGTCTGGTCGATCACCGCTCGCCAGTCCAGCTCTTCGCCTAACCCCCCGATAGTCATTTGCCCCTTTGGACCATGCACACTGACCACACGGCCTGTTTCCTTCCACCCACCGCCTGCGATAAAGGCAAAAGCAATCTTTTTCTGCACAGGGCTGTTCGCCTGCAAATAATCCTGCATCTCATGCGGACTCGCATTATTGCCCACGATCACGACATGGCGGCTGTGATTGGCTGCCAGGGCAGGCAGTACTGCCCGAAAATCCGGATATTTCATCACCACAAAAATAAGATCATATACATCCTCCGGCTGCAGCTCGCTGATCACATTGACTTTATCCACCGTCGTGCGGAGCTGCAAATGATGACGAAGTACATTACCGTCATCCCGCAGCTCATCCAGCCTCCGTCCTCTGGCCAGCATCGTAACGTTGTTGTCTCCACGGACCAGTGCATGTGCCAAATAGCTTCCCAGAACTCCTGCACCGTAAATTAATATTTTCATAAAAAAGAATCCTCCTCATTTTCCGCAAAAGCGGATATATAATTTTTTTTAAATATTTTTCGTTATATTTAAAAACTTTCGCAACACGAGTATAGCTGCAATGTCGGCTGATCGTCAATAAATTTTTAAATTTCATTCGTATAATTTAAAAACATTTTGATTTATGGTATAGTAAACTTAGCTAATGGATACGGGATGTGAAAACGATATGAACAAATTTGAGATCAGAACACAGAAGAAGAAAGATGCGATCGTGCATGCGGCCCTGAAGCTTTTTAAAGAAAAGGGTTTTGTGCATGTCAGTGTCAAAGACATTGAGGCTGAATCCGGGGTATCGTCGGTCTCGCTTTATAACTATTTCGGCAGTAAAGAAGGAGTCGTCAAAGAATGTGCGAATGTCCTGATGGAAAATACCGTGCGTATGGCTAAGGAACTCCTTCACCAGGACATTGATTTTAAAGACAAGCTGATAAGGGCTTTTGAAATATGCGCCGATCAGGATTACCAGCTGCTTAGTTCTCCGGGTGCGGTGGAGGATCAGACGTTATCAAGCCTGTACAGCGAAAATACAAATCAGATCAGAGTCGGAATCCTGCAGGAGTTTATTGAACTGGGGAAAAGGGAAGGGGGAATTGCATCTTCTGTTTCGCTTGAAACCATATTGGAATTGCTGGATGCAATCGGGACACTTCAATCCAATTGGGCAAAAAGCGGAAACTATAATGAGAAAATGGCCGGGCTTAGTCAGCTTCTCTTGTTTGGGTTGATCGGTCGTCCATAGCTCAACAGTTCAATTACGAAAAAGCCGGCTGACCGAATGAAAACATCTGGTCTGTCGGCTTTTCGTCATGATATTAAAAACAGGCCGGCCGTTATCGGCCAGCCTGGAGCGGTATGGATTGATTAGAAGCTAACAGCAGCATCAGCAGCATTTTTAACTGCTTTTTCAACAATTTCCTGAGCTTTATCAGGTGCAGCGTTATGTCCTTCGAGCACGATTTTGGTAATATCCTTCACGCCGAAGAAGGTCAAGACGTTGCTCACAAGGTTTACGGACATTTCCCAAGCAGCCATAGGGCCTTCGGAATATACTCCGCCTCTTGCGTTCAGCAGGGCAACCTTGGTGTCTGTTACGAGACCAACAGGACCTTCCGCAGTGTATTTGAACGTTTTGCCGGCCATGTTCAGGTAATCGATGTAAGTATGCAATACTGCAGGTACTGTCAGGTTCCAGAGTGGGAAGGCAAACACGACTTTGTCGGCAGCCAGGAATTGATCCAGATATTCGTTGGCAATGTTTGCGAGACGAGCTTCTTCAGCAGACAGCTCCAAACCTTGAGCAGCTTTGAAGCGGCCATTGATCATGTTGGCGTTCAGGTAAGGAAGCTCAACGCTGTACAGGTCCAGCACGGTGATTTCATCATCCGGATGGGATGCTTTGTAGCTCTCATAAAATGCGTTATAAAGTTTAACCGTTGCAGATTCTTCCGCTGTGCGGTCGTTGGCTTTCACGAATAATACTTTGGACATGTGCATTAGCCTCCATATAATTAAAAGTATACTTGAATAATAAATGATAAACTTTATAGCTGTCAACAATAATTCATAATATAATTTTTTAAAAGTCACTTTCTTTTTTAAACTAAGTAAAATGGGTGTTAAAAGCGTTAAAGTGTGCCAAAAAAGCAATTGATTTATTGATCGAAGCTGACAGGGGCGGAATATGTTAAAATGAAGTTTGCCTCATGGTGCTGCCGTGCCATTTTGCAAAAAACGGCGCTTGACTCAGAGGAAATATATGATGCAAGGTGACGAATATGACAATCGCATTTTTTGACTCGGGCATTGGCGGGATTACGGTGCTGTCCGAAGCGGTCGAACAACTGCCGCATGAAAATTTTTTGTATTTTGCTGATACCCTTCATGTGCCTTACGGCACGAAATCAAAAGATCAGGTTATGGAATATGTGCTTGAAGCGGCTGCCCGCATTACTCGTGAAGAGGTGCAAGCGCTGGTCATTGCCTGCAACACGGCGACCAGCATTGCGGCAACGGAGCTCAGAAAGGTCTACAGCATCCCGATTATCGGGATGGAGCCGGCCGTGAAGCCTGCGGTGGAGATGAACCGGCACAGCGGGAAAAGAGTGCTGGTATTCGCAACACCTCTGACCCTGTCGCAATCCAAATACAACGAGCTTGTAGCAAGGGTGGACGATCATGGAAGCGTCGATTCACTGCCACTGCCGGAACTGGTCGGTTACTGTGAAAATCTGAATTTTGACCGCGCTCAGATGGTGGATTATTTTGAGGCAAAATTAGCCCCTTTCGACCTGAACGCCTATGGAACGGTCGTTCTCGGCTGCACGCATTATCCTTTTTATAAGAAAATCTTACGGGAGTTGCTTCCCGGACATATCCAGATCATTGACGGAAGCCGGGGAACGGTCAGCAGATTAAGAAATGTGCTCTGTTTGAAGGATGTGGGCAGCGGCGAAGGACAGGGGCGGATTCAATTTATGTGTTCCAGCGATGATCCTGCCTATATGGTGAAAATGGAAAAAGCTTTCGATATTTTCAGTCGTCTGGAGAGCTGACGGGATATGACAGCACTTACCTATATCTCTGTATCCTTGAGGAAAGCAAGCAGTTCTTCGTTAAATTTATCCTGCTCGTCAAACATCAGCGCATGTCCGCTGTTTTCAAAGCAAACGATGCGCGATCCGCGAATGCCGAGGCAGGTCTTCTCTGCGAGTTTGGGCTCGCAGATCTTGTCTTTTTTACCTTGAAAGATGACTGTCGGTACGGTGATGCGGGCGAGATCTTGACGGAGGTCCTCGTCCCGCAGTGCGGCCGCCGCTTTTACCGTTCCGTGATGTGACGCCTGAAGACAAAGAGAGCCTAACCACACCATCAGCAGCGGACGAGCTCTGGCTTTGATCACTTTCAGTCCAACCTTGGCCAGCATGGCAGGTCTGTCTTTCATAGCAGCTTCGATCAGTTGTCCGGTCAGAACATCCGGCTCTATGCCGTGCTGGAAATCATCCCGCCGTGTGAATGACGGTGTCGCCGGAACCGCGAGAAGGAGGCGCGAAATGCCGTGTTCATGATGGCGGGCCATATATCGGACCGCAACCGCCCCACCCATGGAGTAACCTACAAGCACGGCATTCTCCAGTTGAAGCTCATCTATAACCGCACGCAAATCATCGGCCATACGATCATAGCTGTAACCCTCCCAGGGAGCATCCGACTTGCCAAAGCCGCGCAGATCCATGCCGATGCAGCGGTATCCCCTGGCAGCCAGAAAAGTGTACTGGTATTCAAATATAAGATGATTAAGGGGCCAGCCGTGCACAAAAATGACCGGTGTCCCCTGTCCGATATCTTCAACAAAAATTTTTACATCTTTTTCTGCCTGTATGTATCGTCCCATAATTTTTCCCCGCCCCGACAAGTTATTGTTCATAGTAAAGTGTGCTATGAATTGCCATGGATTAAACCTGTGGAGATGGATAAATCCGGATATTAAACGCGCCGAAGGCTTTTCAATACGAGGAAGCCGAGCAACTGCATGACCGTTTTGACAACGGCCTGTCCCAATATGGCGTAGGATACCAGAGCCCAAGGCAGGAAGTTAGCGCCAAGCGGAGATAATCCAATGATTACAAAGAGGCCGGAATCGATGATGCCCCCGACAGTTCCGCTCACCAGCACCTTTATCTGAAAGGAGCCTTGAAGACGGGTAAATACTTCAGTATCGAACGTCTCCGAGAAAATGAACGTAATTGCGCTCGCAAATACGATCCACAACGTGTCTCCCAGCAGCCATGATGTCAAAGCAGAGATCAGCAGCGCCACCGCAATAACCTTGTAGGCGTTCAGACGCCCATATCGCTGCTGCACCAGATCCCGGAATATGAATGTAGCCCCGATAAATATTGTTCCCATAGGCACGATGAAATTTCCGAAGACCAGCGGAGCAAAGCTGGCAGTAACGACGTTTGCGATCACGATGGATGCTATATAAAGGAATATTCTCAGCAAAATTGTCCCTCCAGGTTCTGATTGTGCACAACTTATTTAGGTTATATCGGGAAGGCAGATTTGTAAAGAGTATATTGAAGAATGCGTTTCCAAATAACGGAACATCTATGATATGATAGGTTAATAGAGCTTGCTCAAAAGAGGAGGAGTTTATATGGGGAAAAGTCCGGTTATGAATTTATGATTTGCGAGGATAAGCGCAAGCTGTAAAAAAATTCAGTATCGGGAGGCGAACATGCGTCCAATGTTACCAACTCTGCAGTTAATCGAGGAAATCGAGCAGTCTGAAATCGACTATATGACGGACAGGATGCAAGCGATTCAGGAAAAGCCGGGCAATCCGGAGGGTGTGGAGATACATAAGTTTGGGAACGCTGTCGCCTATTACAGCCGGACAATGCACTGGCTTTCTTTTAATACGGTAAAAGGGTTAAGGGATCAGGATATTGATTTTTTGGACGACATCATCCATTTTTATCAAGGGAAGGACCGTAGGGTCCAGTTTGAGATTGTTCCTTCGCTGGTGAGTCAGGAGCTCCTTATGCAGCTTGCGGAGCGTGGATTCTATCATTCAGGTTTTCATACTTGCATGTATGCACAACCTTGTATATCAGCAGTGCAGACCACCGAAGGGATCACTATTGAAAGAGTGCAAGAACATGAATTTACAGATTACGCAACGATCCATTGCCGCTCAACAGGGCTGCCCGATGCGGGGGTTGTACATGTCGCTGAGAATAACCGGGTGTTATACGACCGTCCGGGCTGGAGATTTTATCTAGCACGCTGCGAGGATGTTCCGGCTGCGGCCGCAGTCATGCATATAAAGGGGCGGGCAGCGTCGTTGACATTCGCGGGAACACTTCCTTCTTACCGTAATCAGGGGCTGCATCGCATGCTATTGAAAAAGAGACTCGAAGAGGCAGCTTTGGCGGACTGCAGTCTCGTGGTCGCACAGTGTGCTTTTTTATCACAAAGTCATCGCAATATGGAGCATGCTGGTATGAAAATAGGTTATGTCAAAGCGATATGGTCACAACGATCATAAAAGCAGAAAACTGAAGTATTATACGTGCTGCATTAAAAAGGAGATTCAACAATGAGGGAAGCGGTAACGAATGCTTGAAAAAGACCGGAATACGAGCGGCGATTACGGTAATACCGATTTTCAATTAAAACAAAGACTTATTTACGCTGCCACAGTCCTCTTGACGATGCTTCTTGGCTTGACTTCGCGGGCGTATGCAGAAGTGCTTCCGGATTTTGTGGCCAAGCATGCAGGAGACGCCTTGTGGGCAGCCATGATCTACTTTGGTTTTCGAGTGCTCTTCGTTCGTTACAAGTTGTTCAGCACAATGCTGCTGAGCCTGTTGTTTTGTTATGGTATTGAGTTCAGCCAACTGATCCAGACCGACTGGTTGAATGGGCTAAGAAGCACGACATTAGGGGCTTTGGTGCTGGGAAGGGGATTCCTGGCAATGGACCTGCTCCGTTATACCGCAGGGATCATTTTAGCGGTGTCGTTAGAACTGATTGCTCAAAAAAAGTGAGAGCGTGAAGGAAATTACGGCGCTCCCCGTGCTGGGGTTATGATTCGGACTAAAGAAGCATATGATTATAGCAAACTCTTTATATGAATATGTAAATTGTGACGATAGTCTCTATGAAAAAAAAGATAATCTGTTAAAATTTAGTAGAATCAAAAATTTCATTACTTTCAGGAGGGATAAGATGCAGCGGACAATGAGTGTCATTCCTTATCGGGTTGTGGAGCAGTTGGAAGCTGTCAATGAAGTGCCAGCCGGGGTTGAGCTGATCCAGGCCCCCGAGGTTTGGGACAAGACCAAAGGAAAAGGCATCAAGATTGCCATTTTGGACACCGGCTGCGAAATTACTCATCCTGATTTGCAGGGCCGGATTGTGGGAGGTAAAAACTTCACCCACGATGATGGCGGCGATTCTGCTAATTACACCGATTATAACGGCCATGGCACCCACGTAGCTGGCACAATTGCTGCGGTGCAGAATGGAAGTGGTGTAGTTGGGGTGGCACCGGAGGCGGAGCTGCTGATCGTCAAAGTTTTGGACAAAGACGGTTCCGGTGCGTACGAGTGGATCATTGACGGGATCTATTATGCCATTGAGCAGCAGGCGGACATTATCTCCATGTCTCTCGGCGGTCCGGAGGATGTGGAAGAGCTACATGCTGCCATTAAAAAGGCGGTGGAATCCAACATTTTGGTCGTCTGCGCCGCAGGTAATGAAGGGGATGGCAGGGATGCAACCGACGAATTCGGCTATCCGGGCGCATACAACGAGGTTATAAGTGTAGGCGCGGTTAATTTTGACCGGGAATCCTCCGTATTTTCGAACTCCAACAATGAGGTTGATTTGGTTGCTCCAGGCGAGAAAATCTTGTCCACTTTCCTGGACGGCGAATATGCTGCGTTGAGTGGAACTTCGATGGCGACACCACATGTCAGCGGTGCACTGGCCTTGATTAAGGGGCTGGCGAATGCCGCCTTCGAGCGGGATTTAACCGAAACCGAGCTGTACGGACAGTTGGTCAAGCGGACCGTGCCGCTTGGATATTCGCCTAAACTTGAGGGCAACGGATTGCTCTATTTGACCGTAACCGAAGAGCTGTCCAAAATTTTTGAATCCAAGGTCGTTTCGCAATTGATCACGCTTGAGTCTTAACATCTAACAGTGCTATAACTGTATCTTTTCAATATACAGCGGCTCTCTTTCAACGGAGGGCCGCTTTTTTGGGAGGGTGAGCATGTATTAAGCTTGTCTGTTTTCCTGGTAAACGTTAAGATTGTTTTAGGCAGAGAATTGGCGAGTGCTGGCTGCTATTTACAAAGTGAGAGGAGCGCGAGAGGCTATGAAAACGGCGTTATTGGTCATTGATGTGCAAAATGTGATGTTTTTACCGCAATACAATCTGTATCGTGGAGATGAGGTGCTGGATACAATTGACCGGTTAATCCAGAAGGCACGTGAAACAGGTACGGAGGTTATATACATACAGCATACGGAGCAGGGCGATCCTGAGTTTAGTATGGGTGAACCGACCTGGGAGATTCATGACAAGATCAAACCGCTCCCGACGGATACAGTGATTCAAAAATCAGTCTGTGACTCTTTTTATAAAACAGGACTGCAGGCGGCTCTGCTTGAGCGTGGGGTCGAAAAGCTGGTCATTGCAGGCATGCAGACTGAGTTTTGTGTGGATACGACCGTGCGCTGCGCTTTCAGTAAAGGGTATAAGGTGACTCTGGTCCAGGATGCCCATAGCACATTTGATAACGGGATAATACAGGCAGAACAAATTATTCGGCATCATAACAAGGTGCTTTCTCCCAGCTTTGCAACCCTTAAGCCTGCAGAAGAAATAGAGTTCTGATTGAGTCAAGCGTGAATGGAGTGCAGGCAGGATTTGAGTATCATCCATGAGCGAATGCCCGCTCATATCGGGGAAGTAAGGCATTTTCACGGCAAAGCAAGACATTTGTAGCTGTTTTTGAGGTATTCATTGAAAGGATATGATGAAAGAAAAGAAGGGGTTCGCACTTTTGCAAGGATAATCCCTTGCGCCACAAGGCCTCAATTGGGATGTTGTCGCTCCTTATACAGGAGCATGGAGTGAAATAAATGTGTAAGAGGCGCTTGGGACGGAGCTCTGGCGAAGCTGAGCAGGGGGGCTGTCCCAAAAGTGTTCGTATAACATGGGAACATTCCAATTTACAACCGAAAGGACCTCAAATTCCATTGTATAGTGGAGGTTAAGGCCCTTTTTTTGAAGAAATTCAGTTCAAAGATGACAACCACACTGCTGATACTGAACCTAAGACGAGAGCTTATGGCGGTACTCTTTGGGTGAGATGCCTTCCTGTTTTTTGAACACCTTACTGAAATATTTCACGTCATGAATACCGACCATTTCGGCGATTTGCGAAATTTTCAGGTTCGGGTTAAGCATGAGCAGCTTGGCCTTATCGATACGGTATTTGGACAGGTAGTCGGAGAAATTGATGCCGAATTCCTGCTTGAATTTGCGCGAGATGTATTCCCGGCTGACAAAAAAGCGGCCAGCGATGTCCTGCAGGGATAACTCCGACATGTAGTGCTGCTCGATGTATTTAATGATGTCCCCAATCGTATGTTTTTCCTTAGTTTGCCGCTCGCTGATGGACCGGGACAAACGGCTCATCAGGTCAACGGCCCAATCACGCCAGGCAAAGAGCGAGAAGGAATAGGCGTTGCTGTTGGGCGCACGATGCTGCCGGTCGTCCTGAATCAGTGCAGTCAGCACCGATCCGGCGTCACTGCCCAGCGTTTCCCGCAGCAGCCGTTCGCGGAAGGAAAGCGCGTCTGACCGCCATTGCTCAAGCATTTCCGGTGTCACAATGCCGCCGTGGCTGAGCGTGTCGATCCATTTCTGCGCTGCCGCGGCAATCCGCTGCTCATTGCCGCCGCTTAATACGGCCATTTTCCAATCCTCCTGCACGTCGGCAAAGCGCAGACGCGACGTTTCTCTGGTCCCGCCTCCATTATGTGATTCGGTCGGCAGGGTGTGAAGATAACTCCCGCTGTGCAGCAAATTACGGCACCGGATGGCTGCGCCAGCTTCTGCATATTGACCAGGAAGGCTCTGCGGCAGCACACCTGCGGCCGCAACGCCAAAGTGCATCCGGCGCTGGAGCGTGTGGAATAAACCCTGATTGATCCTTTCAACCAGCTCAGCCACGGCTTCATGCCCACTCCACAGCAAAAGGATAATTTCGCCCGAAGCGCCCCAATACTTGAAAGCAGTGCCGCGGCGGTGCGGCAGCAGGAACTCGTTGCAAATGTTAATGATAGAAAAATACAGCAAATCGCTATTCTTGCCGAAACGCTGGAGCAACGGCTCGTCTTCGGCATCCACCTGCAGCAGCAGCAAACGCACGGTGGTCGTCTGCTCCGGGATGACCTGATCTGCCCGCAGCCGGCGAAGTGATGACTCGGCTGAATTGGCGTCATCGATCAGTGAAGACAACAGCTTCTCTCCGTACACCGGCCTGATTTCGTTAAGCTGGATATTTTGCTGCTGCTGCCCGACACGTTTGCGTTCCTCCGCTTGCCATTCCGCCACTGCCTTGGCTACCGCAGCATTGATAGCCTCCGCCTCGATTGGCTTGAGAATGTAGTCGATTCCCCCATGACGGACGGTGCTGCGCACCAATTCAAAATCGTTGTGTCCGCTGACAACGATAAATTTCACGCTTCCGGCGAACTCGCTGATCCACGCCATCAGCTCCAAACCGTTTCCGGAATCCATCAGCATATCCGTGATAACCAATTCCGGCTTGTTGTGCCGGATCAGTTCGATCGCTTCGTTCCCGCTTCCTGCTTCGCTTACTTCCTGTATCCCGTGTCCCTCCCAATCTACGAGCAGACGGACCGCTTTCCTTACTCTTGCTTCGTCATCTACAATGAGCGCTTTCAATGATCTTCACTCTCCGTTATGTCTTTCTCCGCGATAAACAAGGTGACTTTCACACCGGCCGGATGCAAATTATCGATGCTCAGCGAAGCCAGGTCGTCGCTGAACAGCTTGAGCCGGGCGAGCACGTTGGTAAGTCCGATCGAAGGCCGTTTCGCATCTTGTCCCGTATCCAGCGGATGGCTGCCTGTGGGCGGCCATTGGGCCAATTCCTGCTGCAGGCGCAGCAGCCTCGCTTCGGGAATATGATTTCCGTTATTTTGTACCATGATTTCGGCTCCGCCCTCTGCCAGCGCAATGGCACGCAGGGTGATTTCGCCGTTCACGGCCGACCGCTGCAATCCGTGCTTAAAGTAGTTTTCCATAATCGGCTGCAGGATCATTTTTGGCATCGGCAGATCAAGCAACTGCTCTTCCACATCGTAGCGGAAAATGAAACGGTTTTCAAACCGCTCCTTTTGCAGCTCAATATAAGCCTTGACATGCTCCAACTCATCGTGCAGTGTGACGGTTTTGTCATCGTTATGCATGCTATAGTGCATCATTTTCGCCAATGCGGAGAGCAGGGCGTAAATGCGCGGAACGTTCAACTCCAGTGCCAGCGTGCCGATAATCTGCAGCGTATTGTTGAGAAAATGCGGGTTGATCTGCGCTTGCAGCGCTTTGAGCTGGTTCGTCTTGTTCGCCAGCTCCAGCCTGTATTCCCGTAGGATCAGATTGTTGATCGTATCCATCATTCCGCGAAACCGCAGCATTACCGCACCGATCTCATCATGTCCTGCCGGCTGGATATCGACATTCAGGTTACCGGACTGAATCTGGTCCATATAACGGCCCAGTCGTTTAATCGGGGCGGTAATCCGCAGCGATATAGTTACCGTGGCGCCAACGATGATGATGAGCGATACCGCCAGCACCAGGATGTTGATGAAAGCTGCGCGGTTCGCTTCTAGAGTCAGGTAAGAGACCGGAACCTGCTTGACCAGCGTCCAGCGGGTTGCGAGACTGGAAATCTGCTGGTAGACGAATACGTTCCCGTCTTGCTCGAAGTTTCCACTGGAATTTGGAGAGCTGGCAATTTGCTCGGCATACCACGGCTCCCGGAGCGGCAGCCCCAGCATATTTTGATCATCAGAGTAAACGATGTTGCCATTGTCGTCGAGAATGTAGATTTTCTCGCGGTTTTGCTCATACAACTGATCAACGATGTCACTCAAAGCCGATAGTTTGACGTCGATGGACAGGTAACCGATGATGTCGCTTGACGGGACCTTTTCGATTTTGCGGTGAAGGGTAAATACCGGCTCTGAAGGATACCGCGGCTGAATGGAAGTCAGTCCGTATGTATGGCTCATGTGGCTTTCCTGTACCCATACACTGTGCTGGCCGTTGCCCACGGAATCGACAAAAGGAGCGATGTTATAGTTCCGCTGCGGTGTGTTCAGTGTGACCAGCGTCGCTTTACGGCTGTTATTTTCATATAGATACACCTGAAAAATATCCGGGACGGAGCGCGAAATGCCGGATAATACGGCATACACCTGCGAATTGCTCTGGAGGTCTTCGTAGCCGGCGAGCAGCAGATTGGAGATGCCGTACACACCGGACGAGCTGCGGTTCAGGTCATCCAGCAGGCTGGTAAGGTTACGTCCGCCTTGATACAGCAGATTGGCGTCCTCCTGGGCGACCCGTGTTCGCAGCGATTGTGTCGTATATGAATAAGTAATGAACATAGTTACCACAATAGGAAGAATCGTCGCGATCAGCATAAAGACGATCAGTTTGGTGCGGATACTGTTCCATTTCAAGTCGCTTCGCTCCCGATCAATAAATTGCACCTGACTGTTCACCTCAGTCGGTGTTTGCGCAGGCGTATTCCAATCATAATAACAATACAACAGTTATTCGACAGAAAGAAAGGGGGCTGCGCCATGAGTAGTAAAAGAGCGTCAAGATGGGGACTGCAAATATTTTTCGTGGGACCTGTTTTTCTGTTTTTTCTAATCGTCATGGTGATACCGTTCCTGCTCGGGATGTATTATGCGCTGACCGATTGGAATGGCGTGGCGAGCACGGTAAACTGGGTAGGACTGGACAATTTTAAAACGATATTCACGAATGATCCGGACTTTTGGTCATCCTTCTGGTTCACCACCAAATTTACGCTGGTCGGCATTGTGCTGACGAATATTGTCGGCTTTTTCCTCGCGTATTTTGTAACCAAGGGGTTGAAGACACGCAACATTTTGCGTACGATTTTCTTTATGCCAAACGTAATCGGCGGGCTGCTGCTCGGATTTATTTTTCAGTTCATATTCATCAAAGGTTTCAATACGATGTTTGAACTGACCGGCTGGTCCTTCTTCGGACTTCCTTGGCTTGGGGATGAAACCACTGGTTTCTGGGGGATCATGATTGTGTTTGTATGGCACACGGCGGGTTATCTGATGGTCGTATATATCTCCTCGCTGAGCAACGTTCCTTCCGAAGTGATCGAGGCTGCGGAGATTGATGGGGCAAGCCGCTGGCAGATGCTGCGCAGCATCATCGTTCCGCTGATTATGCCGGCAGTGACGATCTGTCTGTTCCTGGCGATTTCCTGGGCGTTCAAAATGTTTGATCTCAACCTGTCACTGACGAAAGGCGGACCGTTCAAATCAACGGAATCCGTGGCGATGAATATTTACAACGAGGCGTTCCAGAATAACCGTTACGGTCTGGGTACCGCCAAGGCCATTCTGTTCTTCGTGATCGTAGCCGCTATTACGATGCTTCAAGTGCGCGCGACGAAGAATAAGGAGGTTGAAGCCTGATGCTGAAAAGATATACCGGACGAACGCTGGTTGTGGAGATCATTATGGCGTTAATCGGCCTGCTGTTCTTGTCTCCGTTCTACTTTCTCTTCGTGAACTCGGTCAAGCCCTTCGGCGAGATTATGTCTGATTCGGCAAGCTGGCCAAAGGTATTTCAATGGGAGAACTATTCGAAAGCCTGGGAATTAACGCAATTTCCGCAGGCATTCACAAACTCACTCATGATTACCGTTGTTAGTGTGGCCATTCTGGCGCTGATCAGCTCGATGGCTGCGTACCGGATGGTCCGTTCCAATACATGGTTTAACCGTGTCTTGTTCATGCTGCTTATCGCTTCCATGGTCATTCCGTTTCAAACGATCATGATGCCGTTGCTGCGGGTCGTTAATGAATTGGGGTTGAACAATACCCGTACCGGACTGATTATGACTTATCTTGGTCTGGGGGCACCGATGGCGGTATTCTTGTTCCACGGGTTTGTCAAATCGATTCCGCTGGAAATCGAAGAAGCTGCAACGGTGGATGGATGCACGGGGATCGGCGTTTTCTTCCGCATCGTGCTGCCGATGATGCGGCCGATGCTGATGACGATTATCGTGCTTAACTGTTTGTGGGTATGGAATGATTACTTGCTGCCATCGCTGATTTTGCAGCGGCCGGAGATGCGGACGATTCCGCTGGCTACCTTCGCATTTTTTGGACAGTACACGAAGCAGTGGGATATTGCTCTGCCAGCGCTTGTACTGGGCATTGCGCCAATCGTTGTTTTCTTCTTGTTCTTGCAGCGTTATATTGTCGAGGGAATCGCAGCCGGGTCGGTCAAAGGCTAACGCCGACCGATCCGCTGTTCCAATAAACTACAATAGATTTAGGGGGGCAAGGTTAAATGAAAAAGGCTAAGTATTCTATCATTTTGTCGGTTTTGTTAACGATGTCGGTTATACTTTCCGCTTGTGGCGGCGGCGGAAATCTTGTAAGCGATAACAATAGCAGCGGCGACAAACCAGGGCAAAAAACGGTAACGATTTTCCAATTCAAAACGGAAATCGTAGAAGGGCTTAACGAGCTGAAGGTCGAGTTTGAAAAAGAACATCCAGACATCAAGCTGGACATTCAAACGGTGGGTGGGGGCGCAGACTATGACGCGGCTCTGAAAACGAAATTCGCTTCCGGCGATGCACCGGATATTTTCTCTAACAACGGTTATGCCAAGCTGGATATGTGGCAAGAGAAGCTGGAGGACTTGTCCGACCAGCCTTGGGTGAAGGATCTGGTGCCACTTGCGGCAGAAGCGATCACCAAAGATGATAAAGTGTATGGATTGCCGCTTGATTTGGAAGGTTTCGGTTATGTCTACAATAAAGACCTGTTTGCAAAAGCGGGCATCACGACACTGCCAAAAACGTATTCTGAGCTGGAAGCAGCAGCCAAGAAATTGCAGGCTGCAGGCATCACTCCATTTGCCAATGCTTATCAGGAATGGTGGCTGGTAGGTAGCCAGGGCATCAGCGTGGCTTTTGCTAACCAGGATAATGTGGATGGTTTTATTAAAGGACTGAATGAAGGCACGTCTTCGATTGTTGGCAACGAGCAATTCGCTAACTGGGCGAAATTGATGAAGCTGACACTGGATTATGGCAACAAAAATCCGTTGACCACCGACTATAACACTCAGGTAACAATGTTCGCCAATGGGGAAGCGGCGATGATGCAGGAAGGCAACTGGGCGCAAACGATGATCGACGGTATCACACCGAACATGAACATCGGAATTCTGCCAATGCCGCTGAGCGACGATGCAGCCAAGACAGGTAAAGTAACGATTGGCGTACCGGTGAACCTGGTTGTCAACAAAGATTCCGATGCTAAAGAAGAGGCGAAAATTTTCCTGAACTGGCTCGTTACTTCAGATATCGGTAAGGAATATCTCGTGAAGAAATTCAAATTCATTCCGGCTATGACCACAATTCAAGCTACACCGGAAGATATGGGACCGATTGCAACTGATCTGGTGAAATACGTAGAGGAAGGCAATATTTTCGCACATCAGGCCGGTAAGTTCCCGGATGGTGTGGCTCAGGAGTTTGGGAGCGCGATCCAGCAATATTTGGCAGGCAAAAGCGATGTTGAATCCTGGCAGAAAAATATGCAGGCCGCATGGGATAAGTTGAAATAATTGCAAGTATGAATATTGAATGATGAAAAGGCAGGCCGCCTCCAGCCACTTATCCTTTAAAGGAGAAGAATGAGGCGGTCCCTGCCTTTTCCTATTTAATCCGTTTGCGGTCAAAGGGGGAACAAGCGTGGAGAACCAATATGTTGATGCTCATAACGTGCAAATCGGTGTTGTATATTATCCGGAGCATTGGGATCCTTCTCTCTGGGAGGAGGATATTCAACTAATGAAGCAAACGGGTGTCCAGGTGGTGCGGTTGGCGGAGTTTGCCTGGAGCCGGATGGAACCGTCGCCGGGACGATATACCTTTGAATGGCTGGATCAGGCATTGGATTTGTTCGCCAAATATCAGATCCGTGTTGTTCTGTGCACGCCGACCAATACGCCTCCGCGCTGGCTTAGCGAAATGAAGCCGGATATTTTGCCGGTATTCGCGAATGGGGGGACGCATCATCCGGGGGTACGGGGCCACCGCTGTTACAACAGCGAATCACTCCGCGATTACGGGGCACGGATCATCACACAGATGACCGCTCGGTATGGTGACCATCCCGCCGTGATCGGCTGGCAGCTCGACAATGAGTATTGGGTCATCGATTGCCACTGCGATACCTGCAATCAACGCTTCCGGGAGTGGGTGCAGGAGAAGTATGGTACGCTGGAGAACGTGAACCGCGAGTGGGGAACGGTCGTATGGAGCGGTGAATACAGCGATTGGAGCCAGGTAGGTGTGCCTTATGGCGGCTCAAGACATCAGAATCCATCGTATTTGCTTGATTTTGCCCGGTTTCAATGGGATTGCATTGCTGACTTTCAGCGCGAGCAAATTCGTGTGATTCGCGCAAATTGTCCTGGGCATTGGGTGACCCACAATTTTCATACCTATCCGCAGCGTCTGAACCTGTACCAGGTCGGAGCCGACCTGGATGTGGCTGCCTTCGACTATTACCCGAATACCGCTCCGGACAAACAGGCGACAGGTCCCTACAGCGGTGCGTTGTCCCTGGATGTGACGCGTGGCATCAAGCGGCGTAACTTCTGGATCATGGAGCAGCTGAGCGGGCCGCCGGGCTGCTGGTTTCCGACCTGGAGAGCGCCCTATCCCGGATTTATCCGCGCGTTCTCCTGGCAGGCCATCGCACGGGGAGCTGACACGGTCGTTCACTTCCGCTGGCGCTCGGCGGTTGCCGGGGCGGAACAGTTCTGGCATGGGCTGATCGATCAGAGCAACGTGCCTGGCCGCCGTTTCAGGGAGTTTGCTGAGCTGTGCGGGGAGGTCAATGCCCTGGCCGATAAGCTTCAGGGAACCGCTCTCGTTAATGAAGCGGCAATTCTGCTCTCGCATGAGCATTTGGAGGCTTTGCGCATTCAACCACAAGCCGAAGGCTACGATTATTATGAAAATGTGAAGGACTATCACCGTGCCCTGACGAAGCTCGGAATCGGCTGTGATGTGATCGAGTGGACGCAGGCACTGGATGGCTACAAGCTTGTTGTGGCTCCGAGCTTCTATCTGCTGAACGAGGAAGTGACCACTGCATTGGAACGCTTTGCCGCCGCAGGGGGGACTGTCGTTGTAACAAGCCGTTCCGGTGTAAAACATATGAACAATCAGCATGTGATGCTGCCGCTGCCTGGGCTGCTGGCGAATTGCACCGGAGTGAATGTAGAGGAATATGATGCGATTGGCCGGACAGCCATGCGTGTTGTCGATGGTGAGGGACGCTCTTACCAGGGCTCGCAGTGGTGTGATGTGCTGAGTCTGCACGGTGCTAAGGCGGTTCTTTGGTATGACGAAGAGTTCTACAAGGGCACACCGGCGGCTACGGTCAACAGGTTTGGGCAGGGGAAAGTTTATTATCTCGGCACACATCTCGATGAAGTCTGCTTGATGCGTTTATTCCGCGAGATTGCTGAAGAGCTGGGGTTAATGGTGATGCCCGATCTGCCGGAGGGTGTGCAAATCGCCATCCGCACGGGGACAACGGGCAGCTATTTATTCGTGCTCAATTTAAGCCGCGATCCGCAGCAGGTGATGATGCCCGATGCGTACCCTAGTCTGCTGTACGAAACGGAGCGGGGCAATGTGCTGAGTCTTGCGCCTTATGGTGTTGACATTTTGCAATTGTCGTAGATGCTGTTGCCTCAGATTTGGCACTATTTCTTGTGCAGTTTAGTATACGCACAAAGGCAGGGATACCGGATTTATGAATTTTGGTGCGAACCCCAAGCTCACATGAAATTCCCGGGAGATTCGCACCGCTATATAACAAGGGATTTTCGCTATTTACCGGGGCATATTTTAAGAATATAATTAAAAAAATGAGGGATTCGCACTTTTGAGGGTCTAATCCCTTGTCCCGTAAGGCCGCAAATGGGCCGCTGTCGCTCCTTATACAGGAGCGTGGATTGAAATCGGACCGCCCGGGTGATTTCGTCTGCCAGGTTATCGTCGCTCCTTATACAGGAGCGTGGATTGAAATCACGAACAACAGGCCCCATCCAGCGACCCCGAAATTAGTCGCTCCTTATACAGGAGCGTGGATTGAAATTATCCCGCCTGCCTTGACTTGGAATAGAGCGTCCCCGTCGCTCCTTATACAGGAGCGTGGATTGAAATAACTCCTCTTTTGCCAAAGTCTCGATGTCCACGTCGCTCCTTATACAGGAGCGTGGATTGAAATCAAGAAATGAGGTTTAAACATGTCCGACAACTCGGTCGCTCCTTATACAGGAGCGTGGATTGAAATAATAACACAGTAAAGGGGAGATAACTATGCTTATATCATGTCGCTCCTTATACAGGAGCGTGGATTGAAATCAACCCGGCTGGTAACACCAACGTTACACTGAGTCGCTCCTTATACAGGAGCGTGGATTGAAATCGCACCCGCGAGCGCTGACCTACCTGCTAACCATGTCGCTCCTTATACAGGAGCGTGGATTGAAATATGCAATGTCGGAAGTAACTCCTCACCAATTGGAATAGTCGCTCCTTATACAGGAGCGTGGATTGAAATATCAGTTGCACTTTGTAAATGGATATTCGTTTCAGTCGCTCCTTATACAGGAGCGTGGATTGAAATGCATACCCTTCGGTTGCTCAGTCTCAGCAGCCAGATCATCTATGGTCGCTCCTTATACAGGAGCGTGGATTGAAATAGGATTCAAAAACCATTCCCCCGTATTGGTACCGTCGCTCCTTATACAGGAGCGTGGATTGAAATTGCACCGGACAGGTCACCGTCCGTTGCGGCATTAGTCGCTCCTTATACAGGAGCGTGGATTGAAATGATGTACAGCAGGCGCTTGATAGTATTACGGAGCCGTCGCTCCTTATACAGGAGCGTGGATTGAAATGACGACGTCCCCGAGAAGGTAAAGCATCTTCTGGAGCCGCATATCGATGAATGCTTCTATCGATGCGGCTCCGTTTTTCTAAGAAAAACAGCAGGCTGGAGAATTCGCGGTTAACGATGTTACGGAACTGATCGCCTGGCTCCTGTGAGCCTCACACCACTGATGTTGTGGAATTGCATGATTACAGGCTCTTGCTCCATTCGGCCACCCTGCGGTAGCTTTCTTCCCCCGAAATATCCTCAATTCGGGTCATGATCGACCATCTGATGCCAAACGGGTCCAGAATGCTGCAGTACCGGTCTCCGGAAACAAAGTTTGCAACCGGCTCTCTGACAGTCGCTCCGTTGGCTATGGCCAAGGCAAAGGTCTGGTCAACATCGGGAACATAAATTCCAAGCGAATAACATGCATTGCCGTCTCCCGGCGGCAGAACCAGTCGATATGCAGGGTTGGCGGCCCCCAGTTGCAAAAAGCCGTTGCCAAAATCGATATCCGCATGAACGATGATTTTATTGCCGTTATCGTCCATCTCTGTTGCGCTTTTCATTTTTGTCCCAAAAACGGTTTCGTAAAAGGTGATCGCTTCGGCCGGATTGTTCACCACGATAAAAGGTGTAATAGCAGTATATCCGTTAGGCGTCCCGTTTTGGGTATAACCCCCGCTCACACCTGCATGGTTGTTGTAATTGGTCATTTCTATTCCTCCCATTGGCAAATTTAAGGTCAAGCTTAGATTTCCCGGAATTTGCGCTCCGTATTGCGAAATCTGCTTGCATTTGGTAGTCTCCATTGTATGGGACAGGCACTGTGTATGTATTGTAAAAAGGCGACGCCGCAAGTAGGACAGGGAGGATTGGTGTGCTTGAAAAATATGGATGGCTCCTCGACGCGTGGCATTGTTCATGCCGCCGCCGGGCAGGGTAAGTTTGCGTTGAACCGCTTTGCACCAGGAACGATGCTCGAACCGTTTATCGAACATTACTGGACCATTCACTACCACTTGCCGGATGGGCAGCGGCATACTCAAACGGTTTTGTCGTTTCCGAACGTTCACCTGGCCTTCGAGCAGGATGACGAGGGGCGCCGGGCGCTGCTGTATGGCATTCCGAAACGGCCGTTTGTACGAGAATTGCACGGAGCGGGGTGGGTGCTTGGCATCAAGTTTCGCGCAGGCGGCTTTTTTCCGTTTTGGCAGCAGGATGTCGCACTGTTAACCGGGACGACGATTACGGCGTCCGAGGTGTTTGGCTCCCGTGCCGATGAGTGGAGAGACACCATACTTAATGCGGGCAGCGATACAGCGATGGCCGAGCAGGCGGAACTCGCCCTGTCGGCGAAGTTGCCAGAGCGTGATGCGCAGGCGGAACTGGCGGATCGCATCGTTCGAGACACGATGGACGACAGAAGCATCATAAGAGTAGAGCAAATGAGCGACCGTACAGGATTATCGGTCCGGCAATTGCAGCGCCTGTTCCGCAAATATGTTGGTGTCACTCCAAAGTGGGTCATCAAGCGCTTTCGGCTGCAGGAGGCGGCGAAACGGCTCGAATGGGATGAGTCGGCACAATGGGTGGAGCTGGCGGTGCAGCTCGGCTACTTTGATCAGGCGCATTTTATTAAAGACTTCAAATCCGTCCTCGGTCAATCGCCGGCAGCTTATCGAAAAGCATCAGATATTCGACGCGATTAGTTTTCAACCTTAGTATCCATTGTAGCGTGAACCAGCCTGTGGAAGCGTAGCCGATACTTGATGGCAGAGCTACAGCAAAACGCAGAGAGAAGTGAGAGTTATGAAAGTTAAGCAAATTAACCATTTATGCTTTTCCGTGTCGGATCTGGAGAGGTCTGTCCGGTTTTATGAGCAAGTATTCGATGGAAAACTATTGGTCAAAGGAAGAAAGCTGGCTTATTTCGACATTGGTGGGCTTTGGGTGGCCCTGAATCAGGAGGATATTCAGCTAGAACCGGGGCCCCGTTCCTATACCCATACAGCATTTACGGTTGACGAACAAGATTTTGATGACCTCTTGCAACGTTTGACCACGCTTGAAGTGGAGATATTGGAAGGACGTGAACGGGACTTGCGGGACAAAAAGTCGATTTATTTCCTGGACCCGGACGGGCATTTGTTTGAACTGCATACAGGCACGCTTGAAGACCGGCTGGCATATTACCGGGCGGACAAAACGCATATGACATTTTATGACTAAAACTTTTGCAACAAAACTGGCTACCCGGGGAGACAGCGGGGAAGGTTAACGTCTGGTTGGGCCGGTGGGAGAAGGGGAATAGCAGAGGTCCTTCAGCCCACCGATCCAATGGTAAATATCGCGGAATAAATGGCTCGTTGTTTGTGATCGGATTGATCAAAAAGGAGCCCAATCAGGCGAAGAGATCCCGCATCGAAACGCGCAGTCCCTTAAATAGCTGTGATTCCGCAAACTGTTCCCCGGTATTCGAGTAATAGGCTATATCCGCGATTTCACTATCAATTAAACTGTAAATCATCACTTGCTCCTTCATCGGATCAACGATCCAATATTCCTTAATGCCGCATTTCCTGTATAAATCGAGCTTTCGAATCAAATCCTTGCTTCGTGTGGAAGGAGACAACACCTCGACGGTCAGCTCCGGCGTGCCCTTGTATTTGCCTTTCGCATCAATCTGATCTTTGTCGCAAATGACAAGCAGATCCGGTTGTACGACACAGATATTCGTTTTCTCCTTCTCTAATGTAATATCGAACGGGGACGTCAGCGGTGTACAAGGTTGTCCTTTAAACCAATTATAAAAAGTGCCAATCAGCTCTTGTATGGCATGCTGGTGCTTGTACGAAGGGGAAGCAAGGTTATACACGACGCCGTCGATCAGCTCGAAGCGCTGCTCCGATGCTTCGGTCAGTTCGAGAAACTCCTCATAGGTTACCCAACCGTCACCGGCTTCGTATCTCAACGCCTCCTCTCTAAGGACGGATTCATCAATCCCGTTGAAAGCGCTCAATTTAGCTACATCCTTGCCATTCCTCGTTACGATAATTTCCTCATTGGCCTCCGCAAATTTTAAATACTTTCCGAAATTGTTTTGCATATCAGTTGAAGTAACCCGCATTATAATCACCTCAAATTAGCTATTATATAAAATATTTTAGCTAATTCATTTGTGTTTTTCAATGATTTCAGCTAAATATTCAGAATTTATCGTAGGAGATGGCCTCAAAAGATGTTATATTCGTCGGTTCGATATGTGGGGGAATTACCAGCTGTTACATAGATCAAGGGGCTTAAGAGAAACCCTGATTTATCCGATGTATATAAGGAAGAAAGGGGAGCAAGGGACATGTTCAAGAAATTTATATCTTTATTCATGCCTATCAACAATGCAGTCGTGAAAAAGCAGAATCAGAATGTTGCCAAGCCGACAGCCACCAAAACCAGACCTAAAGTAAAGCCTACCCGGATCGGAGAATTGGGGGAGCACAAAATTAACATCCAACTCGATCAACTCCCGAAGGGATGTAAGTATCTTAGTGATCTATTGCTCACCAACCCCAAAGCCCGCTCTGGCTACTCACAGATCGATCATGTTGTAATCACGCCGAGAGGGTTATTTGTGATTGAAACGAAGAATTACAACGGTGAGATCAAAGGTAGCAGGAAAGAGAGGAATTGGAGAGTCAGCAACCGCTTTAATATGTATAATCCTTTTATGCAAAACTTCGGACATATTCAGGCGATCAAAGGGCATCTGAAAGATTATGAAGAGATTCGTACCATATCTCTGGTTTCATTCACCATGCGTTGCCGATTCAGTGTTGATCCGGAGCTTCGGCAGATTAATTCCGATGAACTGATTGTATATGATGTGGAGTTATCGGAGTATATTCAGCGTAAATTGAATCGGTTGCAGGCGCAGGAAGTGAGCCGGATGTATTCCGAAACAGATATTCAATCCATATACAATATCCTGTTGCAGGCCAATATCACAGATCCAGCAACAAGAACGCTACATATCGAGAAAGCAAGAAAAAAATAATTCGTCGTAATTCAATGTAGTGAGATTGTTGGTGCGAACCCCAAGCTCACATGAAATCCCCAGGAGATTCGCACCGCCATATAACAAGGTATTTTCGCTATTTACCAAGGCGTATTTTAAGATTATAATTAAAAAAATGAGAGGTTCGCACTTTTGCAGGGCTAATCCCTTATCCCATAAGGCCGCAAAAGGGTCGCTGTCGCTCCTCATGTAGGAGCGTGGATTGAAACATGATTAGCGCCGCGTCCGCGCCATTAACGCAGTGGTCGCTCCTCATGTAGGAGCGTGGATTGAAACACGGACCACACGTTATAGTTAACAGGCTGCCCAGTCGCTCCTCATGTAGGAGCGTGGATTGAAACTGCTATGCCCCACCCAGTTTGACCTGTCACTGTATGTCGCTCCTTATACAGGAGCGTGGATTGAAACTGATCTGTTCGCTAACTTTGCGCATAACTGGGGTGGTCGCTCCTTATACAGGAGCGTGGATTGAAACATGTTCGTTATGCATACTCAGGCAATGGTGGTAGTCGCTCCTCATGTAGGAGCGTGGATTGAAACTTAAGTACCTCAAGCAGGGTAGTCGGGCTGTACGTCGCTCCTCATGTAGGAGCGTGGATTGAAACACGGCTCCTGCGGCTGTTTTGGTTACGGAGGAAGCTGTCGCTCCTTATACAGGAGCGTGGATTGAAACTTTATTCACCATAATGGCTCTGTATGGGTTGTATGCAGGTCGCTCCTCATGTAGGAGCGTGGATTGAAACCGTCACCCCGAACGCTTCTTTGACCTTGGTGAGCAGGTCGCTCCTCATGTAGGAGCGTGGATTAGGCCTCAGGCGGCCAAAGGCCATTTCCTTGATATGCCAGAATTTATAAGTTTTTAGCGGAGCTGAACAAATTCTATCATCGAAAGAAAACTACTCCCCAGGGTTTTGTACGAAAAAACGTACAAACAAGGGTCTGGGCGATCCCCGAGCCAGGGTTTTGTACGAAAAAACGTACAAATAAGGGTCTGGGCGATCCCCGAGCCAGGGTTTTGTACGAAAAAACGTACAAACAAGAGTCCGAGCGCTCTCCGAGTCAGGGTTTTGTACGAAAAAACATACAAACGAGGGTTTGAGCGCTCTCCGAGCCAGAGTTTTGTACGAAAAAACGTACAAACAAGGGTCCAAGCGGTCCCCGAGCCAGGTTTGTGCGAAAAAACATACAAACGGGAACCCGTCTAAACGCGGTCTGTCTGTTTTACAAGTACGTTGAAAGACGTTTTTCTTATCAAACGTGATCATGTCCTTTTTTTAAGTATGTAACGCCAAGAACATGATGTTAACGCTAACATTTTTGTTGCAATCTCCCTTGCTCTGTGTCATATAATAAAAGTAAGAAATTTTATATTTAAAAATGTTCACGTTAACATTACTTGTGGGAGAGGATGAATTTTTGCATGGTTAAACCGTTTCTGGATGAGGAATTTCTGTTGAACTCGGATACCGCCATTCTGCTGTATGAGAAGTATGCGAAGGATATGCCCATTATCGACTACCACTGTCATTTGAGCCCCCAGGAGATTCTGGAGAACAAAAGCTTCAAAAACCTGACCGAAGCCTGGCTATATGGAGATCACTACAAATGGAGAATGATGCGGGCGCACGGAGTGGAAGAGCGGTTCATTACGGGTGACGCGGATGATTACGATAAATTTCTGGCCTGGGCGCGGACGGTTCCCTGCATGATCGGCAACCCACTGTACGCCTGGACTCATCTGGAGCTGCAGCGGTTCTTCGGGGTGCATGAGCTGCTGAATGAGGAATCTGCCCCTGCAATCTGGGAAAAGGTCAACCGCCAGCTGCAAGAGGAAGGTTTCGGCGCGCGCGATCTGATCACCAAGTCCAAAGTGGAGGTTGTATGCACGACCGATGATCCTTGCGACTCGCTGGAATACCACTTGGCTATTCAGGAAGTGCAGGATTTCCAGACGAAGGTGCTGCCAAGTTTCCGCCCGGATAAAGGGTTTGAGATTGCCAGAAGCTCTTTTGTTCCCTGGGTGCAGAAGCTGGGAGAGGTGTCCGGGCTGGGCATTTCTGATTATGGACAATTTTTGAAAGCGCTTGAGAAGAGGGCTCGCTATTTCCACAATACCGGCTGTCGCGTTTCGGACTATGCGCTGGATACGGTTGTATTTGCAGAGACGACGCTGGAAGAAGTCTCCGCCATTTTTGCAAAAGCGATATCTGGTGAAAAAGTGACGGCGGAAGAGGAAGCGAAATACAAATCCTACACGCTGGTGTTCCTGGGCAAGCTGTACGCCGAGCTGGATTGGGCGATGCAGTATCATATTCATGCCCTCCGCAACAACAATACGGATGCCTTCCGCAAGCTGGGTCCGGATACGGGATATGATGCGGTGAACGACGGGCCGATCGCCAATGCTCTTGTTGGGCTGCTTGACTCCATTGAACAGCAGGGCGGGCTGCCAAGAACCATTTTATACTCACTGAATCCGAATGATTATCACGTGCTTGCAAGCCTTGCGGGCAGCTTTCAATCCGGTGGGGTGCGGGGCAAAATCCAGTTTGGCACCGCCTGGTGGTTCAACGATCATAAGGAAGGCATGCTGGAGCAAATGAAGGTGCTGTCCAATTTGGGTATGCTGTCATGCTTTATCGGCATGCTGACCGATTCCCGCAGCTTTTTATCTTATACAAGACATGAATATTTCCGCAGACTGCTGTGCGATCTGGTGGGCACCTGGGTGGAAGAAGGGGAAGCGCCCCAAGACGAAGCACTGCTGGGCCGACTGATCCAGGGCATCTGTTACGACAATGCTGCCGCTTATTTTAAATTTCCGGCGACGGCGGTACTAAAGCGCTAACCGACTGACTGGAGGAAGATGATGAGCATTTTAAGCAGACAGACAAGGCAGGAAAGAACGAATTATCCGGTAAAGGTCGTGCAGTTTGGAGACGGGAACTTTATGCGGGCGTTTGCGGATTGGCAGATTCATATCATGAACAACAAGCTGGGCTGGAATGCAGGAGTAGCGGTACTCCAGAATCGCGCGGGGGGTGTGTCCGCGGAGCAGTTGCAGGAACAGAACGGGCTGTTTACAGTTTGCGTGGAGGGCTTCCGGGATGGGCAGGCGGTAAGAGAGTATACCCTTGTAGAGTCGGTAGTTCAGGGGATTAATCCCTATACAAACTATGAGGCTTATGCCGAACTGGCGGTTCTGCCTGATCTGCGTTTTGTTCTGTCCAATACGACGGAAGCAGGCATCATGTATGCGGAGGAAGACAGGCTGGAGGACCAGCCGCAGGGCAGCTTTCCCGGGAAATTAACTGCACTGCTGTACCGGAGATACCAGCATTTCAACGGAGATCCTGGGAAGGGGCTCATTATCATTCCGTGTGAGCTGATTGAGCGCAATGGGGGGACGCTGAGGGGCATCGTGCTGCGTCATGCTGAAAAATGGGGGCTGGAGGAGCCGTTCATACAGTGGCTGGGTGAGCATAATCTGTTCTGCAGCAGTCTGGTTGACCGGATCGTATCAGGTTATCCACAAGATCGGGCGGCTGAAATGGAGGCCAAGCTGGGCTACCAGGATCCATTTCTGACCGTTGCGGAGCCTTATCATTTGTGGGTGATCGAGGGGCCGGACTGGCTTCGTGCCGAGTTCCCGGCTCATCAGGCGGGCCTTAATGTGATCATCACCGATGATTTAAGCCCTTACCGGACCCGGAAGGTGCGTATTCTGAATGGCGCTCACACAGCGCTGACCCCGGTAGCTTATTTGGCGGGCCTAAATACGGTTGAAGAAGCTGTAAATCATGAATTATGCGGAGCCTTTGTGGAAGCCTTGATCCAAAAGGAGATTATCCCTGTACTGCACATTGACGAGCAGGAATTGCGGGATTATGCGGATGCGGTGCTGGAGCGCTTCAGGAATCCTTATCTGCGGCACCAGCTCCTGAGCATCGCGCTGAACTCATGGTCCAAGTTTGATGCCAGGCTGAAGCCAACTTTGCTGAGCTTTGAGCAGCAGCAGAAGCGGCTGCCGGACCACATGGTGTTTTCGTTGGCAGCACTGATTGTCATGTATAAAGGTGTCAGAGGCTCAGAACAGATTCAGTTGTCCGATGAACCCGCTGTTCTTGAGCTGTTCCGGCAGGAATGGGGGCAATACGACGGAACACGTGCTGCGGCGGGTCAGCTGGTGAGCCGTATTCTGCAAAATACACGAGTATGCGGCGGCGAGCTGGGGACGGTGGCAGGGCTTGCGGAGCAGGCGGCAGATTATGTCCATGAGATTGAAGCTTCTGGTATGTCGCGGACGCTGGCCCAATTCTTTGGAATTTCGGACCTTCTGATCTCCGCACAGGAAGGAGAAGAATGAGATGCTGGAAGTGATTCGCATCAACGAGCAGGACAATGTAGCGGTGGCGCTGCGTGAGTTCAGCCGGGATGAATCTATCCGGATTGAGGAGATGGAAATCAAGCTTGTGGAGGATATCCCGCGTGGGCACAAAATTGCGCTAACTGTCATTCAGGCAGGGGAGAATGTGCTTAAATATGGTTATCCGATCGGCCATGCTGTAGAGGAGATCGCTCCCGGCCGCCATGTGCACACCCATAATACGAAAACCAATCTGACCGGGGTGGAGCAGTACAGTTATGAACCGAAGCTTGCGGCGAATGATTACAAGAACGAGCAGTTGACCTTTGAGGGTTATGTCCGGAAAAACGGCCGTGTCGGCATCCGCAATGAATTGTGGATCGTGCCTACGGTAGGCTGTGTGAACGGCGTGGCTGAAATGATCATCAACCGTTTCAAGGAAGAAGCGGACTCTATTGCTCCCTTTGAACAAACGCTTGTGCTTAAGCATAATTACGGCTGCTCTCAGCTTGGCGATGATCATATCATGACACGTACGATTCTTGCGGATGCCGTCAAGCATCCGAACGCCGGTGGTGTGCTCGTGCTGGGACTTGGCTGCGAGAACAACAGCATGGATGAATTCCGGGAAGCTATCGGCGATTATGACGAGCAGCGGGTAAAATTTCTGCTGTCCCAGGAGGTAGGGGACGAGGTGGAGGCAGGCGTAAAGCTGCTGCACGAGATTCACCGTAATGCCCAGGGGGACCGCAGGCAGACGGCTCCGTTGTCCGAGCTCAGCATCGGCTTGAAATGTGGGGGCTCGGACGGCCTATCGGGCATTACGGCCAATCCACTGGTGGGCAGGTTGTCCGACTTTATGGCAGCCCAGGGCGGGACGACCGTGCTGACCGAGGTGCCGGAAATGTTCGGTGCTGAACGGATATTGATGGAACGTGCTGTGGATGAGCAGGTATTTGAAAAGATCGTGGACCTCATTAATAATTTCAAACAGTATTTTCTCGATTATAATCAGCCTGTATATGAGAATCCCTCGCCTGGCAACAAGGCCGGCGGCATCACTACGCTGGAGGATAAATCGCTGGGCTGTACGCAGAAATCCGGAATTTCTGCGGTGAATGATGTGATCCATTACGGTGAGAGGCTGCAGACGAAAGGGCTCAATCTGCTGAGCGCGCCGGGCAATGATCTGGTGGCCTCCTCGGCGCTTGCAGCGGCGGGCTGTCAGCTCGTTATTTTCACGACAGGGCGGGGGACTCCGTTCGGTTCCTTCGTGCCAACGATGAAGATGTCCACCAATACGCCGCTGTATCAGGCAAAGCCGCATTGGATCGATTTTAACGCCGGTGTGCTGGTGGAGGGAACGAGCATGGAGGAGATTGTGCGCGATCTGATCCAGTACATCATCGAGGTGGCTAGTGGCAGGCTTGTCAACAATGAGAAGAACCAGTTCAGGGAGCTCGCGATCTTTAAAAACGGGGTAACCTTATAACCAAGTGATATCCAATGGGTCATTAAACGGTTTGCGGTCAAACCGCCCGGAGACGATGCGACAGGTGTATTCAACTTTTCCTTGAATACGCCTGTTTTTTTGTCTGCCTTAGCCTGTATGTGTAACAGTATGCGAACATGAATTGAACTGTATTAATTGCATGATAAATATCACATGCAATTGGTGCTAAAGCAATTACAATGGAAAATGTTCACGTTAACAAAAAACATGAAATACACGGAAAGGGATGGACAGGAAATGGCGAAACCGTTTTTGGATGAAAATTTTTTGCTTGGCAATGACACGGCGGTGACTCTCTATCATCAGTATGCGAAGGACATGCCGATCATGGATTATCATTGCCACTTGAGCCCCAAGGAGATTTACGAGAATAAAACATTCAGCAATATTACGGAGGCATGGCTGTACGGAGACCACTACAAGTGGAGGCTGATGCGCGCTAATGGAGTGGACGAAGAGCTGATCACCGGCGGAGCCAGCGATTACGATAAATTTCTGGCCTGGGCACGGACGGTTCCTATGCTGATCGGCAACCCGCTGTATCACTGGACGCACCTGGAGCTGCAGCGTTTTTTTGGCGTTTACGAGCTGCTTAATGAAAAGAGTGCACCCGCGATTTGGGAGAAGGTGAACAGTCTGCTGCAAGGAAGCGGCTTCGGAGCGCGTGATCTGATTACCAAATTCAATGTAAAAGTGGTATGCACAACGGACGATCCGACCGATGATTTGCTTTATCATGCCAAGATCGCTGAGCTTCAGGATTTCGGTACGGCTGTTCTTCCCAGCTTCCGGCCCGACAAAGGGATTGAAATCAACCGCGATACGTTCCGTCCATGGGTCAAGAAGCTGGGGAAAGTCAGCGGACAAAATACAGCGACATATGAGGGTTTTCTGAAAGCGCTTGAAAGCCGTGTGGAGTATTTCCATTCCATTGGCGGTCGTGTATCGGACCATGCGCTTGATACGGTGATGTATGGCCAAACGACGCTTGAAGAGGCGGCGGATATTTACGAAAAGGCTTTGGAGCAGGGGCAGGTTGCCAAGGATGAAGAAGCCAAATTCAAAGCCTATACGCTGGTATTCCTGGGCAAGCTGTATGCGGAGCGCGGCTGGGCGATGCAGTATCATATTCATGCGCTGCGCAACAACAACAGTGCCATGTTCCGTCTGCTTGGCCCGGATACCGGGTATGATGCGGTCAACGAAGGGGAGATTGCCCGTCCGCTGCAGGGGCTGCTGGATGATCTGGAAATGGCAGGGGCATTGCCGCGAACCGTTCTGTATTCCCTGAACCCAAATGACTATCCTGTACTTGCCACGCTTGCGGGCAGTTTCCAGGGCAAAGGGATACCCGGTAAAATTCAATTCGGCACCTCCTGGTGGTTCAACGACCATATTGACGGCATGGTGGAGCAGATGAAGATGCTGGCAAATGTTGGCGTACTGTCGCGCTTTATCGGCATGCTGACCGATTCCCGCAGCTTCTTGTCCTATACAAGACATGAGTATTTCCGCCGTATTTTATGCAATCTGATCGGGACCTGGGCGGAAAACGGGGAAGCTCCACACGATCTGGAGCTGCTTGGCGGCATTGTGCAGGACATTTGTTATAACAATGCGGAACAATATTTTGCTTTCCCGGTGGACATTTGAGCAATTAAGGGGTGGGTTGCATGGGAGCGCCAACGCTGAACAGCACGATCAACACCATTAGCGGTACAAGCCAGCATATTCAATTAAAAGAGAAAATTTCGTACGGATTAGGGGATTTCGGGAACGGATTTATGTTTGATTTGGGCCAGTTGTATTTACTCAAGTTTTTTACGGATGTGGCGGGCATTTCCGCCGCAGCGGCAGCCGGCATATTCCTGGTCAGCAAACTGTTTGCGGCGGTATGCGATCCGATTGTCGGTTCGACGATTGACTACCGTAAAAATATCGGCAAACGCGGAAAATTCAGGCCTTATTTGATTTACGGCAGCATTGTGCTGGCCATTTTGACCGTGTTTACGTTCATATCTCCCAATCTTTCACCGGCAGGCAAGCTGATTTATGCTTACGTCTCTTACATGATTTGGGGGATCGGTTATTCCTTCGTTAACATTCCTTACGGATCGCTTGGGGCAGCCATCACGCAGGATACGGTCGAACGCGCTTCCCTGTCCTCGTTCCGGCAGGCAGGTTCGCTTGGCGCCTTGTTCGTCACGAGTGTTGTCGTGATGCCGCTCATTCTGCTCTTTCCGAACAACCATATGGGCTATCCGGTGGTGATGGCTATCATGTCATTGATCGGTGTCATCTCCTTTATTTTCTGTTACCGCGGCACTACTGAGCGAATCGTCAATTCATCGGGACCCAAAGAGAAGCTGTCGGTCGGGGTCGTTGTGAAAACGTTTATCGGCAACAAACCGTTGCTTGTTCTGGTATTGATGACGATTTTCACCATTTCAGCCTACAACATCAAGTCGGCCATGCTGGTTTATTTCGCCGAGTACAACCTGGGGCATGTTGAATTGATGGCATACATAAACTTTATCATCATCGGATCTTCCTTTTTCGGCGTACTGTTTCTGCCCAAGCTGGTTAAAACCTTCGGCAAACGGAATACGGCGCTGCTGGGCATGCTGGTGAGCGTCATTGCGGATACGCTAAACTTCCTGATGCCGTCCAATGTGATTCTGTTCACAATTCTGGCCAGCGTGTCATTTATCGGCATCAGCATTCCGAACGGGGTCACCTGGGCCTTCGTGTCTGATATTATCGATTTTGGCGAATGGAAGTCCGGCGAACGCAAGGAAGGCACGACTTATTCGCTGTTTAATTTCTCGCGCAAGCTGGCGCAATCATTGTCCGGCTTTCTGTCCGGAATCGGTCTGGCGCTGGTCGGATATCAACCGAATGTTGCGCAGACGCACGGCACCCTGATCGGCATTAAAGCCTTGCTGTGCCTGTATCCCGCCATTGCGCTGGCCATCGCCATGCTGGTGATCGGACTGATGTATAAGCTGACGGACAGCAAGCATGAGGAGATTGTGCAGGAGCTGCAGGCACGCAATTCATAATGAGAGCCGGGAAAGCGCTGTCAGCAGCCGCAAGCGTTTTGGATCGAAAAATCACTATGCAGGCCTTAATTGGAAGGATGGTCTATATGATATGTGATCTTTATCATGTATGTTAACGTGTGCATTAAGTTAAAATCACGGCAAAAAGAAAAGTAGGGAGGATAGCCCTTTATGGAAAGATTAAACAGAGATTTTCATAAATCGAAGGCTTATACCGAAAAAGTGCTGCAATTTGGCGAAGGAAATTTCCTGCGCGCTTTTGCGGACTGGCAAATTGACGTTATGAACAAAAAGGCGGGCTGGGACGCCGGCGTTGTCGTTGTGCAGCCGCTTCCGCAAGGAATGGCCGGCATGCTGAACGAGCAGGACGGGCTGTATACGGTGTACCTTGAAGGCATCAAACACGGAGAGGCGCTAAAAGAGAACACGGTTGTCGAATGTGTGACACGTGTCATTAACCCTTATGAAAGCTATAACGAATACGAGGCGCTTGTCCGCCAACCCGAGCTGCGCTTCATCATATCCAATACGACGGAGGCGGGCATTACCTTCGCGCCGGAGGATCGGCTGGACGATGCGCCGCAAAGCAGCTTTCCCGGCAAGCTGACCGCATTCCTGTACCGCCGTTACCAGTATTTTGAGGGCGATCCGGGGAAAGGCTTCATGATCATCCCCTGTGAGCTGATTGACCGCAATGGCGAGGAATTGAAAAAAATCGTCCTGCAATATACGAAGCTGTGGAATCTGGAAAGCGGTTTTGCCGCCTGGCTGGAGGAGGCCAATACCTTCTGCTGCAGTCTGGTGGACCGGATTGTGCCGGGATATCCGCGGGAGCGGATGGAGGAAATTACAACGGAGCTTGGTTACGAGGACCGCCTCGTGGTGGTGGGCGAGCAATTCCATCTGTGGGTCATCGAAGGTCCGCAATCCGTCAAGGATGAGCTGCCTGTAGAGCAGGCGGGCTTGAATGTGCTGGTCGTTGACGATATGACCCCGTACCGGACGAGAAAAGTAAGAATTTTGAACGGGGCGCACACCGCTCTGACCCCGGTAGCCTATTTGTACGGTCTGGAGACGGTAAAGGAGGCGGTCGAGCATGAATCCGTCGGTGCTTTCGTGCATGCCTTGATTCGGGAAGAAATCATCCCTACGCTGGATTTGCCCGAGGCCGAACTGCGCTCATTCGCGGCGGCGGTGATGGAACGGTTCAAAAATCCGTTTGTACGGCATTATGTCATGAGCATCGCCCTGAATTCTGTATCTAAATTCAAAACAAGAGATTTGCCTACACTGCTGCGGTATGTCGATAAGCAAGGCAAACTTCCGGAAAAAATGGTGTTTTCGCTGGCAGCGCTGATCGCTTTTTATAAAGGAAAAAGAGGCGAACAAACCATTGAACTGGCCGATGACCCCGACGTGCTCGACTGGTTCCGGGAGCATTGGGCGGCATGCAAAGGCACGGAAGCGGGCGTTCGCCGACTGACGGAGCAGGTGCTTGGCAACGAAGCTTTCTGGGGCAAGGCTTTGAACGGCGTGCCGGGATTGACGGAACTAACGGCAGACTTTGTTGCACGGATTGAGAGGGAAGGCATGAAAGAAGCGTTGGACCGCTTAATAAGCAACAGCGTGCAGGCAAGTTAAATGTCGGAGGTAACGAAGATGATCGAAAGCATCAGAATCAACGAACATGATAATGTGGCAGTGGTTTTACGCGATTATAAGAAAGATGAGACGCTGCGCATCGGGGGCTGCGAGGTCGTGCTGCGGGAGAGCGTGACGCGCGGTCATAAAATCGCCCTGCACGATATTGCCGCAGGCGGCAATGTGCTGAAATATGGCTATGCAATCGGCTACGCGACCAAGCCCATTCGAGCAGGTGAGCATGTGCACACGCATAATGTGAAAACGAATTTGACCGGGGTGGAAGAGTACCGTTATGAGCCGCGTCTGCTTCCGAATCCTTACCGGCAGGAGGAGCGGACCTTTGGAGGTTTCAGAAGAAAGGACGGCAGTGTCGGCATTCGCAACGAGCTGTGGATTGTGCCGACGGTTGGCTGTGTCAACGGCATTGCAGAAATGATTCTGAAACGTTACCAGGAGGAAGTCGGTGGCATCGGACCTTTTGAAAATACCCTGGTGTTGAAGCATAATTACGGCTGCTCGCAGTTGGGGGACGATCATGCACATACGAAGACGATTTTGGCTGACACGGTGAAGCATCCGAACGCCGGCGGTGTGTTGGTGCTGGGACTTGGGTGCGAGAACAACACGATGAAGGAGTTCAAGGAGGCGCTTGGCAACTACAATGCCGAGCGGGTGAAATTTCTGGTGGCTCAGGAAGTATCCGATGAAGTGGCAGAAGGCGTGCGACTGCTGAAGGAACTTCATGCCACAGCACAGGAGGACCGCCGGGAAAGCGTACCGCTGTCGGAACTGAAGATCGGTCTGAAATGCGGCGGATCGGACGGATTGTCAGGCATTACGGCCAACCCGCTGCTGGGGCGGCTGTCCGATTATATGGCCGCGCAGGGCGGCACGACCGTGCTAACGGAAGTACCGGAAATGTTTGGCGCTGAAAAGATACTGATGGAACGTGCGGCCAACGAAGCGGTTTTTGCGAAAATCGTACACCTGATTAACGATTTCAAACAGTATTTTCTTGACTACAAGCAGCCTGTGTACGAAAATCCTTCGCCAGGCAACAAAGCAGGGGGCATTACGACCCTGGAGGATAAATCTCTGGGCTGCACGCAAAAATCGGGCCTGTCGCCCGTCAATGATGTGCTGCAATATGGTGAGCGACTGCAAACGAAGGGCCTTAATTTGCTGAGCGCGCCCGGCAATGATCTCGTTGCCTCTTCGGCGCTGGCTGCGGCTGGATGCCAGCTTGTCATTTTCACGACAGGCCGGGGCACGCCCTTCGGCTCCTTTGTTCCGACCATGAAAGTATCCACTAATACGCCTCTCTATCGGTCGAAGCCGCACTGGATTGATTACAATGCAGGCTCGCTGGTGGAAGACGTTAGTCCCGAAGAAGGGCTGCAGGATTTTATTCAATATATTATCGAGGTGGCGAGCGGCAAATGGGTCAATAACGAGAAAAACAATTTCCGGGAGCTTGCCATCTTCAAAAACGGTGTGACTTTGTGACAAGAACAGCGTAACTTTGCAAAGCACAGCTTTATATCCCCTGAAAACACATTGGATCATGTCGGTTATATCCAGTGAGTTTTCAGGGGATTGTGTTTTTTATTCTCCTTGAAATGCTTTTTCCAATTCCGCAAGATTAAACTTTTTCATGTTCAGGAACGCCTGCGTGACACGTTCGCGTTGCTCCGGCGTACCCTTGGTCATCATTTCGTCCAGCAGAGCGGGGGAGATTTGCCAAGAGAGACCGTATTGGTCTTTGAGCCAGCCGCATTGTTCTGCTTCAGGAACAGCGGAAAGCTTGTCCCAATAGTAGTCAATTTCCTCCTGTGTCTCGCAATTGACCAGCAGGGAAATCGCCTCGTTGAAGTTGAACTTGTGCTCCAGCGCGCTGTCCATTGCCGTGAACCAGGTGTTCTCCAGCCTAAAATCGCTGAACATGACCGTTCCCTCCCGCTCCGGCTCCTGCCTGGGGCCGTATCGAACGAGCGCGCCCGCTTTGGCATTTCGGAAGACTGTGAGATAGAACTCACGCGCTTCTTCCGCCTTGCCGCAATTTTCGCCTACGAACAGCAAGGATGGGATAATCTCCGGACGCGGCTCTCCATCCGGATTCGTCAGCATGAGCTGCCATGTGACGCCATACTTGTCCTGAATCCAGCCATACCGCTCACTGAACGGGTACTTATCCAACGGCATCAATGCGGTGCCGCCATCGGATAATTTGCTCCATGCCTCGTCGAGCATTTGGCGAGCGTTCTCTTCGCGGGACGGATCAAAATTGACCATAAACGAAATGGATGGATTGAACTTAAAGAGCGGTCCGGCAGAGATCGCCATAAACGGATGTCCCCAGACGGTAAAAGAAACGAGATCGCTATCCCCTGAAGGTGTGTCGTGCAAAGTCGTCGCGCTCGTGATCCCGGAATCCGGAAATATGGAGCAATAGAATTCTGCGGCTTCCTTCGCTTCTTTATCAAACCAAAGGTGTGGCGTGATAGAGGTGTGAGACGAACCATTTTTGGCAGCATTCATGATATTTTCCTCCTTCGATGATTCAGGTTGTCCTATCATTCTTTGGTGAAAACAGAAAATATAAACTGCAAACCGATACAAATTTTCGGAGCCACTTGGTCAAAATACTCTTCTCTGATAGTATAAACCGACTACGCCGTTCTTCATAGTTGCGTCTTCCGGCCGAGTGGTTCCTATTATAAAGTCTATTGTAGAATATAGTTTAGGCACACAGTTGGTAACGAATTGTACATACTTAAACCGGCAGGCGGGGATTTGTAATTGAAGAATTGGAGGGGTAGAGATGGAAGAAAAGACGGGGGATTCTATAAATATAGCCATTCTCGGCGCAGGAATTATGGCCAAAGGGATGATTCGGAACTTGCAGAAACATCATAATATTAATTTGTTTTTGTATAATCGGACCAGAGAGATACTGCATTCCATTGCGCAAGAAAGGGATACGATCTGTGTTACTCCGAAGGACGCGGCTTTACAATCAACGATCGTCATTTCCTGTGTAAGTGACGATGATGCGAGCAAGGAAGTGTGGTTTGGAGAGGAAGGGGCAGCTAAAGGTCTGACACCAGGGACATTTGCCATTGAAAGCTCTACGGTATCGGTAAACTATATGACTGAGTGGATTCAACGTTTATTGGAGCTTGGTGTCACTCCTGTAGATTGCCCGCTTACAGGAAGCAAAATTGGCGCTGAAAACGGTGAGTTATCCGCTTTTTTTGGTGGGGAAATGGACACGCTGAACAGTTTAAGGCCGATCCTGTCTTTGTTTTGCAAAAATATATTTAGAATCGGTGGCACAGGGGATGGCTGCAAATTCAAGCTGGTGCACAACCTGCTGGGTGGGACGATTCTGACTGCTTATGCAGAGGCGCTGCATATGGCGGGCAGATTACATTTAAGCGAAGAATTAACGAACGATATTTTATCTCAAACCGGATGGGGCTCATTGGTCGGCTCAAGCAAAGGAAGCTATATGGTGAAAGGTGATTATACGGATGTACACGGTTCACTTGATATTCTGAGTAAAGATCTGAAATATGGCATAGAGGCTGATCCGGTAAACCCGGATACTGTGTTTTACAATGCAGCAAAACAATTCCTGAAATCTCAGGAAAAAGGGCTGGGAAGGTTAGATATGGCAGCCATACGTGAGCTTTATCGATTGGAAGAGGATTAACGCAAAGATTAGGAAAAGTTTATCTTTTAATTGGCACCGAATTGGGATAATATTCAAGTATCTTGATTAAGGGGGAGTTTTCCATGAAAACTAAAATGGTCCAACCCGGCACAGCATATAAGGGTGGAACACTTTCTTAAGTAATACAAGGGTGTGTCCCCTTATATGTGTTCTAAAACACAAACAAGGGGTAGACGATGAAATTTCCAATTAAAAGATTTTTCTCATATTACAAGCCTTATTTGCCGTTATTTCTGACGGTATTGGCTTGCGCTTTGATTACTGCTGCATTAACTTTGGTCATTCCTTTACTTGTCCGTTATATTACCAAAGAGGTTCTGACAGCCGGAGAGCTGCCTGCTATTCTAAATGAAGTATACTGGATCGGCGGGCTGATGGTTGGGTTGGTCGTGGTTCAGAACCTGGGCAATTACTTTGTAGATTTTAAAGGGCATGAAATTGGTGCCCGTATGGAAAGGGATATGCGTGGCGAACTATTTGCGCACATGCAACAGCTCCCCTTTGATTTTTACGACAAAGTAAAGACAGGAGAGTTGATGTCCCGGATTACGAATGATCTGCTGCTGCTTTCCGAATTGTATCATCACGGCCCGGAAGACTACATCAAGTATCTTGTTCGTTTTGCTGGAGCTTTCACGATTCTGTTCTTTATCAATGCGCAATTAACCATCGCCATTTTTTGTTTTTTGCCCTTGTTAGGGTTGTTCATGGTTTATTTCAATAAGAGGTTAAATCATGCCATAAGAAACAACAAGGAGCGGATCGCGAAGTCAACGCGCAGGTAGATGACAGCCTGTCAGGTATCCGGGTCGTCAAATCCTTCGCCAATGAAGCCATTGAAATCGCTAAGTTTAACCGGGAGAACAATCTTTTTCTGGATAGCCGGGAATATGCACATCTATACGCAAAGCAGCTTTAATGATTGACATTAACTATAATCACTGACATTAATTATTTAACCCACGAAGTCGGCCGCAAGGCCGATTTTTTGGGGTTTTTAGCACTTGCCGCTAAGCAAACCGTAGGTGATGTAGTTTATTACCTGAAAAAAACGCACCGAATCAAAAATTTGAACCCTAGGATTTGAAGAAAGCAGCACTTAAAATAGGAATGTAAGTGCTTACAAACAGAGAAGGGAGGTCAAGACACATGGGTCCCGAATTTAAGACTGCAGGCGCGCCGCAGGATGGTACCACAGAGTCGGGAGCACTCGTTCAGCGTAAGAGAGGGGCGGCCTTCCTGTTCCGAAAGCTGTATGAGCAGCGATATTTGCAGGTGATGGCGCTGCTGGGGTTGATCTGGATGATGATTTTCAACTATTTTCCTATGCTCGGAATTGTGATCGCTTTCAAGGATTTCGATATTATCAGCACCATTCAGGATGCGCCCTGGGCGGGGCTGGAGCACTTCAAGGCCTTTCTGGAGGACGATAATTTTTGGAACATTGTGAAAAATACGCTTGGCATCAGTCTGCTCAAGCTGACCATCGGATTTCCGCTGCCGATTCTGTTCGCCCTCTTCCTGAATGAAGTCCGTTCCATGCGCTTCAAGAAATCCATCCAGACCATCTCATACCTGCCTCACTTTCTATCATGGGTCATTCTCGGCGGCATTCTTGCCACCTGGCTGTCGGATACCGGGCTTATAAACGAGCTGCTGCTTGGCTTGGGGTGGATCGACAAGCCGATCACTTATCTGGCCGAGCCGGACTATTTCTGGGGCATTGTCATCGCTTCGGATATTTGGAAGGAGCTGGGGTGGTCGGCCATTATTTATCTGGCTGCCATGGCGGGCGTTTCGCCGGATTTGTATGAGGCTTCGACGATTGACGGAGCGGGAAGATTTCAGAAAATGTGGTATGTTACGCTGCCGTCCATTAAAGGCACGATTTCCATCCTGTTCATCCTTGCGGTCAGCGGCATTTTAAATTCGAATTTTGATCAGATCCTCGTACTGCGCAATTCACTGAATGAAAGTGCGAGCAGCGTAATCGACGTGTATGTGTATCAGGTTGGCATTCAGCAGGGCCGCTTCTCCTATTCCACCGCTGTAGGCCTGCTCAAGGCGGTCGTGGCGCTCATTCTACTGCTATTGGCCAACGGCGTTACCAAACGGCTCAACAATACATCGCTGTTCTGAAAGGAGGATGGAATAGATGTCGTTTCTGCGGCGCAAGACGGCGGGAGAGGCCGTATTCGATGCGGTTAACAATGTGATGATGCTGATCATCTGTTTCCTGACCCTTTATCCGATCTGGTATGTACTTGTGCATTCCTTTAATGATGGAGCGGATGCCATGCAAGGGGGCATCTTCTGGGTACCGAGGGTATTCAGTCTGGACAACTACCGGGCGGTATTTGCCAGCAGCGGCATCATGACCGCCATGGGGGTTACAGTGGCGAAGACGCTGGTCGGAACGGTGATACATGTCTTCTTTACGGCTATGGTGGCCTATGCCTATTCACGTAGGGAGTTGATTGGGCGCAGCTTCTATATGATTGTGGGCACGATTACGCTGTTTTTTGGCGGCGGTCTCATTCCGACATACCTGCTGATCAGGGACCTCGGGCTGCTGGACAGCTTCTGGGTGTATATTATTCCGGCGATGTTCAGCTTTTTTGACCTGATTATTTTTGTTTCCTTCTTTCGCGAGCTTCCTGATGCTTTGGAGGAAGCGGCGAAGATGGACGGGGCGAATGATTTTAAAATTTTTTACAGCATCGTGCTGCCCTGCTCCATGCCGGTGGTGGCGACCATTGCACTGTTTCATGGCGTGTATCAATGGAATGACTATTTCACAGGCATGATCTATATCAACGATACGAATCTCCAGCCGATTCAGACATTTTTGTACCGGGTTGTAGCACAATCCAGCTCCAACCAGATGATGGCGGCGGTTCCGGGATTGGCGGCACAGACGGTGACCTCGCAGTCGATCAAGCTGGCGACCATGGTCGTGACGACGCTGCCGATCGTGCTGGCTTATCCTTTTTTGCAGAAGTATTTTGTGAAAGGCCTGATGATTGGTTCGATCAAAGGGTAAGCAGATCAGAAGGGGGATTGCATAGATGTTCACACGCAAATGGCGGGCAGGCATTCTGGCATTGATTACGGTATTCATGTTAACGGCTTGTACATCCAGAGGAGGAGGCAGTTCCACACCGGCAGTGCTGGATGAGCCCAAAACACCGGCAACGGCCGACGAGCCAGGCTGGAAAGCGGATACAGAGCCGATTACGTTCGACTGGTATTTGAACTTCTCCTGGTTTCCCAACAAGTGGGGAGCGGATGCCACCTCCCAGTACGTGACGAAGAAAACGGGGGTCAACATTAATTTCATCGTGCCAGCCGGCAACGAAAATGAGAAGCTGAACACGATGATAGCTTCCGGCAAACTGCCGGACTTTATTACCCTGGGCTGGAGCGAGGATGCGGTCAAAAAAATGATCGAAGGCAAGATGGTGCTGCCACTCAATAAACTGGCGGAAAAATACGACCCGTATTTCATGAAGGTGTCCGATCCGGCCAAGGTTTCATGGTACCAGCAGCCGGATGGCAACATTTACGGTTATCCAAACGCGTCCTCCTCGCCACAGGATTATAAAAAATATGGTCAGAACTTTGTATCCAACCAAACGTTTATGGTGCGCAAGGACATCTATGAAGCTCTCGGCAAGCCGGATATGAGAACGCCGGACGGTTTCCTGAAAGCGCTTCAGGATGCAAAGAAGAAATTTCCGGAGGTCAACGGGCAGCCGCTGATCCCGCTTGGACTTCATGAATTCACGGACACAGGCAACTATTCCCTGAAAGATTACCTGCTGAATTTTCTTGCTGTTCCTTACGAAAAGGACGGCCAGCTCAACGACAGGATGACTGATCCAGAGTATATTGCATGGTTGAAAACGCTGCGCAAGGCCAATGAAATGGGCTTGCTGGCCAAAGACATCTTTATCGACAAGCGTCCGCAGATGGAGGAGAAAATCGCTCAGGGCCGTTATTTCGCCATGCTGTATCAGCGCTCTGACATGGGGAACCAGCAGATCACCCGCTATGTCAACGACCCGGATTCCGTATATATTGCGGTGGACGGACCGGCCAACAGCAAGCTGGACCCTCCGACGCTGGCAGGTCCAGGCATTTCGGGCTGGACGCTGACGCTCATCTCCAAAGACGTGAAAGACAAGGAGCGGGCCATCGAATTCCTGACGTATCTGATCAGTGAGGAAGGCAACAGGGATCTTTATATGGGTGAAGAAGGCGTAACCTGGGACATGGTGGACGGCAAGGAAACGTTCAAGCCTGAGGTGCTGGACCTGCTGAACAAGGACCGGACGGCATTCGATAAAAAATACGGAGCTTCCTATACCTTCTGGATGCTGATGGATACGAATATGAATTTGAAGTGGGCCCCGCCGAGCGCCGAACCCGCGAAACAGCCGGAGGACTGGACAAAAGGCAAAACATACAGCTTCTCGCAGTATGATAATACCATTCCTACCGGAACTTCCGAGGAGGGCATCGCCAACAGCAAAATCGATCAGGCCTGGGGCAGGACGCTGCCAAAGCTGCTGCTGGCTGCATCGGACAGCGAGTTTGATCAATTGTTCGCGGAGTTCCTGAAGGATCGTGACAAGGCGGGCTACGATAAAGTAAAAGCCTATCAGGCAAAGGCCTTCGCGGAAAATCAGAAAAAGATAGAGGCTTTTGCGCAATAACCATATATGTTAGGACGTGCAGCCTGCTGTTTTATACAGGTTGTACACCTTTTCGAAGAATCCCGCCATGTCGGGATTTTTCGAGTTGGTATGAGAGGATGTGCCTGTGATGTCATGCGTGCTGTCATACAGAAAATGATCGGTAAATTAGTCATCAGTGTGGGCGGATTGCCGCTGCAGATCAAGCTGATCGCTGCATATATCGGTGTCATATTGGTTCCTGTCGTGCTTTTTTCCATCTACACCTTCCAGCAGCTGTACAATAATACGCTGCTGGAGATGACGAGAAAAAATGAGTTTGCGCTGGACAACGAGCTGAAGGATATTCTGAATAACATGGAGATTATGGAGCGGACCGCCCAGCTCGCGGTTTCGGACCGCGCAGTGCTGAATTATTTAACGAGAGGCAGGGAGCCGGAGACGGAAGAATTGGTTCATTTTAATATGAATACCTTTCCCAATCTTCAGCATTTGCTGTATAGCAACCCGAAAGTATCGCATATCCGGCTGTTTACGAACAATCCCCATGTCAAGGAAATATGGCCTGTCATTTTCCGGGAGGAGCGAATCTACGACAAGCATTGGCTGCCCAAGGTCAGTGCGCGGAACGGAATGACATGGTGGGAGATATACAAGGGCCCTGAGGATATTTTGCGGACCGGGGAGCCAGGCAGTCTGGAACAGACAGCGTATATTTCTTTGTTAAGAGAAGTACAGGCCGCAGAAGGAATGAAGGGTGGTATCGTGCAGATCGATATGGAGCTGGAGGATTTTTCACCCAAAACCTTTGGCAGCCTGCAGGATGGGGAATCCCGGATGCTGGTCTTCAGCCGCGATGGAGAGGCCTACTTCCACCCGGACAGCATACTGCCCGGCAGCATCACGGCAGTGGCGGTCAGGGAACAGCTGCGGATGCACGCAGAGGGTGAGCGGGGAAGCCTCCGCTTTTCCTTCAAGGGCCAGTCGTATCTCGGATTGTACAGAACGATCGACGGGCCTGACGCTTATCTGGTCAATGTCGTGTCGCTGGAGCCGGTCTTGTCCGACATTCGCGGCAGGCGCAATCAGCTCCTCGTCATCGTTGTTGTGCTGATTGCCTTCCTGTCGCTGATTTCATACGGTCTGCATGCGCTTATATTAAGGCAGCTCACCACGCTTCGTGATTCCATGAAGCAGGTGCATGAAGGAAATTTTACGGTGCGCATTCCGGTCTATGGCCAAGGTGAAATCGCCGAGCTGGCGCGCCATTTCCGCAGGATGCTGGGCAGGATCAAGGAGCTGATCGCCGAGGCCGTCGAGAAACAGGCGGCAGCCAAGGAAGCGGAGCTTAATTCACTCAAAAATCAGATCGACTCGCATTTTCTGTATAATACCTTGGAAAATCTGAAGATGATGGCTGAGGTGGAGGGCCAATACCCGCTGTCGGATGCGCTGACCTCCCTTGGCTCCATGATGCGCTACAGCTTTCAATGGTCTGCCGACTTCGTCACCCTGGCGGATGAAATCCGTCATATCCGCAACTACATGGCGCTGATGAACATCCGGTATGATGACAGGCTAAGGCTGGAAGTGAACGTACCGGAAGAGCTGCTTGCCTACAGCTTGCTCAAGATGTCGCTGCAGCCGATTGTGGAGAATGCGGTCAAGCATGGCTGGAAGCCTGAACATGTCGGAGAGAAGCAATTTACGGTTCGTATTCAGGCAGGCAAGTATGACGGAAACCTGCATATTCTGATCACAGATAACGGGACGGGCATGCCGGGATGGAAAGTGAATGAAGTAAACACGGCGCTCAAGCTCGGAGATGAGAAATTTCAGCAAACAGCGGCCGCCGGCCATCAAACATCACAGCATGGAATCGGTCTGCGAAATGTGCAGCAAAGAATCCGCCTCCACTGCGGGGAGGGCTACGGCATTCATATGGAGAGCCGGCAGGGAAGCACGACAACCGTGCATATGGTGCTGCCCCAGAACATACTCGCCAAGGGAGGTGATCAGGATGATCAGGCTGCTGATTGCGGATGATGAGAAAAATATCCGGCTTGGCTTAAAAGCCATGGTCGAGCGGGAATTCCCCGGGGATTTCGAATGTTATACAGCCGAGGACGGACAGCAGGCATGGAATCAGGCCAGTGAGAAACGTGTGGATATCGTCATTACAGATATCCGAATGCCGCAAATGGATGGCATTCAATTGATGCGCCAGCTGCGTAATTTACGCCCCAGGCCGCTCGTTGCCGTGCTTAGCGGTTATGGAGAATTCCAGTATGCCAAGGAGGCTATCCACTGCGGCGCCCAGGAATATTTGCTCAAACCGGTCATCCGGGAGGACTTGTTCACCATGCTGAGGGAGATGGAGCACACGATACAGGCAAGGGAGGTGCCGAACAGGGAACGGGAAGCGCGCCAGGCTGCGATCAGGCAGGAAAAAGAAGGCGGCCGGGGGAGATCGTATGAGCTGGACCGGGCTGTCGAATATATTCATAAGCACTACAAGGAGAATTTGAATATGGCGGTCGTGTCCAACCTCATATCGTTAAATTACACCTATTTCAGCCATGCCTTTAAATCCTATACCGGGGTAAGCTTTGTCCAATATGTGAGAAATGTGCGGATTCATAAATCCAAAGAGCTGCTGGAGCGTACGGAGTTCAGGATTTATGAGGTCGCGGCAGCCGTCGGCTTTGAGAGTGCCAAGCATTTTAACAAGGTGTTCAGGGAAAAGGAGGGCATCACTCCGCAGGAATACCGGGTAAGGTATCATGCTGTGCGCAGGAGCGGGGGCTAGGTTCGGCTTCAGCGGTTTGCCTGAACGCTAGCGCATAGTGGCATTTGGCTGCAAGCCGTGGTTATAATGGAAGAGACAAATATCATGACAGGAGGTGCTGATATGATTGTATTCGAAACGGAAGATGCCTTTGTTATGACTGCACAGCATGACCATGGTCGCATTGCAGGTGAGCTGGCCTCCAGCTGGAAGGAGGAGCATCTCGGTTTTCCGGGCAGCAGGGAGGAACTGGTGTATGCGGCCTTTCAGCATGACCAGGGCTGGATTCGGCTGGATGCCGCCCCGTTCTGGAACGATCATGCAGCGGCTCCTTATACGTTCAAGGATTTTCCATTGAGCCCCCGTTTTGTGTTTTACAAATTGGGCATTGATGAAGTGGAGAAGGTGCATCCCTATGCCGCATTGCTGTGCAGCAGCATGTACAGCCAGCTGGTGGAGCGCAGCCGGGGCGAGCACGCTGGAGATATGCAGGTCATCAACGAATATCTTGCCGATGAAGAACAAAGAAGAGCTCGCCTCTATCAATCGCTTGGCGGCATCGATGTCTGGCATGACCGGTTGCAGTCCGATCTGCAAAGGCTGATGTTCTGCGATGAGCTGAGCCTGTTCATCTGCATGCAGTCTCCCGGCACAGCGGCCTCCGAGTACGAGTGGTTTGCCGATGGTCTCAGCACGGCAGGCCTCGGGCACGGAATGATCCGTGCCGAATGGATCTCAGAGATTAGCGTTGGCCTCTCCTTCAATCCGCTGGAGCACAATGCCCGGGTGACGCATTTATACCGGACCGTGCCGAAGCGGAGCATCCGGGAGCAAGGTCTTGCGGAGGCTTATCGGCTAGCTCCGGTGCAGCAGCGTACGCTTTCTATTGAGAGATTGTCTGGAGAACGGTCGCTTTATTAAGAAGATAATTTTATCTATTCAAAGCATTTGGATTTAAACCGATATAATCTCCTGAGAATACATATTCAAAGGGGACATCAAGGTGAAGCTGCTTAAAAATCTATCCATCACAAGGAAGCTTTTGATTATCATCGTCGTAAGTGCATTGGCGCTTGGCTCAGTAGGTTTTTTAGGTTTGAATTATATTTTGGTTATGACCAAAAACTCGGAGGCTATGTATAAAGAGAACCTGATTCCTCTGGGGAATATTATGCAAATCAGGGTAAATGCAAGAGCAAGTGACGCCTATACCCTGGAGCTGCTTGTAACCGAAGATTCGGCAAGAAATAAACAATTGAACGACGAAATCGCCTCCGCCTGGGAAGAAATTGACGGACTGATAGCTGAAATCGGGAAAGGCAAATTAACCTCGGAACAGCAGGAGTTGCTAAATCAATACAAGGAACAAGCCATGCTGCTGAACACGAGCAGAAATCAGGTCATTGATTTGGCGATGCAAAATAATAATAAAGAAGCCTATCGCGTCTATGCGGAGGAGGTGGAGAAAAATCGCCAACAGCTTAATGATACATTGAAGGCCCTCCAGAAATCCAATATTACGAATGCGGGCTCCATTAACAGCATGAACCAGGAAAGCTCGCGTATCATAACCGTATTTGTGGCCGTGGTTATCATTGTGGCTCTTCTTCTGTTGATACTGCTTGGTACACTTATTGCACGCATGATTGTAAGGCCGGTCAAGGAAGTGGTTGATTTGCTGCAGCAAGCCGAAAACGGGGATTTTACCGTCAAAGGAAGCTATCAATCCAGGGATGAAATTGGCGAGCTGTCCGCTTCGTTCAACAATATGACCTCCAGGCTCCAATCGGTATTCAGTACTGTACAAGAGTCTTCATTACTGGTCGCTTCAGCTTCGGAGGAATTGAGCGCCAATGCCGAGCAGAACAGTAAGGCCAGCGAGCATATTACGATCATCGCCCAGGAGCTTGCGAGCGGTTCAGACCAACAGGTTGACCAGGTAGAAGCGAGTTCAACGGTCATTACGGATATAAGCGGGCATACAAGAACGATCGCTGGCAATACGGAGAAAATGAAAACAGATGCCCTTCATGCCTCGCAAATGTCGGCTGAGGGCAATCAAGCGCTCGCGGAAGTCAACAAACAAATGGATTCGATCCATGCCAATGTCAACAGCTTGTCGGAAGCGGTAAGAAGCCTGCATGAGCGTTCCAATGAAATTGGTAAAATCACGAATGTCATTACAGATATATCGGCGCAGACGAATCTGTTGGCCTTGAATGCGGCGATTGAGGCAGCCAGGGCAGGAGAGCACGGCAAAGGCTTTGCTGTTGTTGCTGATGAAGTGAGAAAGCTCGCGGAAGAATCCAGGAAATCGACGGAGCAAATTTCCGGACTCATCCGGCTGATCCAAAGCGAAACGGAGCATACGCTGCAGACGATGGAGAAGGCTTCGGAGGAGGTTCATTCCGGCATGAATGTTGTTCAGCATGCAGGAAACTCTTTCTCCAGCATCAATCAGGCTGTACATGAAGTGGTATCACAAATTGAGGATATTGCAGAAGCAATTGCAAAATTGGCTGACGGTGCGGATTATGTCAATACTGCTATGCTGGAAGTAAGCTCGGTGGCCAAGGAGTCAGCCGCAAATTCTCAAAGCATCTCCGGGGCGACACAGCAGCAGCTTGCTTCCATGGAGGAAATAACCTCCTCTTCCCAAGCACTTGCCGGATTGGCGGATAATCTGCAGAATATAATCAAACAGTTTAAAATCTAGCTATAGCACAATCTCTGTATGCCTCACTCCCCCTGATCCAAGACAGGGGGAGTGAGCAGCAGTGTACTGAACTTTTTTTAAAATCCCTCCTCATCTTTATCGTTTTATCTTCCCTGTTATACTCACTGTGTACCCTTTCTCGGAAGTCTGAATCTTATTGAGTTTTTGAACATTTCACAATGCTTACATACTGCATTCACACGGCTTGTCCACAAATTTCTCCTGATTGGCCAGTATCTTCAGCCCATGATCAACTCTTTATCTCCCAAGTATTGATGCCAGACCGGTTGAATATGTTGTTGCATAGATGTTCGTATCCAAAGCTGCAAAATGGTTCGCATTTTCGCACTGTGAAGGAGGAATTTTCATGCAGAGTAAAGAAGTGCTGGCTATGCTGCTCGCGGGCGGGCAGGGCAAACGGTTGAAAGGATTAACGAGAACCCTTGCCAAGCCTGCAGTCTATTTTGGCGGAACTTATAGAATTATCGACTTCCCCCTCAGCAATTGTGCCCATTCCGGCATCGATACGGTCGGTGTGCTGACACAATACGAGCCGCTTGTTCTTCATTCCTATATTGGTGTGGGGAGCGACTGGGATCTGGACCGCAGAAACGGTGGGGTCTATGTGCTGCCTCCTCATGAGAGGGAAGACGGCAACAGCTGGTACAGAGGCACGGCCGATGCGATCTTCCGGAATCTCAAATTTATTGAACAGTTTAACCCCGAGCATGTGCTCATTCTCTCCGGCGACCATATCTATAAAATGAATTATGCGGCCATGCTGAGTTTCCACAAAGAGAAAAACGCCGACTGCACGATTTCCGTCATTGATGTCACCATTGAAGAGGCCAGACGCTTCGGAATACTGAATACGGATGAAAATCTCCAAATTTACGAATTTGAAGAAAAACCCCAGCAGCCGAAAAGCACGCTTGCCTCCATGGGCATTTACTTGTTTAAATGGAGCGTGCTCAGGGAGTATTTGATCACAGCCTCGCAAAATCTCGACAGCTCGCATGATTTCGGCAAGGATATCATACCGCTCATGCTCAGTCATGCCAAAACATTGTACGCCTACCCGTTTCAGGGATACTGGAAGGATGTAGGCACCATTCAAAGCCTGTGGGAAGCCAACATGGACCTGCTTGCCCAAGACCCTCCATTGAATCTGAACGATCCGGATTGGCGCATATTTACCAGAAGCCCGAATCAGCCTGCCCAATATGTCTCACCCAAAGCCGTTCTCCATAATTGCATCATCAATGAAGGCTGTGTAATCAGCGGCAGAGTTGAGCATTCGGTTCTCTTCTACGGAGTGGAAGTTGGAGAGGGCAGTCATATATCGGATTCCGTTATAATGCCTGGTGTGAAAATCGGACGCTATGTCCGCATTCATCGCGCGATTGTAAGCGAGAATGTGGTGATTGAAGATCATGCCGTGATCGGTGGTGATTCGGGGGAGATCGTGCTGATTGGCCGCGACATTGAAGTACAGGCTGCACAAAATTATTGAGGAACAGGACGGTGAAAGCATGAATCGACTGATCGGCGTTATAAATCTGGACAATGAACTGGATCATCTGAAGGAGCTGACCTACTTTCGTTGTGGAGCGGCCGTTCCCTTTGCGGGCCGTTACCGGATCATCGACTTCACACTGTCCAATATGATGTATGCGGGTATTTTGGATACGGCCCTCTTCATTCGCAGGAAGTACCGTTCCTTGCTGGATCATTTGGGGGATGGGCGCCCGTGGGACCTGGACCGCAAACGAGGCGGCCTGTTTGTGCTCCCTCCGGACTGGAATGATCCGACGGATACGTCCAAAGGGGATTTACAACATGTGCATAATAATCTGGACTTCTTCAAACGTGCTGCAGGAGAGGCCATCTTCCATTCGGGTACGCAGCATATCAACAAAGTCGATATCGGCGAGGCTTATCGGTTTCATAAAGAGAAAGGGGCTGACGTTACGCTCGTATACCGGCAGGTGAAGCAGCTTGAACCGGAATATGCGCCCTGCACCCGTCTGGAGGTGAACGAGGACGGAAGGGTGACGGGGATCCATCAGGAACTGGGCCATCATAATATATACATGGAAATATTCATTATGGATAAAAAGCTGTATCTGCAGGAGGCGGAGCGCTGCATCGCTCACGGTGACAGTAACTTTTTTCGTGACGCTGTCCAGCGCAATCCGGACCGGCTTCAAATTTATGCTTATCGTTATGACGGGTATCATGCTTTGATCAATTCGGTGGAGAGCTATTTCAAGCACAGTATGGGGCTGCTGGATCAAAAGCAATACCAGGCGTTATTCCAGAGCAGGCCGGCACATACCAAAATCAAGTATGAGGCCCCCACCAGATACCTGGACGGGGCAGAAGTCGAAAATTGTTTGGTTGCCAACGGCTGCATCATTGGTGGAAGGGTGGAGAACAGCGTCATTTTCAGAGGGGTACAGGTCCAAAAAGGAGCGCGGATCAGCAATTCGATTATTATGCAAAAATGCGTCATTCGTGAAGGGACTGTTATTGAGAATGTCATTCTGGATAAAGATGTAAAATTATCCGAGGACACCACTTTGATCGGCAGCGTCAAAAGTCCCTATGTTATCGCCAAAAATACCAAGATGTAATTTAATACACTGGCTGATGTGCTGCACGAGAATCGGCTGATGATCAGGAGGTACTCACCGTTGTTCAGCAATAAGGAAGAATTCAAGAAAGCATTTCGGCTGCATCTTGTCAGACGTCTGGGAATCCCGCTGGCGGAAGCCAAGGCTGATGACGTGTACAAAATATTGGGCAATATGATCAGGGAATATGTCGGCAAAAACTGGGCCAGAACGAATTTGGCATACAAGGAGCGTGGCGAGAAGCATGTCTATTATTTCTCGCTGGAGTTCCTGATGGGTCGGCTGCTTGGAAATAATCTGCTGAATCTCGGCATACTGAACATGGTCCGGGAAGGGCTGAACGAACTGGGCTGGGAGCTCGAAGCGATCGAAGGGCAGGAATCGGACGCGGGCCTTGGCAATGGCGGTCTCGGGCGGCTGGCCGCTTGCTTTATGGATTCGCTGGCTTCGCTCGGTTATGCTGGACACGGCTGTGGCATCCGCTACAAATATGGCCTCTTCGAACAGCGGATTGTGGACGGCAATCAGGTGGAGCTGCCGGATGATTGGCTGCAGAAAGGCAATGTATGGGAAGTCCGCCGCCCTGAGAAGAGGGTTGAGGTTTTCTTCTGGGGCAGGGTGGAAAGCCGTGAGGAAAACGGCCGCCTTATTTTCGAAACGAAGAACGCCGAGAAAATCTGGGCCGTCCCGTATGATATTCCGTTAATCGGCTACAGGGGAGGCAATGTCAATACGCTGCGGATCTGGAGCGCCGAGTCGGCTTTGGACCCGCTGACTGGCCATTTTCCGGGCGGGGAGAGCTATTATAAATATTTGGAGTTCAGCAGGTCCATTGAGTCGATCTCGGAATTCCTGTATCCGGATGACTCGAATGAAGAAGGCAAGCGGCTGCGTTTGAAGCAGCAATACTTTCTTTGCTCAGCCGGTTTGCAGAGTATCCTGCGCACATATAACAAACAGCGGCTTCCCTATGATCAATTGCCCGCCAAAGTCGCCATTCATATCAATGATACACATCCGACGCTCGTCATTCCGGAATTGATGCGTATTCTGATCGATGTAAAAGGCATGGGGTGGGATGAGGCCTGGGATATTACGAACAGAACCGTGTCCTATACCAACCATACGATTCTCAGCGAAGCGCTGGAGAAATGGCCGGTTCCCATGGTCCGTGAGCTGCTGCCGCGTGTATATATGATCATCGAGGAGATCAACAAGCGATTTTGCGCCATGCTGCTTGAGCGATATCCGGGCGATGAACGGCGGATGGCGGAGATGGCGATCATCTACGGGGACCAGATCCACATGGCCAATCTGGCCATTGTGGGCAGCTACAGTATCAACGGCGTGGCTGCGCTTCATACGGAAATATTAAAGCAACGTGAGATGAAGGCGTTTCACGAGCTGTACCCGGAACGTTTTAACAACAAGACGAACGGCATTACGCACAGGCGCTGGCTGATGCATGCGAATCCGGAACTGGCGGCGCTGTACAAAGAAACGCTTGGCGAAGACTGGGTCCGCGATCCGCGTAAATTAACCGGGCTGCTGCCGTATAGGCAGGATTCATCCTTTCAGCAGCGGGTTCAGGATATCAAGCAGGACAACAAGCGGAAGCTTTCAGGGTATATTTTGAGCAAACAGGGGATATCCGTCGATCCTTTATCCATTTTTGACGTGCAGGTCAAGCGGCTTCATGGCTATAAACGGCAGCTTCTTAACATCATGCATATCATGCACTTGTACAATGAGCTTAAAGATAATCCTGCCAAGGATATGACTCCGCGCACCTTCATATTTGGGGCCAAAGCTGCCCCGGGTTATTATTTGGCGAAGCAGATTATCAAGCTGATTAACAATGTGGCGGGCACGGTCAATCATGATCCGCAGGTGAGAGATCGAATAAAGGTCGTTTTTCTGGAAAATTACTCTGTATCGCTGGCTGAGCTTATTATCCCCGCCGCTGATGTCAGCGAACAGATTTCCACTGCCGGCAAGGAAGCTTCCGGTACGGGAAATATGAAATTTATGATGAACGGGGCATTAACGATCGGCACGATGGATGGCGCCAATGTTGAAATGCATGACATGGTGGGAGACCGGAATATGTTCATCTTTGGTCTGAGTGTGGAACAGGTGCTGGAGTATTACCGTACGGGCGGTTATTCCGCACGCCGCAAGAGCGAAGAGGATGAACGCCTGCACAGACTGCTGATGCAGATGATCCAGACAGGTCCTTTTACGAGCCATGAATGGGAATTTGAAGCCGTCTACCGTTCATTGATCGACCATAATGATGAATATTTTGTGCTGGAGGATTTTGCGGCTTATGCGGATACACAGGCCCAAATTGATCAGGTCTACCGCAATCCAGCGGACTGGACCGGGCGGGCGATCGTGAACATGGCGCATGCGGGGAAGTTCGCAAGCGACTGTACCATCCGGCAGTATGCGGACGAAATCTGGCGAATCCGTCCTCTGAATGAGGACATTTCGAGCAGGAAGGTGTATTAAGGTATGGCTGAAAAAAACTGCATCCCCAGAGGCTTGGGAATGCAGTTTTTTGGATGGACGAAATGTCCAATCTTAGCTAACCTTCAGCATCTCATTCGCTATGGTCATAAAATCTTCACGATTGATTTCAAATTGCCCGAAGCGAAATGAGTATCCCCAGTTGCGTCTCCCTTTGGTGAACGTCAGCTGGTCTAACAGATCGGCGATTTTTACGGACCGGCAAGTCAGATACCGCATATTCCGACGATGTGGAATAAAATCATCGTTTACTTTAAATGGATAGACGATATCGTCAGCGACCCGGCCGATAGCCGTGAATGCTTGCACGACTTCTCCACTCTTCTTATCTGTTCGTGGGGAGTAGTAGATCAGCCAATCCCCTGATTGCATTCTTCCGAGTGGTCCGGCTTTTCCGCCGCAAGTCTGTGCGATCCCTTCTTCAACCGCATGGCTAGTGTGGGATGCAGAGACGACCCCGATCCAAAAACGATTGCTCTCGTTGATCACGAATTCAGGTGTGGTACCAGTCATCTTCGTATCCCCTCCTTTCGTTTGATCTATTCCAACTATATCAAAACACTACTGACAGCATTATGTCAGTAGTGTTTCATCATATGATGTCCAATATTCCGTAATGGTCTCGTAATTTCCGAATCATTCGGATCAGCTTATCCTCTTAAAAAGATTATGACTTAATTGCGATATTTTAGACAAATTTTCATCTGAAAAACGCTAGAAAAATATATACATGCGAACCAGAAAGTAGTATACTGATGCAGATAGGAATAAAATTCTAGCTTTGTTTACAACAGGGTTCCTGGATTATTTGATTGACTTAGAGTTAATGTGAAGAATGTCAATCTATTGAGGGGTGGTTAAATTGGACAAGACAACCACGATACGCTCAGAAGTCGAAAAGTTTATGGAACGTAAAGAGCTGACGCTCAGTGATTTGGGGCGCAAGACCGGAATCAATGTGGGAAGTCTTAGCTCGATCATCACGGGTGGGAGGACGATGGCGGTGAACCAGCTTGACCGGATCACCGAACTGATGGAACTCCCGGAAGGCCATTTTTACAATCAATACATACAAGATAATATGGCCGTGACTCAGCCGAATTGGAGGCGGCTCAGACCTTTTATTTTCAGATGTGCCGAATTGGACAAGCTGGATTGCATTCAACAGGTCACAAGTTGGCTGCTGGACAACATTGTATATTGCCCTGTGCTGTTTGATGGGGCGGAGGAACTGCTACAGGAAGGAAAAAAGGAGGCGGCCGCCATTTTATATGAAGGTGTGGCCGTAACGGAGCATTCACAGCATTCCGAGCGTCTCGCTCTCTGCCAGTATCGTTTGTTTACGATCAGATTAGGCGATGATCAGGCGCAAAACCTGGAGGTAGCAGCCCAATTCGAGCCGTACGTAGAACGATTGGACGAGGTTCTGCAGCTGGATGCGCTTAAGGATTTGGCGAATGTCTACCGTTCCTTGCGTAAATGGGACAAGGTGGACAAGTTTGCTGAAATGATGGGGGTAAGGGCAAGAAGGCATTACTTTGCAGAGCGTCGGCAGAAACGCAGTGGGGAAGACGTGTATTCCAAACTGAGCAGGCCGTTGTTTGTGTATGTTGCTTATAGTGATTTGCTTCGTGGTGACGTATGTCATGAACGGGGAGATTACGAGCAGGCTCTTCAATTCATTTTGACTTACACTGACTCGGGTTGGATTAGGGAGAATGATGAAGTGGCCGAGTACTGGAAGGGATTATTCCAAGGATGGGCAAAAGCCAATACTTATGTAACTAAATTGTTTTCCGGTGACTTGAGCGTACTTAATGATTATGTAGAATATATTGAAACAAATAAGGATGAAATTCTTTTGTCATTATTAAATATTGTTGAATTAGCCAATCGTTTTAATGTGAATATTGATAATATATTTCGACGCTTTGAAGAGGATATCAAGTCTTTTGAAGAACAGATAAAGGAAACAGGAACATACGATAAGAGATTCATAGCAGAATGCTACTCACGTTTACTGAATGAATTATCAGATTATTACTTACGAAAAAGCGAACATGAGGTTGGGTTTAAGTATTTATTGGATTGTTTGGCAAAGTCACTCATTATTAAAAATGAGGTCATTATTGTTAAATGTGTGGGTCAGTTTGAAAGCTTTAGAGAGTATGCATCTTCCGGAACGCAAGCAGCATACCAAATTCTTTTTAAAGGGGTGTACCAAAATGAACAAAAAAATCGCTATGTTTCTACTAGTCACTAGCCTTATACTTGTGTACAAGGTACAAGGTACGATGTCGGTTTTCCAACCATTTGGACACCACGGTGGTGTGTAGATAAGTCTACATAAGTACATCAGAAAGGCCAGTTACTATAGCTGGCCTTTTTAATGGTGAAATTTACACCTCCTAAATATATACGTTAAGTAGCATACTATTTTTAATGGAATAAAATTATAGAGTTTGTTTATGAAAGGGTGCCTGATCATTTGCTGACATCAATAGTTTAGGCAGAATGTCACTTATGAAGGAGTGGTTCATTTGGATAGGACAACCACGATACGCTCAGAAGTCGAAAAGCTTATGGGACGCGAAAAGCTGACGCTTAGTGATTTGGGACGCTAGACAGGGCTCAATGTGGGAAGTCTCAGCTCGATCATCACAGGGAGAAGGACCATGTCGGTGAATCAGCTAGACCGCATCACCGGGCTGATGGGTCTCCCGGAAGGACATTTCTACGATCAATACATAGAAGATAATATGGCTACGACCCAGCCCAATTGGAGACGACTCAGGCCGTTTATATTCAGATGTGCCGAATTGAACAAGCTGGATTGTATTCAACAGGCAATCAGTTGGCTGTTGGATAATCTGGTGTACTGTCCTATACTTTTTGATGCAGCGGAAGAACTGCTGCAAGCTGAAGTAACGAAATTATTTTCGGGAGATTTCAGTGTACTTCACAAGTATGTAGAATATATTGAAACGAATAAGGAAGATCTTCTATTATCATTACTAAATATTGTCGAGGCCGCCAACAGTTTTAATGTAAATATTGATGGTATCCTTCTGCGCTTTGATTCAGAAATCAAGCCTCTGGGTGATCAGATGGAGGGAACAAGAGTATATGATAAGAGATTAAAAGCCCAGCGCTATACACGTTTGCTGAATGAATTGTCTAATTACTACTTACAAAAAGGCGAGTTTGAGGTTGGATATTTGTACTTACTAGAGAGCCTGACAAAGTCGGCCACTATAATCATTGATAACAATATTGTTGAAAGTGTTAGGCTGTTGAAGATACCGAAAAACAAGACCTTTGTTGAAGGGTGACCAAAGTGGATGTACTAGCCTGAACTAATTACGGGCTACAAAGAACGGGATCGGTTTACCGATCTCTTGAAAGCTACTGTAGGTCATAAAAGATCTAAATAATTCAAAGGCAAAAAATCGGAAGAGGGGAACCTACTTCCGATTTTTGTTTGTTTTTATTCATATTCATTCCAGCTATGAGGAGTACATAATCCAAGGAGAGAAACGTATGAAAACAATAGCAATCTTTGGAGCAGGTAAGGGATCATCGCATTATGATTATTCTTTTAACGGATATGGGGGCATGAATTGGAAAAACTAAAACAAGACACTCCACTGATGAAGTAGATTTATTTGACAATATGTAATTTAAATTATAATATTAGTTACGTGAAGTAATTTAAAAATCAAAGGAGGACAACTTCATGTCACTAGAAATTGTACAAGCAAAAATAGAGTTAAGGGAATTGGTTGATGCATATGCAAATTTGACAGATGAGAAAAAAATTGATGAGCAAATGCTTTTATTTACGTCTGATGGCCGATATACGGTTTACGTGGGTGAAAGTTTACTTTCCGAGGTTATAGGAACCAAACAATTGGGTGAAGATTTCAAAAGCCATGCTTCAGAAGTAAAACGTTACTTTTCTATGAATGGACAACACGTTGTGAAAGTGGATGGAGCTACTGCAACAGGTGTTGTATTCTCCCAGATTAAAATGGTGAGAGATGAAGATGGCACAGAAGTTATTACTGACTACAGTGTTAGATATGATGATGTATATGTATGTCAAAATGGAACTTGGCTAATAAAGGAACGTACTGCAAACTTTATTATTTTCGACGCAAGACCATTGCAAGGTTAATGAAATATCAAAACGCCAAGATGGACGGAATCGTTATATAACGATTCCGTTCTTTTTTCCATGTAACTAACGACAGTAATATGACTGTAAAGACAGTCACTTCTCATTTCTTGCGGACGTATTTTCCAATTATTTTACTTAGTTAGGCGAGGGATTACTCGATAATACATTGTTGATCGGTTATAATTGGGGGAATGATACCAAGGAATAAAATCTCGGATTGAGGAGTTTGAAACATGAAGTTCCAACGTGCAAGATCTGAAGATCAGATTCAAGATCGAATTCAAGAAATCGTTAAAGCAGCATCTTTGATCTATGACGCAGAAGGCTATGAAGGATTAAATTTCACTAAGATCTCAGAATATACTAAATTCACAAGACCCAATATTTATAAGTACTTTAATACGAAAGAGGAAATTCTTCTTTTGATCTTGAATCAGGACCTTAAATCTTGGATATCCACGCTAAGCAAATCTTTTCATATTAACAAGCTGTATTCTATTTATGATATTGGAGAAGTTTGGACTACGACATTATTGGAGCACGAACGGCTAATCGAGCTGCATGCCATTCTTTACACAACCATTGAAAAAAATGTTTCTGTAGAAGCACTTGCTGAATTTGAAAAAGAGTCGATAGCGATAAACTCTACAATCATCGACCTAGTAAGTAAACTTTTCCCAAGAGCAGATATGGAGAGTATTACGAACTTTATGTATGCTGCATTCACACTGGCTTGTGGATTGTATCCAATGAGCAAATTAAGTGATTTGCAAATAGAAGCCATTAAACTATCGGGGTCCATCTATACTCCTCCAGACTTCAAAAAAACCTATCTTGCTTCCTTATATCAATTAATGTATTGCTTAGAACATTCCATTGAGATCAAAGATATTTAATGAATATTTTCTTTTCCATTAGTTGGTACAGAAAAATTCGTTAAAGCATTAGGCACGCTCAAAAAAAATAATAGACCAATTAGGTGGTGAAGGGAGTAAACGGATCATTCAGGCACGCCTAAGATCCAGAAATCCCCTGTTTTGGATGCGATCAAAGCAGTTGTTCTTCCAAAATACACAACTCCTTTCCCGTGAAAAGAAAATCCTGGCTCCCGATTTATTGAAACCAGGAGCCTTCCATTTATAACGAAGCCTTATTTCATTTTCCGGACAAGCTCTAAGATTTCATTTTTCTCCAGCTTTCGGAAATCTGGAAGCTCTCTTAACAGCGCCTCAGCTCCTCCCGGATTATAAAAAGCCAGCAGTCTCAGCGGTTCCCAGCCTGTATTATATGTTGAATGAAAAACCCCGGCAGGTATATAGATGGTATCGCCAGCACACACGGTGAAAGCTTCTTCATCGTTGACCATTTGCTTACCCTCGCCAGAAAGGACATAAAGAATCTCCTCCGAGTCTGGATGGTTATGGCGATCGTGTCCCTTGCCGGGGAGAAGAATTACTTCTCCAAAGGTAACATTTGGTTTTGCAGTATGTTCAGGACTGACAAACCATTTGATAGCTCCCCATTCAAACGTTTCCGTCGGTAAGTTTTGTGGATTCACCTTCATGTTATTGACCTCCGTTAATAGATTTGAATTTACGCATGTTAGCGGTCATTGCAACTTCCGTCGGCAAGCGTTCCATGCTGGAAGCTCCGAAGAAGCCGTCGACGCCCTTCGTTTTTTCGAGTACGTAGGCTGCATCTTCAGGCGCTGCTATGGGACCGCCGTGACAAAGTACAATGAGGTCAGGGTTGATGGCTTTAGCTTTATCGTGCATCGCCTGTACACGATTTATCGCTTCGTCAAGTGTAAGTGACGTCTTCGCTCCGATCGTTCCGGAAGCGGTCAGGCCAACATGCGAAACCAGGATATCCGCACCCGCTGCGGCCATTTTACATGCCTGTTCTTCGTCAAATACATAAGGGGCCGTCAGCAGGTCAAGTTCATGAGCTTGCCGGATCATTTCGACCTCCAAATCATAGCCCATACCTGTATCCTCCAAATTTGCTCGGAAAATCCCATCGATGAGGCCAACAGTTGGAAAGTTTTGCACCCCTGTAAAGCCCATCTCTTTGAGCTGCTTCAAGAACACAGGCATCACGCGAAACGGATCCGTACCACACACACCTGCCAGAACTGGTTTATTTCTGACAATAGGAAGCACTTCACTAGCCATATCAACAACGATTGCGTTGGCGTCGCCATACGGCAACAGTCCTGCAAGCGAACCGCGGCCAGCCATCCTGTAACGGCCGGAATTATATATAATAATAAGATCCGTACCTCCTTCCTCCGCACATTTCGCCGATAACCCTGTGCCTGCGCCGGCACCGATAATGGGGCGGCCTGCTGTGATTTCACTGTGTAGTCTGGAAAGGGCTTCTTTTCTGGAAATCATGGATCTCTCCTCCTTGATCTAGCCTTCATGTCCATGATGGCTCACTTGGCTTGTCGATTTGCTTCGAACCAATCCTGATAAAGCTCATGTAAACGTTCCGCCATTGTCCGGGCAAAAAGCGGGTCGTTGATATCCGTCTCGATTTCTCTAATTTCCACAACATTGGTATCAACATGTTCCCGAAGCGCGCTTATAAGTGCCTGGTCCGCCTTTCCGTCATGGAACAATTGGCCTTCTGTCGCCATCATGGAGACTCCCTTGAGCGGGATAAAAAGGCTTACCGGTCCCTTCGCAGCATTAAGCTTCCTTGCAATCGTACGGCCTAACTCGGCGCATTCCTCCGCTGTTGTCCGCATCAAGGTGATCGTTGCATTATGTTTATACAGAAGCCTATCTTTGAATTGCGGCGGGACCGAGTCCACCGGCCCAAAGTTGACCATATCAATAGCCCCTAGAGAAACGACCTGCGGAATTCCCAAATTACCTGCCGCTTCGAGACGGTGGGGACCTGCTGAAAGTACCCCTCCTACAAGTTCATCAGCTAACTCAGTTGTCGTAATATCGAGTGATGCCGTTATAAACCCATCTCTGATTAAAGACTCCATCGACTGGCCGCCCGTACCGGTTGCATGGAACACGATAACCTCGTAGCCAAGCTCTTCAAGTCGCTCGCGAGCCACGTTCACTGCGGGTGTCGTCACACCGAACATCGTAGCCCCGATAAGCTTCTTTTTGCTTGTCGATTGCGGAACCGGAGATTTCACCATTCCGGCTACTGCATTTGCCGCATTCGCCAAAATAGGCGCCGATAACTGGTTGATTCCGGCAATATCCACAACTGAATGCATCATCGTTATGTCCACTGCTCCAACATAAGGACGCGTATCCCCTGAAGCCATTGTGGAGAGCATAAGCTTGGGTATGCCTATAGGCAGATCGCGCATTGCTTGGGTCACCAGCGCTGAACCGCCGGACCCCCCTAGCCCCAAAATTCCGTCAAGCTGTCCTTTCTCGTATAATCGCTTAGTAATCAGGCTTGCCCCGCAAGCCATCGTTATGACTGCATTCCCCCGATCACCGGATGCGGCCAATATTTTAACGTCCGCACCTGCGGCTTGAGCCACCTCCTCCCGGGTAATATCCGGAGTAATTTGCGGTTCTCCTATAACTCCAGCATCAATCAGGATCGTATCGACCCCTTGTTCTTGCAAACGATCCCTGACATAACCATATTCCACCCCTTTTGTATCCAAAGTGCCAAGCAGAACCACTACAGGTTTAGCCAGTGTACTCTTAGTTCCCATAGACGATCCCTCCAACTTTAAAATGTATGCGATTACATTGGTTAGCCGGCTGTTTCTCCGCCATCGATCGTCAGATGTGTCCCTGTTATGTTTCTTGCTCCTTGGGATGCAAGAAAGCAAACAGAAGCGGCAATATCTGCGGGGGTCTGCAGACGCTTAAGACACGTGAAAGAAAATAACAGACCCAACAGGTTTCAAATAAATTGATCTATGTATATGGGCTTAATAGCTCCTATAGTCTACATAAATCAACAGACAAAAAATCGAGAGGAGACCTGCTTCCGATTTTTTGTCTGTTTTGATTTTATATTAATTCCCTCCATTCCCGCATTAAACTTTATAGTCGCAACGTTATACGAGGGACTTATCAGTTTAGGTAGTGCAAAACGTGGTAATAATGCGGACAAATATACCCCAAGCATTTACTTTTGTTCAACCTTTCGCAGATATACTTTATATTAACTCTGAGTCTATGCTTTCAAAGCGAGTTTTGTACGAAGTCAATTCAGGAAGTAACGCTCACAAAACTTTCAGGAGGCAATGTATGATTACAATTCTTATCGTTGAAGATGATCCTATGGTGCGTTTTTTGACGAAAGCGAAACTCAGCCCACTATATAAAATCAAAGAAGCTGCTGATGGCCAAGAAGCGTTGGAAGTTCTCGATCGCGAACATATTGATCTGCTCGTGGTGGATATTCAAATGCCGAACATGAACGGTTATGAACTGGTGCGCACCCTGCGGGATGTCGACGATATGATACCTGTCATCATGCTGACGGCCATGAACACCTTTTCCCACAAAAAGGATGGATTTGCCTCGGGCGTGGATGATTACATGACAAAGCCCATCGACTATGAGGAGCTTATTTGGCGTATTGAGGCACTGCTGCGGCGAGCACAGATTGCCAACGAAAAGCGTATTGTGATCGGCGACTTCTCCATGGAGCAGAACACCTTTTCCGCTCAATATAACGAAGAAACAATTGCGCTGACAAACAAGGAATTTGACCTGCTGTACAAGTTTCTCTCCTATCCCAATGTCGTATTCACCAAGCAGCAGTTGATGGACGAGATTTGGGGTTACGATTCCGAGACAGAGTACGATACCATCAAAACCTACATCAGCCGTCTGCGCAACAAGTTTTCGATGTGCAAAGAATTCGAGTTGATATCCATTCGGGGACTTGGATACAAAGCGGTCATCCATAAGATGGGGGGGCGGCTATGAAACGATATAAACAAAACGCAACTTTTAAGCTGGTTCAATTCCGGTGGGTTTTCATTGCAGACGCAATCGTAGTTGTCGGTGCAGTGATGGCCTATGGGCTTATCGCTACATACTGGCTGGGCATGACCCGGGATAACGCTATTTCCATGCTGGCTATCATCCCGCTTATGATTATTGCTGTCGGTTTGGGAACTTTTTTTACGCTACGATCCGTCCGCCGGAAAATGGGTGATCTGTTGATTGGAATAAAAGAAGTGTCTGACGGCAATCTGGAGGTGCGGTTGGACAGCAGAAAGGCGGAAGAATATGCACCCATTTATGATGGATTTAATCGTATGACGGCAGAACTGAAAAACACAAAGGCAGAGATGCAAAACTTTGTCAACGAGTTTTCCCATGAATTCAACACGCCGATTGTTTCAATCTCCGGATTTGCCCAATACCTAATTGACACAGGAGATGGCATTGAGAGCCCGGAACGGATTCAGTATCTTCGAGTCATTGCCGATGAATCCCTTCGTTTGTCTACACTGTCGCAGAACACGCTTCTGCTTACCAAGGTCGAAGCCTGCGAAATCATCACCGAAAAGGAAGTATACGATTTATCCGAGCAAATAAAACGGTGTGCAATCCTGCTGCTTCCGAAAATCGAACAGAAGCAGATTGAGCTGGAACTGGATGTAGAGGATATATCTTATGTGGGCAATGCGGAACTGATGGAACAGGTATGGATCAATCTGCTTAGCAATGCCATCAAATTTACCCCTGAACACGGGGAAATCAAAATTTTCGCCAAATGTACCTCAGATCAGCTTACGCTTAAATTTTTCGACAACGGTGTGGGCATGGACGAAGAAACGGCCGCACATATCTTTGAGAAATATTATCAGCACGATACGACCTCCGCTGTGCGGGGCAACGGCATTGGCCTTTCCATTGTTTCCCGCATCATTTCCCTGTGTGGTGGTGAAGTTTGCGTGGAAAGTAAACCTCAAGAGGGTAGCACTTTTATTATCACACTACCTGTCTAAGGAATGAAATACAATATTTATTTATGACTTCTTTTTACTTTCGCTCAACCTTCGCCCATTAAGATATGCTCACAACACAGTAATCCTAACAACGATAACACAGAAGGAGATCGAGAACATGAAAAAGAATATGAAAAAGATGTTAATGGCGAGCATGACAGCCTTGGCCATCGGGGTGATTGCTGCGGGGTGTGGAGCCAATGCGGATTCAGGCCTTGCTGAAGATGCAGCAAATCCCAGCTCGGTTGAACCGGTAGTCAGTATTTCTGATTCCTACGATAACACGGAAGAACTTGCGGCTATTTTCCCAATCATCAATCCCACCCCCATCGACACGGAAATGGGGAAGAACATTCAGAATAGGCTGCTGAACGGGTTTGAAAACTGGAACAGAGGCTACGATGCATGGGAAACCTGGGGCGATATTCTGTATACTGAGGATTCCCTTTATAACGTACACGGTGTGAAGCTCACCTTGAAGGAATATCAGGATTCCATGAATGCGACGCTGCAGTCCAGCGATATTCAGATGGGCAACTTCAATAATATGATCATCTCCGGTGACTGGGCTGCGATTCGATACGACATTTCAACGACCAACAGACAGAGCAAAAAAACTTCGGACGGAAGCGTGATGGAGTTTGTGAACTTCAAGGACTATGGAGATAAGCTGGGCACTCGGGTTGTGGAAGGCTGGGCAGGAACAAAGGGCGCAGATTTTGCCGGTTTGACGAGCTTCCAGACCGACGATGCGAAAGCGGCACAGCAGGCTGCATTGGATGCCATCGTCAATGCGACGATCCCCGATACAACGGATCTTGAAGCCAAGTATCCTGTTACCAATCCCACGCCGATCGAAAACGATATGGCCAAGAAGATTCAAAATGCCATATTGAACGATTTTGAAAACTGGAATCAGGGCTTTGATGCTTGGACGGTAGGGGCAGATGCCTATTATGACAGCAACCTGAAGTACCATACGAATGATGAAACCATGACCCTCGCGGAATACAAGGCTTCCGTAAAGAACACTGCTGAATCCACCGATGTAAAGCGTATTCGCTTTGATAATATGCTAATCAGCGGAGATTGGGCGGCCATTCATTACAGAATCACCAATCAGGACACGAAGACCGGCGAAAAGACTGCCGGTGACGTGATGCAGTTCCTGCACTTCGCGAAGGACGGCGACAGCGTGAAAGTGATTGAGTGCTGGACGAAATAAGCCCGTGAATTTATGACAACGGCGACAAGCACGGCAAGCAGAAAACATAGTAACCACGGGAAGTGTCCGACAACGGATACTTCCCACACTTTTTTGTATTTCCTGCTTCATTGGTTGTTGATGCCATGTTTTAAAAAATCCTTTCAAAATCGAAGCCAGTTCATGCGGATTATCTTCAGCGAGCGTATGTCCGGCATTTTGCAGGATTGCATATTGTACCTGGATAGCTATTTGGTTGGAAGCTTGTAATAATGTCTGGTGCGTTCAAGAAAATCGAAAACGGTTAGAATGAGAGTTTTCAAGCTGTTCATATTCGATATTGAACAATTGGGCAATGTCTCTTCCAATTTTCGATAGCACCACATCGACGGAGCATGCAAGACTCTGATTTAATTAAACAGCCTCAGTCCAGGTGAATTCCGGACTGAGGCCGTTTAATTCTAATGTTTTTCTTGACGGGAGCGGTTCATTTACAGAAACATGCTATCTCAGAATCGTAGTCGCCCGGTTCCCGGCATAGTCTTCAACGACAAGCTTGAGGGAGCTGGTCGTGGACACAGGTGTGAAGGTTAACTCACTGAGCTTTGTTCTGCCCCGAACAATGTACGGAAACTTCTTGCTGGTATAGGTAACTCCGAATTCCCGCGGTACATCATTTTCATATACGTAGAGACGATGCCAGTCAGTCAGGGCAGGCAGAGCCAGCGTATAGGTTTTGCCTGTTACGGTGACCAGCTCCTTGGCATAAGGAGTGATCTCCAGGTCTGCCAATTGTCCCGTGACGGTGACTGGAGGCTGGCCGTCGTTGGAGAGATTCAGGACGTAATGCTGCCCGTTCTTCGGCAGGCCGGTGATTACGGCCTGTTGTTCATCGGCGTCTGCTTGAACGCTGGTGGTGAACGGCTCGTTTGTATATTCGGTCTCCAGTGTCAGTTCGACGGGTCCGGCGGCTCCGTTCGGATTTTTCCAGGTGACGGACGCATCTCCGTAAGCATCAAATGTGACCTCCACGTCCCGTACCCCAGCCGTCAGATCGTAAGGCAGGGTGGCAGGCTCGCTTTCCGTGCCGTCTGCTCCTACAGCCGTGATGCTCAGTTCCCCGCGCTGATGCTTCAGGGATTTGATGTAGTACGTGGAATCATAAATTCCGCCGACGTAAGCGCCGTTTTCATACAGATTGTATTGCTTCACTTTGTCATAATTCTCGATATCCCAAGCAACCACCATTTCGTCGGTGTTTGTCAGGGCTTTGACGATCCGGAAGTTGGCCGGAGCTTCTGGTGTAGCTGCAGAGCCGTCCGTGATACGCAACTCGCCGATATTCATCTGATATGCATTGATAGTGCTGTCGTTATTATCAAAGGACAGACCAAGCGCGGCGATGTTTTTGCCTGCATAAGGACTGAGGTCCAGTGAGACGGTCTTCCAGCCGTCTGTCTGCTGACCGGAATCCGGCACCTCCACTTTGACGACTTTTCCCGGCGCATCCGCAAAGATCAGTCCCAGGCTCAGGGAAGAAGAGTCCGCAGTTACAGGTTTATTGTAAGTCAGAGTGGCCTTGGAGCGCTCATTGACCATTAAATCCGTCTTGAACAGGCGCAGGAAGTTCTCGGCATCCAGCTTTCCGTTCACTACAAGGGAGCTGCCACCGTTATAAGCACCGATGGACTTGTAATCGTAACGCGGGCCTTTCTCGTATTTCGGACCATAGTCGAAGTCTACATCAAGCGATTCCCCTGTGGTGTCGAGCCACCATTGCCAGGTCACCGGAATGTCCTGAATGTTGATATTGGACCATTCCTGATGACTGGACACAACACCGTTCTTCACATAGTCCAGGCCATGCCCGGTGTTAAAGCTGGTGAAGAAATTGCCGCCCCGAATGACAGAGCGTTCGGCGATGTAGGCGGCGATGCCGTCCCAATTCGCGCCAGATGCGTATACATCGGACAGGTTGGCATTTGCATTGCGGCGTGCCTCCGTTGGGTCCTGATTCGGTCCTGACCACCATGCCCGGTCACGAACGAAGGTCATCCACTGGTATTCGCTGTCTGCGCGGTTATTGGCGCTCGAATTGCCCATATCTTCATCCAGCCCGTTATGGGTGAAGTCTGCGCCCAGCGTAGCGATGCTGTTCATCGGCTGGCCGTTCTCATCCAGGTTCCAGCGCAGGTCGTATTTCTGCTTCCAGCGTCCGAAGCTGTCGTTCCCGCCCTCCACACCGGCGAAGACAGTCTCCAGCGGATCCAGTCCCAGGCTTTCGGCATGGGAGCGGGATTTGGCCAGCATATTATTGTTCCACCAGTAGTTCAGGAAAATCGAATCCGTCACCTGACCTAACTGGGCATCCTTCACAAATGGACTGTTAGCGGAGTTAAACTCATTCTGATACGCAATCTTTCCGGTTCCATCTACCGTAGAATCATACCATTGTACATACATTCCCTGATCCCTCAGGTATTTCATAAATTTTTTGTAGGCGGGAATATCCGCAGGAGCTACGCCTTTGGCGACCTCTTCCTGATTAAAAAAATATCCATCATAGCCGTAATACTCGGCCATTTCCAGCAGCTTTTTGGCTACAGGGAACTCTCCGTTCTTATCCTGTACGAGCATTTGCTTGTAGGTCTGCGGCCCGCGGTCATTGTCCGAGAAAAAGATGTTGGCGATGGAGAGCACGCCGTTTTTATGAGCGGCGTTCGTGTAGGCAGGATTGGGAATGTTCAGGATGCCAAACTCGAAGTAACGCTCGGTCCAATCCTTTTTCGCATCATACAGCTCTTCGGGCACGCCTGCGGATGCCATCCCGTGCCAGTAGCCGTAATAGTCGGTGTATTGCCAATAATTGTACAGATACTGGCCGAATTTATTGGTGTATGGCGTACTGTCGAAAAATGCGTTGCCATAATCCCCGCTCATGGTGAACATCTGTGTGTCCGGGCTCAGCTCAGGGGAGGCCTGGGTAGGGGCGAATGGGGCATTACGCGGCTGCAGCGGCACACGTGCCCGCAGCAATTCACCGTAGATGTCGCTTTCCGGGGTCCAATCCATGATCTGGGCACTGGTATAACCATGCTGATAGGGCTGATTCTCTCCCTTGGCGCTGATGCCCTCATAGGGCAGCGTATCTCCGGCGAGAACCGGTGCGGAAGAGAGCTGGCTCAGCAGCGCGGCCGACAGTGCGAGCGCAGTCACCTTGGGCATACGCTTGTGGGTTAACTTTTTGCGTGTCATGCAGTTCCTCCTTCATAATGGAATGGTATTTATGTATTCGCTTTCAATTGCACGAAAGCTTATGGATAACATACTGGAAGAAAGTCATTTCAAATAGGGTCAAATTAAAGATTTCAGGTGCAAACTAAAGAAAATATGGAAGTGAGAGGTTCATGTGAGCGGCAGGATGCTATACTTTTGGGTAAGTGGAATGAAGCATCGACGCAGCCTTTGGAGCAAGCAGCAACGTGAGCTTAGGCATTTCTTCAAGAAGACTTGCGAGGAGTTCGGGCGACTGGGAGGTAGAGTCATATTTTTAAAATTGTGAGCGTTTTCAATGATTATATAAAAAATAACATGTTCATGAGAATGCTGTTCATTTTTTCATTCATCTCTATTATTACGATCATCACGCTGTCCTATATCGTCTTTAGATCGATTGCGGATGCAACGATCCGGCGGGAGCTTGAGGTGCAGAAAGCTGCTATGGAAAGCGTGGATGGTTATATCCGCCAGCAGTATGAGGCCGTGCAGGATATGGTGAGCGATCTGCACCGGAATGAGGCGTTGTCGGCGAATACCTCCTATTTCATGGAGCATACCTATGCCGATTATGTGCAGCATCTGACAGAAGGCTTTTACACGAACAGAGATGATTATTCCACGGATACACAGACACATTTTCAGAACCTGGTGGAAGAACATGCGAATATCCGCCATGTGCTGCTGTACAGTGCGGAGCAGCAATATTTGTCGAACTTCAGCCGGAATATGGAATTCAAGCAGCGGCATGAGAATACTGCCCATTCTTTTGTGCCTGACGTGATGGCGATGGAAACACCTAATATTAGCGCGCCAAACTACTGGGTCCGTAAAACCATTGATGAATGGGACCCTGCGCTTTATGCGATTCGTGTACCGATCAACAATAAGCAGACGCTCAAAAATGTCGGGCAGTTCATGGTATTCCTCGATTCGCAGTCGATTGGCCAAGCGCTGGCGAACTACAAGAACAGCCTCAAGGGAGATATCGTTGTGTTATCCGCACAAGGCACGGTGCTCTTCGACTCCAGCGGACAGTATTATGGGCGCAGCTATCCTTATGTGAATGTGGAGAATGCCTTGTTTGACAGCACGGGGGCAGGCGTGATGAACAAGGTGCAGGACCGCTATGTCAATCAGTTAATCTCTGCCGATGAGGGTTATGTTGTGATTGGTTCCGTTCCGAAAAGCGATATTGCCGGGGCCTACGCAGCCATCCGTAATACGATTGTGCTGTTCAGCCTCCTGTGCCTTTTATTTGCCATCCTGGTACCGGCGTTTTTCATTATGAATTTTGCCAAACGGACACGCAGAATTATCCGGTTCATGCATAAGGTGAAGGAAGGTGATCTTACCGCCCGCATCCATGATACACGTGAGGACGAGCTGGGGCAGATTGCCAGCAGCTTCAACGACATGCTCGTGGAAATGAATCAATATATAGACCGTGTATACAAGGCGGAGATCCGGCAGAAGGAGACGGAGCTGGTGGCACTGCAGGCGCGGATTAATCCGCATTTTCTGTACAATACGCTGGAGGTCATCCGCATGAGGGCGGTGTCGCAGGGAGCGAGGGACGTCGGGGATATGATCTACAGTCTGTCCGTTTTATTCAAAAGCCAGGTACAGCAGAAAAGCAACCATACCTTGAAGGATGAGCTGGAGGCCTGCCGCCTCTATCTGGAGCTGTTCCGTATTCGCTATAAGGATATCTTTATTTATAAGATCAAGGTGGATTCCAGGTTTTATGCCTGCCCGGCTGTCAAGCTGTCGCTGCAGCCGCTTGTCGAAAATTATGTGATCCATGGCATTCGCACCGAGCGCACGGACAATAAGCTGGAGATTGAGGTAATGGAAGAGAATGGCGTGCTGATGATTGAAGTGCGCGATAATGGCAAAGGAATAACGGCTGATCGTCTGGATGAAATCCGTCAGGAGCTGGCGTGCCAGGAGGAATCGGGACGCATGTTCGGATTGCGCAGCGTGCACAGCCGGCTGCGGTTCCTGTATGGGCCGGACTACGGCATCACCATCGACAGCAAGCCAGATGAAGGAACCACGATTCAGGTGCGCTATCCTGTTGAAGAAAGGACAGATGCTTAGATGTACAAAGTATTCATGGTAGATGACGAGCCATTCATCATTGAAGGACTGTACGATATCGTGGATTGGTCCGCCTTCGGGCTGGAAATTGTGGGCCACGCGGGCAATGGCCAGCTTGCGCTGGAGCGCCTGTCGTCCCAGCCTGCGGATATCCTGATTACCGACATTTCCATGCCGGTGCTGGACGGACTGCAATTAATACGTGAGATGAGACAAAGGCAGCCTGAGCTGAAGGTCATTATTCTTAGCGGGTACAATGATTTTGATTATCTGAAGCAAGGGCTGCAGTTGGGGATTGATAATTATTTGCTGAAGCCGATTAATATTGAAGAACTGGAGGCCACGCTGCGTAATATCGTGACCAATCTGGACAAGATGAGACCCACTGATACCTACGGTATTCAGATTTTGAAGGATAATACGCTGCACCGGCTGTTAACCGGACAGATTGCGTGCAGAGAATTTGAGGAACGCGCCGAGTTCATGGGCATTACTTTGGATGGACCCTATATCGGGGTAGCTTCCATACGTGCAGATGCGGAGCAAATGCCCTTATTCGCAGCGGTGGAGCAGCAGGCGCGGGAGGCGGGCTATCCCGTTCTTTTTCACGATGTGGATGGGGATACCGTGATGATCGCCAATTTGCCGGATCGGGAAGAGAGCACTCATGTCTTTAAAGACTGGCTTGCATCGCTCGCGGCGGAGCTGGCAGAGGCCTATCCGTCGCTGCTGATCGGCATCGGGGGCATTGCGCAAGGACTGGAAGGTGCACCGGCAAGCTACCGTGAAGCGAAGAAAGCGATGGAGTATGTCATGGTCTATCCTGAGCTGAACATGATTGACTACGAACAGCTTGGGGCTGGCCGCGATCCGTCTGCTGCTTTTACGGTGTCGTGGACCGATTATGCAAAGCTGATGATGGCCCGAAATCAGGAGGGGCTTGCCAAGCGGATTCGGACGGATTTTGCGCAGCACAGTGATGGAATGACCCCTGCCGGACTTCAACATGCTGCGCTGGAACTGGTCATCCGCTTCAAGATGGAGCTGGAGCAGATCAAGCATACAGATGAATCGTCCATCTTCCAGACCGGGCTGCAGCGTGTATTGTCCAGTGCGACATTGGAGGAGCTGGTGCTCGCTGTGCAGGAAGTGGGCGCGGCGACCGTGCAGTCCCTGCTGCAGGATATGAAAAATCCGACGGTCGGCCAAGTGCTGAATTATATTCATGCTCACTATGCGGATGAATTGTCCCTCAAGCTGCTGGGCGCGCAGTATCATCTGCACCCGGTATATCTGGGACAATTGTTTCAAAAGGAAACAGGGGAGACCTTCGCGGAGTATATCAACAAATACCGTATTGAGCGGGCCAAGGAGCAATTGAAGAATACCAGCCTCAAGGTTCATGAGATCGCCCGCAATGTGGGGTATTGGGAGACAGGCTATTTTTACAAGCAATTTCGCAAGTATGTGGGCATATCGCCTACCGACTTCAAAACGCTGGGTTAGCTCTGTGTCAGAAATCCGGGTGTTCCCTTTAATTTGTACCCGGATTTATTAAGTTTGTATTCTTTATGAAACGGCTTTCATTCGTTACAGTTAAAGGAGCAAACGATAGAGCTAAGGCATTTTGCAAAAGGGAGGATCATAATTCGATGAATAAGAAAAAAAGACGATTGTCCTTCGTTCTGGCGTCACTGATGTCGCTCGTGCTTGTCCTGAGTGCCTGTGGCGGTGGAGGAAGCAGCAATGGCAATGACGCAGATGGCTCCACTGGTGAAAAACCGGTCGAGCTCATCTGGTACACCATCGGTACTCCGCAAAAAGACGTGGACAGGGTTATGGAGGAAGTCAGCAAATACACCCAGGAGAAAATCAATGCTACCGTCACCATGAAAATGGTGGATTGGGGCGATTATGCACAAAAGATGCAGGTCAATGTGGCCTCTGGTGAGCCGATGGATATTCTCTTTACTTCTTCCGGCGGCTTTGATTATGTACAGAATGCCCGCAAGGGGGCTTTTCTGGAGCTGGACGATCTGCTCGGACAATACGGCAAGGAGCTGACACAGGTCGTTGATCCGGCTTTCCTGAACGGCTCCAAGGTGGACGGACATAATTACGGCATCCCTGCCAACAAGGAGCTGCCGCAGCAGGAGGTATGGCGTTTCAACAAAACGCTGCTGGACAAATACAATCTGGATATCTCGAATGTGCGCTCACTGGACAGTCTGGAGCCGTTGCTGAAGACGATTAAGGAGAAGGAGCCTACGATCACAGCATTTGCGATGGATAAGCAGTATGTGCCTTATGTGCCGTATGACTATATTATCCAGAATCTGCCGATGGCCGTGAAGCTGGATACCCAGGATTACAAGATCGTCAACATTCTCGAAACAGACGAAATGAAAGCCGCGCTCAAGACGATGCACAAATATTACAAAGCAGGTTATGTGTCACCAGAAGCAGCCACGACGGGATCGACCAATGATCTGACCACCTCGGGCAACTGGTTCCTGGATCGTGCACAGACACAGCCCCTGGCGGAAAATCTGTGGTCTGCAAGCTACGGCTATCCTGTCGTAACTACACCGGCGAGTGATGCAATTATCACGAATATGTCGGTACAGGGCTCCATCATGGCCATCTCGGCCAATTCAGAATATCCGGAGAAAGCGATGCAATTCCTGAATCTGCTGAACACCGACCCTGTGCTGCGCAATATGGTGGATTCCGGTATTGAAGGAGTCCATTACAAAAAGGTTGATGACAAGTATATGGAGAACCTGCCGGAGTCCAAAAACTACGACATGCCGTCGTATTCACTCGGCAACAATATGCTGCTGAACCTGAATCCCAATGACCCTGACAACAAATGGGACGAATTCAAGAAATTCAATGCCGAAGGCGTTAATTCCCCGATCCTGGGCTTCAACTTCGATGCCAGCAAAGTGTCTACAGAGCTCGCAGCCGTGCAAAATGTGAAGGAGCAATTCTGGGCTGCCCTGATGACCGGCACACTGGATCCTGAGCAGAATCTGGATCAGGTGATCGAGAAGTTTAACGAGGCAGGTCTGCCGAAAGTGATGGCCGAAGCCCAAACCCAGCTTGATGCCTGGAGAGCGGAAAATAAGTAAGGTTATATTCAAGGATCGGGCGGTCGCAAGTGCGCCCGGTCCTTTTGTATAGTTGATCAATTCCATTACAGGAGGGATAACAAATGGCTGCATTTTTCAAGAACCTGCTCAAAAATAAAGTCATGCTGTTCATGGTGCTGCCTGGAGCCGTTTGGTTCTTCTTTTTCTCATATCTGCCCCTTGTAGGCACCGTTGCTGCCTTCAAGCAGTACCGGTTCAGCCGTGAGGGCTTCTGGGCAAGCCTGGCCAAGAGTGATTGGGTCGGCTGGGATAACTTCAAATTTATTTTCAGCAACAATGACGCACTGCTGATTACACGTAACACACTGCTGTACAATCTGGCGATTATTTTTCTGGGCCTCGTATTTGCCGTGGGCCTGGCTATTCTGCTCTCTGAGCTGATCAACAAACGGCTGGCCAAAATCTATCAGACGGGCATGTTCCTGCCTTATTTTCTGTCCTGGGTCATCGTCGGTTATTTCGTATTCAGCTTTCTGAGCTTTGACCGGGGCATGCTGAATCAGATTATTGGCTGGTTCGGCTTCGAGCCGATCCAGTGGTACTCGGAGGCGAAATATTGGCCGTATATCCTCGTATTCGTAGCTCTCTGGAAGACCATTGGCTACAACAGCATTGTTTATCTGGCCTCTATTCTGGGCATCGACAAGTCGCTATATGAAGCGGCCATGATCGACGGTGCCAGCAAGTGGCAGCAGATTCGCAACATTACGATTCCTTTGCTCTCACCGATCATCACCATTATGACGCTGCTGGCTGTGGGCCGGATTTTCTATGCCGATTTTGGTTTGTTTTATCAGGTTCCGCGTGATTCAGGCACCCTGTATGCGGCTACCAACGTAATTGATACCTATGTATATCGCGGTTTGAAAACGACGGGCGAGATCGGCATGAGCACCGCTGCGGGGCTGTATCAGTCCGTGGTCGGCTTTGTGCTTGTTCTCATTTCCAACTATGTCGTCCGCAGAATCGATAAAGACAGCAGTCTGTTCTAAATACAAGATGAGAGGAGTGAGCGGTATGGTGCAGGCTGCTGCTAAAAAAAGGGATTTTCATAACATATCCCGCGGATGGAATATCATCCTGAATATCATCGGAGGTTTGTTTGCTTTTATATGCGTGTTTCCTTTTTTATTCGTGGTCATTATTTCCTTGACCGACGAGAAGGTATTGGCGCGGGACGGTTATCGGCTGATTCCGGCTGAATGGAGCTTCGCCGCTTATGAGTTTGTATGGCAGAGTGGAGATGCGCTGCTTCGTGCCTACGGGGTTACCATCCTCGTTACCGTATTGGGCACGATCATCAGCCTGATGCTGATGTCGCTTTATGCCTATGCAATTTCACGCAAAAGCTTCCGTTACAGACGATTTTTCTCCGTTTTTGCTATTCTGACGATGTTGTTCAACGGTGGCATGATTCCGACTTATATGGTCGTGTCGCAGCTGCTTGGTCTGAAGGATACGCTGTGGGCCTTGATTCTTCCGCTGGCCATGAATGCTTTTTATATTATGATCCTGCGGACCTTCTACGCGACAAGCGTGCCGGATGCCCTTATTGAATCCGGGAAAATAGACGGAGCCGGGGAATTTTATATTTTTCTGAAAATTGTAGTTCCACTGTCGCTGCCGGGTCTCGCTACCATTGGTTTGTTCAGCACACTGGGCTATTGGAACGATTGGTTTAACGCGCTCTTGTATATCGATAATCCGAAGCTGGTGCCGCTGCAATCGATGCTGATGCGGATTGAGTCCAGCATTCAGTTCCTGCAGCAGAATTCAGCGGGCAGTGCCATGAGTTTGCAGGCCTTGCAATCCATTCCGCAGGATACGTCACGTATGGCGATGGTTGTGCTGGCTACGCTGCCGATTATTTTTGCGTACCCGTTCTTCCAGCGTTATTTCGTGCAGGGACTTACCGTCGGTGCTGTCAAGGAGTAGGGAGATCATAAAGCAGGAAGATTTCAAGGAAAAACGTAGGCAGACATGTGAACGAACCACAAGCTGTCGATTTGCGGGTATGGGAGGTTGGATTTATGGAACGAATCAAAAGATTTATCCGTGAGCTGTCTGAACGGCAATGGCTGGAGCAGCAAGAGCTGCGCGGCTGGGACATTACACGTACTTACTATAACGTGCCGGGTGATTACAGGGATATGGAGCCTTATCCACAAGGGCAAAGCCTGGACCGTTATCCGAGCGAGCAAGGGACGACTTATTTCTTCAGATTGCGCCTGGAGGTTCCTCCTGCATGGCAAGACTCTCTATTCGGGTTTGTCTTTGAATCGGGAGGAGAAGGGCTCCTGCGTGTGAACGGGCGCTCCTACCAGGGACTGGACCGCAATCATACTTATGTGAGACTTGATCTGGACAGGGTGGGAATGTCGCCTGAGCTTGAAATTGAATTATTCGATCCGGTGCCTGAGCCTGTCGATCCTCTGAATCAGCAGGCGGTCATACAGCCGCCCATCACTTCCATCCGTAGCCTCTTGGTCAGACCGAATACGGCGGTGCAGAGCCTGATGTACACCGTGACGGTCATAAGGGATTCGGCTGTGCTGCTGCCTGAGGCAGACCTGCGGCGGGTGCGTTTGCTTGAAGCCCTGTATACCGCCATGGATGCGTTCGTTAATCTGGACAAAGAGGCTGTCCGCACAGGCGAAAGCATCCGTTTGATTGAAGAGAAGCTCATACAGGCTGTCCGTTCCATCGGAGGCTATGCCGAAGGGCTGGAGCATATGGTCGGCCAATCCCATATTGATATTGCCTGGCTGTGGCCGGTGCGGGAGACGGTGCGCAAGACGAGCCGCACGTTCTCAACCGTGGACGCTTTAATGAATGAGTATCCCGAATACAAATATGCGCAGAGCCAGCCGCTGCTGTATGCGTTTCTCAAAGAGCATGATCCCGAGCTGTATTCACGGGTAAAACAAAGGATTGCAGAGGGACGATGGGAGCTGGTCGGAGGCATGTGGGTGGAGCCTGATCTGAATATTCCGAGCGGTGAATCCCTGATGCGCCAGATGCTGTACGGCCAGCGCTTTTATCAGGAGGAATTCGGTATGACCTCCCGTATCGAGTGGTTGCCGGATACGTTCGGTTATTGCGCTTCGCTGCCGCAGATTCTGAAGCATGGCAAGGTGCAATATTTTATGACCACCAAGCTGGGCTGGAATGATACGAATGTGTTTCCATATGATCTGTTCCATTGGGTGGGCATTGACGGCACGGCAATGCTGTCATACCTCAATCATGGCGTGAACGAGCATACACTTCCGAAGGACATTCATGATCACTGGCAATCCTATCGTGAAAAAGCCGTGCATCCCGAGCAAATGCTGCTCTACGGGCACGGTGACGGCGGCGGCGGTGTTACACGCGAGATGCTTGAATATATCGAACGCTCCGAGCTCATGGTCGGACAGCCTGCCAGCAGGTACAGCACGGCCACGGAGTTTTTTGCAGGTATGGAACTGGAGCAGCCGCGTATTCCCGAATGGCACGGCGATTTGTATCTGGAGCTGCATCGGGGCACCTACACGACACATGGCCGCAACAAGCGTAACAACCGCAAGGCAGAGGTGCTGTACCGGGAAGCAGAGCTGTGGAATACGATCGCCTGGCCAGACATGATTCAGGAGCAGCGGGGGGAGGTCTATTCCATGCTGCACGAAGGCTGGAAGCTGATCCTGCTCAATCAATTTCACGATATTATTCCAGGCTCGGCCATAACCGAATCTTACGTGACCTCGGATAAAGAGTATGAGCAGGTGTTCAAGCTGGGGCAGCAGGCTTTGCAGGAAGGGTTGAAGGCGCTGGCCTTGTCCATTCGTGCAGAAGAGGGACCGGTGAATGCAGCGCCATATGTGGTCTTCAACAGTCTGGGCTGGAGCCGCAGCACGGTCATTCATATTCCGGTTGACGTAACGGCTGGTACGGAGGCTGTGGATGCGCAGCCGCAGCAGACAAAGCAGTGGATCGTGTTAGATGACCAAGGCCAGTGCCTGGCGGTGGATGTGGAGGAAGGCGGCGTTTCTGTGCTCGTGCCGGACATTCCCGCGTTTGGTTATAAGACGATCTGGCTGCAGATGGAGTCTGCGGCTCCGGCTTCGGAGCGTAAGGCGGAAGTGCTCCTGCCGCTGTCGGAACGGAGCTTCATTCATACCTGGGAGACGCCATGGTACGAAGTGAGCTTTAATGAACAGGGAGAAATGACTCGTCTGTACGATAAAGCAGCTCAACGTGAGGTGTTGAAGCCGGATGAGCGGGCGAATCGTTTTTATTTCTTCCATGATCGTCCGACACTGTGGGATGCTTGGGATATTGACCCACGGTACGAAGAGCAGGCTGCGGGCGAAGCTGAATTGCTGGAATCCCGGCTGCTGCTCTCTGGTGTGACGAAGGATGTGCTGCGCTTCCGCTGGCGGCTGCATCGGTCTGAAATTACACAGGACATTATTTTTTTTCATCACCAGCGCCGCATTGATTTCAAGACTCATGTGAGCTGGCATGAGGATCATAAGCTGTTGAAGGTTGGTTTTCCTATCGATGTGAGGACTGAGAAAGCCACCTATGAGATTCCCTTTGGCACGCTGGAGCGGCCGACGCACCGCAATACGAGCTGGGAGCAGGCCCAGTTTGAGGTGTGCGGGCACCGTTTTGTGGATGTATCCGAATATGGCTATGGAGTCAGTCTGCTGAATGATTGCAAGTACGGCTACGATGTGCAGGGAAGCACAATTCGTCTGTCTCTGCTGCGTGCGCCCAAATGGCCGGATAAGACGGCAGACCAGGGCGAGCATGACTTCACCTATTCCTTATATCCGCATGAGGGAGATTGGCGTTATGCCCATACCTTGCGCCAGGCTGCGGAGCTGAACCATGAAGCTCCCGTGTTTGCCGTAGATGGGCAGGCAACCGTCCATGCTGAAGACGCTTATATCCGGACTGCAAAATCCGGACGCTTGGGTGCAGGAGTAGGGGAAGGCACAAATACAGGTACAGGTACAGGTACAGCTACAGGTTCATGGCTTACCTTCGACGGTGAGCATGTCGTGCTTGATACGGTCAAGACGGCCGAGGAAGGGATAGGCACGATCCTGCGTTTTTACGAATCTTCGGGGAAGCGTGAGCGCATCTCACTGCAGTGGCCTCACCCCTACGAGCAGGCTTATATCTCGAATGCGCTGGAAGAGCCGGGAGAGCCGATCTCCATGCAGGACGGCCGGTTGGAGCTAAGCTTTGCCCCATACGAAATCAAAACGGTACTTATCCAATGAACTAATCCGATAAACTAATTCCGTCTAATCAGATGGATGAAAAGGAGTGCAAATTTTTTAGATATGGAACAGTTCCGACTACCCCAGATTCCGATGCCAGCACTTGAGCTGCCCCGCGCGGTGCAGCAGGTGCTGGAAGAAGCTGAACAACAACTGCAGCAGAGACCGAAGCTGCTGCAGTTATTCAAGAATTGTTTTCCGAATACGCTGGAAACGACCACCAAGCTGATGGAGGACGGGACAACCTTTGTCATCACGGGAGATATCCCGGCTTCCTGGTTAAGAGACTCTGTAGAGCAGGTGATTCATTATATCCCATTGGCCAAGGAAGACAAGGATCTGCAGCGCATTATCGGCGGTCTGATCAAACGGCATATTCAATATCTTCATATTGATCCTTATGCCAATGCCTTTAACGAGTCGGCAAACGACTGGCATTGGAATACAACGGATGAGACGGACATGTCACCATGGGTATGGGAGCGCAAATTCGAAATTGACTCGCCATGTTTTGTCATTCGTCTGGCCTATCTATATTGGAAGGAAACCGGATTAACGGACATTTTTGATGTCAGCTTTAAAGGCGCTCTGCGTAAAATCGTGGACCTGTTCAAAACCGAACAGCATCATGCGCAGTTATCCCCTTATCGGTTCATACGTAATAACGGCATTCCGACGGATTCCCTGCGCAACAAGGGGTTAGGCATGCCGGTGAATTATACGGGTATGATCTGGTCCGGCTTCCGTTCCAGCGATGATGCCTGTGATTTTCACTACAATATTACGGGTAATATGTTCGCGGTGGTAGCGCTGCGGCAGATGCAGGAGTTTGCGGAGTGGGTGTTCCGGGATATGGCATTGCTGCAGGAGCTTAAAGCTCTGGAGGAAGAGGTCGTTCACGGAATTCAGCTTTACGGCATCTACCGTCATCCGGAATTTGGCCCGATTTATGCTTATGAGACGGATGGCTTCGGCAACTACTGCCTGATGGATGATGCGGGTACCCCTGGACTAATATCGATTCCTTATCTGGGTTATACGACAGCGGATGATCCGGTTTATCAGAACACCAGACGTTTTGCGCTCAGCCAAGAGAATCCCTTTTATTATGAAGGAAAAGTGGCAAAAGGGATCGGCAGCCCGCATACACCGCCGGATTATATTTGGCATATGGCTTTGTCCATGCAGGGCCTGACAGCCCAGTCCGCTGAGGAGAAGCTGGAGATGATTCGTCTGCTGGAGGCGACGGACGGCGGCACAGGTTACATGCATGAAGGCTTTCACGCTGACGATCCGTCCATCTTCACCCGCAAATGGTTCGCCTGGTCCAACAGTCTGTTCTCGCAGCTCGTGTATAAGGCGCTGAAGGAAGGTCTGTTATGAGCCGGACAAGTGCTGTGAGCAGGCGCATTCTTATTTTCTGTGATACAGAATTTCCGGTCATGTCCGTGCTGCCTGATGCAGGCATATGGGGGGATCACGGAGATGGGCATGGGCAGATTCGGGTGGCACGGGCGGCGGAGCTGAATGAGGCGCTGGAAGGCATGGCGGCAGGAGACTGCTTTGTCAATCTGCATGCGCCTTATTTTCCCAAATCGTCGTGGATGGCCATTTTAGCTTATTTGAAAAGGGGAGGAAGCCTGCTGAGTGTGGGCGGAGCTCCTTTCAAACGTCCGGTGCGCCGTGAGGAGCAGCAATGGGTAGCCGAGGCGGAGCAGAGCGCTTATCATCAGGAGTTATATATTCATGAAGCATTAAAGGTAACAGCGGCTGCTAAGGTAACGGCGCTGCATGCCTCCGATACCATTCCTTTGCTCGCTGGACAGGAACAACTGCTGGAACCGGCGGACACCTGGAATTTGGTGCCTCATACGACGAAAAGCAGCGATCTTCCGCATCAGATGGGCTCTGCCGGACCTATGAGCACCCAGATTTATCCGCTGCTTACCGGCGTGAGTAAGGATGGCAGGCATATCGCGGCCCCGGTCGTGCTGTGGGAAAATTCACGCGCAACCTTTACGGGTTCGCGCTGGATGTTCGTAAATCAGCCGCTGACGGCTTCTTTCTGGGAGAAGGGCGGCGTGGCGGAGCTGTTGAAGTGGGCGGAGTTCTGTGCGAACGGTGTTACGGAAATATCGCTCAAGTCGAACTATGCTTCCTACGAGCTTGGGGAGCGGCCTGTATTGACGCTGCAAACGCAGATTTTGCAGCAGGGCAAGGAGCGCCGCATACAGCCAGAATCCTGGACATTTGAAATGCGGATCGAGCGTGAAACTCAGGGGCAGCAGGGTCCAGCTGAGCTGGTATGGGAGCATACGCTTCGTGCTGATGTGACCGGAGAGCAGCACTTTGAGCGTTTTCCATTGCCTTTTGATGTACAAAGCGGCCTGTATCGTGTCACCTGCCGTGCACAAGGGCTGGGCGGTGAGACGCGCCTGCTCCGCCAGGGCTTCTGGGGGCAGGATGCTGCGCTGCTGGCTGCAGGAGAGCTCCTGACACATGGCCGGGATTATTTTATGAAAGGTGATCATGCCATGCCTGTTGTGGGTATGACCTATATGGCGTCGGATGTGGCGCGCAAGTTTTTGTTTTTGCCAAACCCGGATGTGTGGGACCGCGATATGGCACAGATGGCCCGCGCAGGCATTAACTGGATTCGGACAGGGGTATGGACAGCCTACCGCAATATCATGCAGGTTGACGGGCACGTCTCCGAGGAGGTTCAACGTGCGATCGACGCTTTCTTACTGACGGCCAAACGTCACGGGCTGCAGGTTACGTTCACCTTTTTCTCGTTTACGCCGGAGACGTGGGAAGGGGTCAATCCTTATCTGGACCCGCAGAGCGTAGAGGCGCAAAAGCGGTTCATTCGCAGCATCGTGAGCCGCCATCGGCATACGACAAATGTTGATTGGGATCTGATCAATGAGCCGTCTATGTTTGATCCTGCCCGCATTTTCTCCAATGGACCGCGCTCGGCACGGGATATTTATGAGCAGGAGGCTTTTGTGGCCTGGCTGGAACAGCGGCACTGTACGATTGAAGCGCTGCAGGAGGCATGGAATATGTCGCCGCAGCAGCTCCCGGATTTTGCGGCTGCGGTCATTCCGGAGGCGGAGGAGATCAACTTTGATGTGCAGGATATGCATCAGGCTAAAAAAGGCACCAGATGGCTGGATTACTGCCTGTTTTCCATGGATATGCATAATGTTTGGGCGAAGCAACTGGTAGACGTGATCAAGGATTTGTGTCCGCAGCAGCTCGTTACGGTGGGACAGGACGAAGCGCTCGGAGCGCAGCGGCCTTCGCCGTTCTTTTATCAGCAGGAAGTGGATTATACGACAGTGCATTCCTGGTGGCTGAATGATGATCTGGTGTGGGATGGAATTTTTGCCAAAACGCCGGATAAGCCTTGTCTCGTGCAGGAGACTGGCATCATGTATGTGGAGACGCCGGATGGACGGGCCAAGCGCACGGAAGAAGAGCTGCATAACCTGCTGGAGCGCAAGTATGCCTATGCTTTCGCTACCGGAGGTGCAGGGGCGGTACAGTGGATATGGAACACGAATTTCTATATGGATAATGCCAATGAATCGCATATTGGTGCTTTGCGTGCAGACGGCACGGAGAAGCCCGAAGCGGCGGTATCTTATGATTTTGGACGTTTTATGCAGCAGATCGCCCATTTGTTCACAGACCGCAGTTTGGAGGATATCGCTGTGGTGTTCCCGTATTCCAACGACTTCTCGAACCGTGCATTGGCTTATGAGGCGACGACAAAATTGACCCGGGTTATGGCCTATGAGCTCAAGCTTCCGTTTCGTGCGGCATCCGAATACCATCTGGCCTCTTTGCAGTCCCGGCCCCCGAAGCTAATTATGGTGCCCAGTCCGCATAATCTGGATAGTGGTGCACTGAAGCAGCTGCTTCAACTGGTGCAGCACGCAGGCTGCCATTTGCTGGTGACAGGCCCGCTTGGTCTGGACGCTTACTGGCGCATGACGGACCGGGCAGATGGAATAGTTGGAGAACGCAGCCTGGGCAATGTACAGCGTGAAGAAGTATTAGACATTCAAGGCACGCTTCATCGTTTGACCTATGGCCGGCGCCGGATTGCCGAGGTAGCAAAGGAAGAACGGATACAGGAGCAGAATGACGGCCAGCCTGCAGGGGTGACGCATGTGCCGTTCGGTAAGGGAAGCATTCTCTGGAGCCCGCTGCCTGTCGAGTTGAACGGACGGGAGGAACCGCTGGCTGCCCTGTATCGTTATGTTGCCGAACTCGCAGGGGTAACAAGTGAGCTGGAGTGGCTTGCAGGAGGCGATTGTGCAGGCGTGTATGGCCGGAAGCTTGCTTTTGCAAGTGGTACACTGTTTATTTTTGTGTCCGAATACGCTATGCCTGTTCAAGTACATGCCAGAGATACGGTTACAGGCATCTCCTATGAATTTCTGCTGGAGAAGAATCGGTCTGTTCTGTTTGCTACCGATGCGGATGGCCAGCTCTTGGCGGTATATCGTCCTGAAGAAGTCGAGATTACACTACATGGGGGAGAGGTGGAATAGGCTCATGAGCCATTCAAAAAGAGCGCACATTATCTCACACACGCATTGGGATCGGGAATGGTATCTTCCTTATGAGGAGCACCATATGCGTCTGGTCAGCCTGATGGACTCGCTGCTGGATCGTTTGGATCAGGGGCCGGATTTCAAAAGCTTTTATCTCGACGGCCAGACCATTATCATCGAGGATTATCTGCAGGTGCGGCCGGATCAAAAGGATCGTCTGCTGAAGCACATTCGGGATGGCCGGATTGTCATCGGCCCTTGGTACATTTTGCAGGATGCTTTTCTTACGAGCGGTGAGGCGAATGTGCGGAATATGCAGGTAGGGCACAGAGATGCGCAGCGTTACGGGATACCTTCCAAGATTGGTTATTATCCTGACACCTTCGGTTTGGTGGGGCAGACACCACAGCTGATGCGGCAAGCGGGCATCGATAATGTGTTTTTTGGGCGCGGGGTGAAACCGACGGGCTTCAATAATACCGTATCGGACGGAAGTTATGAGTCCAGTTTTTCAGAGCTGTTATGGGAAGGACCTGACGGCTCACGGGTGCTGGGGATTCTGTTTGCCAACTGGTATTCCAACGGCAATGAGATCCCGGCGGATGCGGAGGAGGCCCGCAAGTATTGGGAGCGCAAGCTGGCGGATGCCGAGAAATACGCTTCGACCCACGAGCTGCTGTATATGAACGGCTGTGATCATCAGCCGGTACAGCTGGATTTGCCGGAAGCGATTCGCACGGCGCAGCAGTTGTTCCCGGATGTCGAGTTTGTTCATTCCAACTTTGCGGATTATCTCGCCGCTGTGGAACAGTCCCTGGATCGTGAATTGTCCAAGGTAAACGGCGAGCTGCGCAGTCAGCGCACGGACGGCTGGGGAACGCTGGTGAATACCGCCTCGGCCCGCGTCTATCTGAAACAGATGAACCAGGCAGGTCAGGCTTTGCTGGAAAAAGTGGCCGAACCGCTGGCGTCCCTGGCTCACCTGCTCGGACAGGAGTACCCGCATGATCACTTCACCTATGCCTGGAAGACGCTGATGCAAAATCATCCGCATGACAGTATTTGCGGCTGCAGTGTCGATGAAGTGCACCGGGAGATGGTCACCAGATTCGAGAAGAGCCGCCATGTTGCGGAAACGATTATAACAGACAGCGTGCGCCGCATTGCTGACGAGGTAGACACCACAGCATTTGAGCAGTGGGGAAAGGACGTCTGTCCGTTTGTGGTATTTAACACCTCCGGGTGGGTACGCAGCGGAGTGGTCAGTGTGGAGCTGGATGCGGCCCGTCTTTATTTCCGTGAAGGGCTGCCGCTTGCGGAGACAACCCGGCGCATGAAGGAATTAGACCTGTCGGGACGTATATTGGTGGATAACGAAGGCAAGGAGGTGGCCTGTACGGTAGAGGATCTGGGCCTGCAATTCGGCTATGATCTGCCGGACGACCGTTTCCGTCAGCCTTATAGTTGCCGCCGTGTACGGATTTCTTTTGAAGCGGAATGTGTGCCGGCGCTGGGTCTGCGAACGTATGCATGGGTGCGCAAGAGTGGAAGTGTGGCAATGTCCTCAACTGCTTCGTCTTCGCTGCTTGCAGGCAAGCGTGGGATGGAGAACGAATGGCTGAAGGTGGACATCGCGGATAACGGTTCGTTCACGGTGACCGACAAGCAGAGCGGACGAAGCTACAAGGAGCTTGGGATTTATGAAAATGTGGGCGATATCGGCAATGAGTACATGTTCAAGCAGCCGGATGGAACAGAACCCCTGACCACGCATGAGCTGCAGGCAGAGATTCGGGTGCTGGAAGACACACCGTACAGAGCAGCCTATGAAATTATTCATCACTGGGAAATCCCTGCATCCGCTGACGAGGTATTAGATCGGGAGCAGAGAGAGCTGATCTATTATCCACAGCGGACTGCACAGCGTTCCAAGCACACCGTTCCGCTGATCATTCGCACCGTGATCTCTTTAAGCCGCAGCGGTAAGGGAGTGGTTGTGGAAGCTTCCTATAATAATGAAGCCAAGGATCACCGTCTGCGGGTTTTGTTTCCGACAGATATTTTGTCAACGACACACAGGGTAGATTCGATGTTCGAGGTCGTGGTCCGTGATAATAAACCGGCACCTGAGTGGGAAAATCCGAGCAATACGCAGCATCAGCAGGCCTTTGTGGATGTAAGCGACACCGACGCCGGTTTGACGGTGGCAAATCTGGGGTTGAATGAATACGAGGTATTGCAGGATGGACGGAATACCGTTGCGGTAACCCTGCTTCGTGCGGTGGGAGAGCTTGGCGATTGGGGGTTGTTCCCGACGCCTGAGGCCCAATGTCTTGGTGAACACACGGTTCACCTGGAGATTATCCCGCATAACGGGGATGGGATAACCAACGGAGCCTACGCGGAAGCCTATCAATTCCAGATTCCATGGACGGCGGAGCAGACCGGGGTTCATGCCGGCGCTTTGACACCGGACACGGCAGGTTTGGCATGGAACGGAGCAGGACTGGCGTTCTCTTCGCTCAAGGTGAACCCGGATTCAGGTGACTTTATGTTGCGCTGGTACAATATGAGCGGTCATCAGACTGAACTGAGCTGTGGTGCTGCTTCTTCTGCGGCCGGGGCACTGTTCTCCGGGGAGGCTTACTGGAGCAATATTCTGGAGGAGCGGATCGACGACGAAAACCGTATGATGCTGCACCGTGCAGATGATGCATCGTCTGCTCAAGAATGGTCTGTTCAGGTTGGCCCTTGCGAAATCGTGACGGTAGGTGTGACCAGAAGATAGACAACTTGTTTCTGCTATGTCAGATTCAACAAAATAGACGCTTCCCATTACATTGAGAAAGTGGTTTGGGAAGCGTCTTTGTTTTGAGGACGATTGTGTTATTGGGATTAGATCATGCGGTCGGTTGTTTGAAGCGTATTAGTCAACTGAGCGATTTTTTTAAACTTTCCAGTTCAGCTTCGAATTTTAACTGGCGGCGATTTAGAATATCTATGCTGTGTCCATGTGTTGTCAATTCGGAGGATACTTTACGTTCAAAACTGGCTTGAGCGATATCGATCTGCTTGGTCAGGGTTAAATTCTCCAATACGGCCTGCTTGATGGCTGGTATATCCTTCGTATGCTCTTTGATGTCCTTAACATCTGTCTCCAAACTGTCCAAACGAGAGTCAATACCATTGAATCTAGAGTCCATGTTGTCTAAGCGAGATTCAATACTACCTACCCGGGAGTTCATTGATTTAAGCTCGTCCAAAATTTGGTTTAAAATTTGTTCGCTCATAATTCCATCACCTTTTTTTGAATTTTGTCATTAATGATTGGAATGTTAATCTTGTTGTAGAAGAATGCTCGTTTAAATCACTTTTTTACGATTCTTTGTAGAGCGTAAGATGTGAATACAACGAGAGGATCGGCGGGTGTTAATTATGTTATTTCAAGCGTATAGCGGCCTTTCGTTTGTATGAGCTGATTATACCATAACACGCAAATAAGCTACAATCTGAAAATTTTAGGCCGCACCTGCCGAAATTCATTCCTCGCTTTTCTCGAGCTTCAAGGAGCAACATACAACCTTTACGACCGCAATACAAAAAGACACTTTCGATGTTAAAAGATTTGAAAGCGTCTTCTGGTATACAACCTTCGGGAGCAGGCTATTCTTTCTTAATCCTGGAAGGATTATTAAGCTTATATGGAACCGGGTGTTTGACAAGCTTCTTTTTGATGATTTTGGCATCAAAGGTGAGCACGTCTCCTTCAGCCAGCTCCTGCTTCTTCATCGTGGCGCTGTGGCTTGACCAGGCTGCACCGATCTCCATCATCTCCGGCTCAAGGATCCTCACATGCTCATAAATGATGACCTCATCATCATTATCCGAGAAATGATTGGGAATGGTGGTGAACTCCTTGACAACAGCCGTCATGAGGACCTTGTCCTCGGGCAAATCAAGCTTCAGTGTCTTATCCTTGGCACTTTTGGACTTCGCCGAACCGTTGCGGCTGGCTTTGCCTTCAGGTGCGGCATCTTCATCGATCGGCCCCTCCGGATCGTGCTTCAGCTGGCTGCTGCCTGGTTCTCCGTCGAGCGTCTCCACAGGGACGCCTGCATCAGTGATAGTGATGCCAGAATCGGAAGTATCTGCCGACAGGCTTTCCTGCTCCTGGGCTTCAACGGCGTCGGACTTGTCAGCATTGAATTTCCCGGCAGCGGATGATTCGTCGTCTCCAGTCTGCTCACTTCTCGTGGTTTTGACGTTATAGGCGGAGGCCTGCATTTCTTTCAGATATGAGGGGTGGATGCAATGTTTCTGTCCGTTGTCCAGTTGGATGACCGCCGTCAGATCATCGACATATCCAAGCAGTTCACAAGCAATGTTCAGGCCGTTGCCTTTATAATAAAAGATTTTGAGCTTGGTGGCTTTGTCCGAAAGCAGGCCCCACGCTTTGCATTTGTCCAGCAGTTCGTCTTCATTCTCGAAGTTTATGTAATACGCAGGTTCAATCCTGAAAGCATAGGTCATGGTTTTGGGTTCCGTCCTTTCACATCTTGTCTCGTTTCCCTAGTGTAGCATAGATGGCTGCCGGCTTCATCCAAAATGGAAAGAAGAACAACGATCCAGTGTACCCGGCTGCACACCATCACTTGTTATACATCATCAAGAATAGTTTGACCGGTTTAGCGTGAAGTCAGTACTGTTGAAAAACATATAGGTCTGTGCTACCATGCGGAAGTTGGGAGGTTGCAAAAAAATATGCTAGATTTAATTTAAAAAAGGCAGCGGCATGATCGATTGCTCGAACTGCATTTGAAGGGAAGTCGGAAAGAACCATGAAAAGATGGAAATATACCGTGGGTGGTATTTGTGCAGTCATTGCTGCCATACTGCTCATATTATGGATGGTCCCATCCCCGACAGAGAAGATGGGGAATGAAGTCAGCGTAAGTCCTCCTGAACCGCTGGCAAGTGGAAGTAATGCAAGCCCTCCTGCAGCGATAAAAAGTGAAAATGGCGCAAGTCCTCTTGAACCATGTGATGAGGGATGCGAGAAGTATGATGTTGTAGTCATCGGCAGCGAGATCCAGGGGGTGCTACTCGCCGGAGAAGCGCGTAACCACGGATTGCGTGTGCTGATTCTTGACCCCCGCAGCAAGCCGGGCGGTGAGCTTACGCTGGCGCAGATGCAGTTTCTGGACGAGCCCAATGACAAGAACAAGCAGAGCCTGGTACAAGGGGATATCAAGCCTTTATTTGATGGTTACAAGCGGGGGAAGATTCGCACAGCAGCTGAATTCGATCGGTATTACAACAAAATGGTCGAGGGAATTCCGATGGAAAGCGGGATTAAGATTCAATCCGTGGAGACGGATGCCTTGCAGCAGGGAAAGACTTTAACCACGCTGACCTATCAAACGCCGGACGCCGGGATACATAAGGTTCAGGCCAATTACTGGGTGGAGAATACCGATTTTGCGGCACTGACCAACAAGCTGGGAGTAAAGCGTATCCCCGGAATGGAGAGCCTGTACAACGTTGCTGATCATGAGCCTGATTATATGGCAGCGACACTCATGCTCAAATTCAAGAAGGTCAACTGGGGCAGACTGCATCAGGCTGTACTTGAAGACTATCCGCTGACGAATGTGGTGGAGAAATACGGTCCTAATACATATGTAGACTGGAATATTGCAACAGGCTTCAGCAATATTATGAGTAATTACAAGCCGCAGGATTCGCAGCTGGTGCTAAGGGGAATGAATACCGTGGATCAGAAGCACGGGGAGGCTATTATGAATGCGCTGTTGATCTACGGAGTAGACCCTGCCGACCCGGAGTCGGTTCAGGAGGCTATTCGCAAGGGAGAGAAGGAGGCCCCGTTCATACTGGAGTTCCTCCGCGAGAACATCCCGGGTTTTGCGAAGGCGGAGCTTAACGGTTTTCCGGAGTATTTGTACATCCGTGATTATAACCGATATGAGACGGAGTATGTTCTGCAGTACGATGACGTTAAAAATGGCCACATGTTCTGGGATAACGTAAGTATCGGCGGTTATTCGATTGATCTGCAGGGAACCAAAAAGATACCTAAAGGGATTGGCTTCGGGAAGACCGACCGGTATGGCATGCCGCTTCGTTCCTTCGAGCTTAAGGGTTATGACAACGTGCTCGTTGTAGGTAAAAACGTCGGCGCCTCCATCAAAGCTTACGGCAGCGCCAGAATCATGCCAAATACGGCACTTGCCGCGCAGACGATAGGAATTATACTCGGCCGGGAGCATGATAAGCGTTTGAAGGAATTGACCCCGGATGATTTTCAACGAATTCACGCTTACCTGCAGAAAGATTACGATATTGTGTTGAACCATTGATGCGGTATCGGCAACCCGGGGTTCTGTAAAACAATCAATGAAACAGAAAAAGCCCGTTAGATCCCTTGAGAAAATCAAGGATTTAACGGGCTTTACGTATATTTGTGCATTTATGGTAAACTTCCGATATGGTCAGGGACAAATACATCCAAAGAAGGGGCTTTGCATGAGGAACATTTGGCAGATTTACATAAATGACTGGAAAAATGTATTCAAGGTGTCCACAGGCGTGCTGCTGGTTATTGCTATTATTTTTCTGCCTTCGGTGTATGCCTGGGTGAATTTAAAGGCGATGTGGGACCCGTATGCCAATACTTCCGGGATCAAGGTGGCTGTTACAAGCGAGGACCAGGGCGCGGAGATGAACGGCACGAAGATCAATATCGGGGATGAAGTGATTAACAGCTTGAAAAGCAACACCAAACTTGGGTGGACATTCGTGGACCGCGAGGAAGCCAGCAGAGGGATAGAGGAGGGGGATTATTATGCCAGTCTCCTGATCCCGCAGGATTTTTCCAGCAAGATTGCCAGCATATTGACCGCGAATCCGCAGAAACCGCAGATCGTGTATACGGTCAACGAAAAGCTGAATGCGGTGGCAACGAAAATTACATCCTCAGGCGCAACCTCGCTGACCAATCAAATCAGCAGCAACTTTATTGAATCAGCAAGCGAGGCTGTACTGAGCAAGCTTAAGGAAGCCGGCATCAAGCTTGAAGAGGAACTACCCACCATTAGAAACATCGAAAACCAGGTGCTGGAGCTGAACGACAGGCTGCCGGATATCGAGAAGCTCGGCAATCAGGCGCTGGAGCTGGAGGCAAAGCTGCCTGCGATCAAACAGCAGGGACAGAAAATATTGGCCCTGCGGGACCGCTTTCCCGAAATTAACGAAGCGGGACAGCTTGTTTTGAAAATTGAGGAAAATCTGCCGCTGCTCGACGAAGCAGCGAAGGTCGTGCTGCTGGTCCAGCAACGGCTACCTGAGATCCAAAACGCTGCGGACCGAATCGAGGAGCTTGACCGCAACTTTGGCCAGGTGGAAAATACGCTGGAAACAGCGCTGAAGGATCTGCAAAGCGCGCTTGAAGTCATCGGGGCAGCACAGGAAGCGCTGCCGAAGCTGGAGCAGGTTGCGGCAAGCGGTGGCAATTTTTCCGACAGCTTGTCCAGCTTTCTGACAGATAACCAGGGGGCGTTTGACTCGCTCACGCCGATCATCAAAGAGGACCTGATCCTTGTACAGCAAATTGCCGGCGAAGTGACTCAGCTTACGGACATGATCAGAGGCACGGATTTTGATCCGGATGAAGCCTCGGCCCTGCTGAACAGGGTGAGTGGACGTATTCATACGGCAACCGCAGTGCTGGGACGAATATCCGGACTGCTGACAGAGCTGAACACCTATCTGCCGGGTCAACCGCTGAATTCAGCCATTTCCCGTATTGGTGGGGTACAGGATCGTTTCGAGCGTCTGTCCACTGTCATGACGAGCATAGGCCAAGCCTTGCAGCAGGGGAAAAAACCGGCGGCCGATCTGCTGAATAATGCCGACAAGCTGGCCGGAGAGATCAGTGATGTGACCGGAGATATTTTATCCCGCTATGATACGGAAATCGTTCCGGCTGTCCAGAATGCATTACAACAGTTGCGGACCAGCGCTTTGAATGCCGCAGATGTGCTGAAGACAGCGCAGGAGCAATTACCGAAAATCGGCACCATTCTCACTGATGCGCAGAAGGCAGCCGAATTCGGACAGGAGGAGCTGACCCGTCTGCAGAACGATCTGCCTGCCATCCGGAACAGGCTTCATGAAGCGGTCACCACCCTCCAGGGGAACATGGACAAATTTACTTCGGCAGTGAATCAGGCTGCCGACTTTGTGAATAAGGATTTACCGGGCGTAAAGCAAAAAATCCATCAAGCCGCAGATTTCGTCCGCAACGATCTACCCAAGGCGGAAGCGCAGTTCGAACGGCTTGCGGATCTGGTGGAAAATAAATTCCCCGCGGTGGAGAATGCCATCCATCAGGTGGCTGGCTTTGTCCGTGAGGACCTTCCCGGCGCCGAGAGCTCCATCAGCCGCGCGGCGGCCGCCATCCGGCAGTACAGGGCACAGAACGATCTCGGCCAACTCATCTCCGTGCTGAAAGGAGACGTGCAGAAGGAGAGCGATTTCCTCGGAAGTCCGGTAGAGCTGAAGGAGCAGCGTCTGTATCCGGTACCGAACTACGGGTCGGCAATGTCACCGTTTTATACCACTTTGTCCATCTGGGTTGGCGCCATGCTGCTCGTTTCTCTTTTCAAGGTTGACGTTGAAGATGCTCAAGGAATATACAAAAGCTATCAGGTATACTTCGGGCGTTACTTGACCTTTGCGACCATCGGTATTTTCCAGTCATTAAGCGTGTCGCTGGGGGATTTGTTTTTACTGGGAACCTACGTAAAAGCCAAATTGCTGTTTGTGCTCTCATCGGTGCTGATCAGTCTCGTTTTTGTTGCCATTACCTATACCTTGGTGTCGGTTTTCGGTAATATTGGCAAAGGACTGGCGGTCATTTTCCTGGTGCTGCAGTTCTCAAGCTCGGGCGGAACGTTTCCGGTCAGCACGAGCACCGCCTTTTTCCAAATGCTGAATCCGGTCGTGCCTTTTACGTACGCTGTGAGCCTGCTGCGTGAAACGGTCGGGGGGATTCTGCTGCAGACAGCCATCAAGGATGTGCTGATGCTGATTCTATTCCTCGCCATTTGTTTTGTTGTTGCGCTGACCCTGAAAAAGCCGCTTGGCAAATACACGAAACGAATGGCCGAGAAGGCGAGAGAGACAGGGCTTATTCCCTAATTCTCTGTGATGAGATTATTTTTGTGAACAAGATAAGGCGGCTTGAAGCTGAGGTGGAAGCATGTGATATGATGGTTTCATCAAAATGGAATAGAGAAACGATGGGAAGGAGGCCTCCCCCTTGAAAATAAGCCAGCTTTCCAGAGCGACGGGTGTAAGCGCACGGTCGATCCGGTATTATGAACAGAAAAAACTGCTTAGTGCGAAACGGCTTGACAACGATTATCGGGAATTCGACGAGGCCGACGTCAAGCGGATCAAGACGATTCAGATTTATTTGGAGCTTGGGATGTCGACAAAGGAAATTCTTGAAATTTTGAAATGCCATGATACGTTTGACGCATATTCCGACGACGGGGTCTGCGACGAAATGCTCGAGGCCTACGAAGAAAAACGCGGAGAAATCGCCCAGCAAATTCAATCACTGACTGCCGTCCAGCAGCGGTTGGATCAACGCATTGAGCAAATGAAAGTCCGGCAATCCCTGATGACCACGACTAGCGGAGCTCCCGAATAAAATCATTTCTTAATCAGCAGCAAAAGGTAGAGGAAAGCCCGGTCCACCTGAAGATGGATCGGGTTTTCTGTTCTCAATTCGGCAGGAGGATAAATTACCTTTATTTTGAATTTAGGCTAACTCCGTTTCTCGCGGAGCAGATCGGTCAAACGGGCAAAGCTGTCCATGCCGTGTCCGGCGTCGACGGCTCGCTTGGCAATAACATGTGCTGCGAGCAGAACGCTGGAATCAATGCCATGGGCTTGTGCGGCATGAACAATATGCTCAATGCCCGCGGCTGCCGATCGAAGGTTGGAGCCCTCTCCCGGATATTGTCTGCTATCAGCTTGCTCGGCCATTATAGTCATAATTTCCGGCAGAATGCCGCTGATGTTTTGAGCGAAGGGAAGCAATTCTTTCGCGCTTATGTTCTCCGCCCGCGCCAAAGCGAGGGCATGCATGTAACCGCTCATGGACGTCCAGAAAATATCCAGAAGTGATATATCATATGCCGCAGCACGTCCGGGGTCTTCGCCGAGATGCACGGAAGTACCACCAATGCTTGCCAGGGTTTCGTGATAAGCTTCATAGACGGCCGCTGGTCCGCTGTAAAGGACAACGGCCGAGCTGTGGCCGATCGTCGTTGTTGGCGTCATAATCGCTCCGTCCAGGTAGGCGATTCCGTGTTCTGCAGCCCATTGTGCCATTTGGCGCGCGCGCTCCGGCGGGTTACTTGTCAGATTTACCAAGGTCCTTCCCCGCAGAGCTTCGCCAAGTCCACCGACGATCGCCTGTACGGCGCCGTAATCGAGGACACAAATAATCGTCAATGGACTTGCGGCAACAGCATCGGCGGCGCTCTCCGCAAGGATCGCTCCCTGCGCGGTTAGGGCAGCGGCTTTACCGGTCGACCGATTCCAGACGGTTGTCGGATGACCGGCTTCCAGGAAGGCCCCGGCCAGAGCTTGCCCCATCGGCCCCAGGCCGAGCATCGTTACCGGTGTACGATTCAGGGTTTGTGTTGCTTCGATAAGGCCTGTTTGGTGAAATGGCTCGTTTATTGTCATTAGAAATAACCTCCAATCGAATCGAGTTCATACGTTAGTTTCAAATGTGCATACCGCTTAAGCCAATTCCGGTTTTCGTAGCAGCTCGACCAATCGGGACAGGCCGTCGGCGCCGTAGCCTTCTGCAACGCCGCGGTTGATCAGCTCCTGAATCGGCGTCATGAGTTCGGCGCTTATTCCGAGCTCCCGGCAGGCGTCAATGAAATGGATAAATCCTGTCTGATTAATATGAAGGCTGGACACCTCTGTTCGATGATCGCCCGTATCCACCGCCTGTGCCAGATGAGGCAGGGAGGCTGACATGGCCTGAAGCCAGGGAACAACAAGCGTGGTGAACGCCTCCGCTTGGATCTGTTCCGAGCGAACCATGGCCACGGCATGGAAGAAGCCGCCGAACATCCCGTACATAGCGCTCAATAACGCCAGGTCATGCAGTGGAGCCAAGCCGGGATCCTGGCCAAGATATCTTGCAGCCCCGAAGCTTTCCAGTACTGGTCCATAGGTATCGAAAATCTTTTGCGAACCGCTGTACAGTAGAAACGCTCCTGGGGTGCCGATCATTTGCGGAATGCCCATGATTCCGCCGTCCAAATATTCAGCGCCCCGTTCGGCTGCCCAGTCTGCCGTTTGGCGTGCCTGTGCAGGCGTTCCGTTAGTCAGGTTTACGATCGCCCTTCCGTTCAGTGTATCGCTCGCTTGTTCGAGAATCTCGTTCACAGCTCTATAATCCAGCACGCAGATGATCACCAGCGGACTCGCCGAAATTGCTTCGCTCACCGTACCCGCCACCTCTGCTCCTTGTGCCGCGAGCATATCCGCCTTGTCGGCCGTCCGATTCCAGACCGTCGTCCGATAACCTTCCTTTAATAATGCCTAAGCCAATCACCGTAACTGACGGGTGATTGATGCTGGCAGTGTTCACCTCACGATTTATCGGGTTCTCGCTTTGCTTGATTTCTTCCATTTGAATCTTCATCTCCTTTCTGCTTGATTTTAAAAGGTTGACACAGTGTCAAAGTCAATATGTATTTTAAAAGATCGAATGAAGGCAATGGTTTTAAACACAGAAAGAAACATGTAAAATAGTGGTTGGCAGCGTTCTCACCCCATGGGAAAATACGGATCTCAGACGGGAACGCGGAAGTTTACGCATTATTGCCAAATCCTATTTCACATGAAAGGGCGGGAGGCTGGACATGCAGTATTCTTACTTGGGCAAGTCGGGATTGAAGGTCAGTCAGCTGTGTCTGGGGACAATGAACTTCGGACCGGAGACGGAGGAGAAAGAAGCGTTCAAAATTATGGACGCTGCACTGGACGCGGGCATCAACTTCTTTGATACGGCAAACGTCTACGGCGGAGAAGCCCGCAGGGGCTGGACGGAGGAAATTATCGGCCGCTGGTTCAAGCAGGGTGGCGGACGTCGCGAGAAGGTCGTGCTTGCGACCAAGGTGTACGGAGACATGAACGATGCAACAGACGGCCCTAATGCAGGACGTGGGTTATCGGCTTACAAGATCCGCCGCCATCTGGAAGGCTCGCTGCAGCGGCTGCAGACCGATCATATCGAGCTTTACCAGATGCATCATGTGGAGCGCAATGTATCGTGGGATGAGCTGTGGGGCATGTTCGAAAACGCTGTGCAGCGTGGACAGGTAGGTTATATCGGCTCCAGCAACTTTGCCGGCTGGCATATTGCCGTAGCTCAGGCAGAAGCCAAGGCGCGCCATTTTCTCGGGCTGGTATCTGAACAGCATTTATACAATCTGATGCAGCGAACGGCCGAGCTGGAAGTGCTGCCGGCCGCGGAAGCGCTGGGATTGGGAGTTATCCCTTGGAGTCCGCTGGCAGGCGGGCTGCTCGGGCGTAATGCCCTTTCCGGAGCAGGCGCACGCAGCGCGCGCTCGCAGGAGCGGATTGAGCAGAACCGCAGCAAGCTGGAGCAGTTTTCCGCTTTATGCCGGGAGCTCGGGGAGAAGGAGGATGTCGTTGCACTGGCATGGGTGCTGTCCCATTCAGCCGTAACGGCGCCGATTATCGGACCGCGGACCCTGCAGCAGCTTGAGGACTCTCTTCGTGTTCCGGAAGTGAAGCTGGAGGAGGTCATGCTCAAGCAGCTTGACGAGATTTTCCCTGGCCCCGGCAAACCGGCGCCGGAAGCCTATGCCTGGTAATTTAACATAGTGAACATATGGAAAAAGGAGTACCCGAGCGGTTTGAGTGTGAATCCGCAGCAGGTACTCCTTTTTTCATGAAAGGCTTACAAGGAAGAGGGCTTGATCCATATTTTTGAAATATCGACAAAACCGTAGGCTTCCACCTGCAAGCCACGCAGCGATGGGTGGAGCCGGCTTTTTTTGTTCACATGGCAGCCGTGCAGCAGCCATTTTTCATCCCGAATTGTTTGTTCCAACTGGTCAAGACGCTGCTCCCGCTCTTCCATTTGCACTTGGCTGAAGTCGCCAAGCAGGGCATTTATCGCCTTTTTTTGCTCGTCCTGCAGCAGCAGATTAAGGTAATTTTCCGGATTAAGGTAGAAATTAATCAACCCCCACTCCACATCGCTTTCCAGCACTTCTTCAGCCAGAATTATATCCGCTTCTTCCTGGAGCATTTGCGGGTCGATCCGGTGCATAGGATGAAGGGTTAGCATCAAACCGACAGAGGCACAGCGCCGTTGTAGCCAATGCGCTTCCTCGGTCTCGTCCTTCTTCGGAAGGAAGTACAGCTTCAATGCTTCCCCATGATACCCGGCCTTGGTCAACAGATGCCCGGCTTCTTCGAGCGGTCTGTCCGGGAGGGGCGAGTTGCGGCTCTTTTCCGGCAGAAGGCTGTTTGCTGCCAGAAGACGGTTGCCCTTCAATTCACGGAGCAGAGCATGCGGATTGTACAGAATACGCATTGCCTCACGAAACAGATACTGCCTGTGGCTCCCCTCCCTTGTCATATTAAACAGCAGGTAGCGACAACCGGTAACGGCATAATCCAGCTCTGATGTCGCCTGCTGTTCATCCACTTTCGGCGTATTCGTCTGCGGAAGCGAGTAATTACGGACATTGGACCGCTCGTTGGGCACGAACAGCAACTCAACACGGTCAAGCAGTGGCCGTTCCCTGAAATGATCGCTAAACGCTTCCAGCACAATCAGATGCTCGGTTTGTTCAGCTACACGGAATGGACCTGTACCGATAACCGGATGCTCGTTCAGGTTGGTCCCCACGGGAAGAATGGACATATGAATGGAGGCAATGGAATGCAGCAAAAAGGTATTCGGCTTCCGCATATAAAAAACAACGGTCCATCTTCCGCAGGCTTCTACCCGCTTTACATCGGCAAACTGCCACAAAGCCGGAGAACGCTGCCCCTGCAGCCGGTTAAAGGTGAATACAACGTCCTCGGCAGCAAGTGTGCGGCCATGATGAAAGCGGACATCCTTGCGCAGATAGAATACCCAGCAGCGCTCCTCTTCACGGTACTCCCAGGTGTGTGACAAGGACGAAAGAAAGCTGCGGGAGACCGGATCATACACGATCAACGTATTGCACAGCTGGCCAAGAAGGCTGCTTTCGATCGCTGTAAATACCATGGCGGGGTCCATTACGTGCAGGTGCCGGTTATAGGTGATGCGCAAAACTTCAGGACCGGCGGCATCCTGCTCCAGTGACTGCAGGCCAAACTCCCGGTCGAGCATATTTCGCAGTTTATCCTGCAAAAAAGGAGAGAGGGCGGGGTTCACCATCAGTTCCACCGCTTCCCTGACCTTGCCGTCTTTGAGATAAGCCCTGAAGTGCTGTTCTACCATTTCATCCAGCCCGCGCAGCAGAGTGATGCGGGAGGTGCAGCCTCTGCCTTTTCCCGCCTGCCAGCGGATATAACCCGTTTCCTCCAGTTTGCGTAAAATAAATTTAACGTTCCTGGGCGTACAGCACAGCTCGTCCGCCAACTGCTGCACGGTTACAGGATGCTCCTGCTCCTCGCCGCTTATGTTTCCGCACATTTTCAGAATTCTCGTATAATGCTGTTCCATCAAGTTCATGAGGCTTCCTCCGGTTGTTAACGACAAGTCTATAATACATCATACACTCATTTTCCTGTTTTTTGGGTGGACATTTGAGGTACCTGATAAAGAGGCATCTCCGCGCCCGCCCGGAACCACAAAAAATGGGGAGGAATACATTGTGAAGAGAAGAATGAGAGAGGGGGGAATATCATGCAGATGATTTACCCGCTGGAACAAGACGTATGCAAACAGCATATTGGCAAAAACGTATGTGTAGTCTTCCATGACGGCTCCTATATGACCGGTACGCTGAGTGAAGTGACAGATCAGGGACTTGTATTTGGCGAAGCACCCGTTGCATCTGTTAGATCGTCCAGCATTTCCAAGGCAAAGCAGCGACGCAAAAAGGCGGGCGCCGTGAAGACCCAGGCTTTTGGCGGATATCCTTATGGTGGCTTTAGGCCATTTCGCAATTTTGCGCCTTTCGCAGCAATTTCCTTATTATTCCTGTTGCCTTTTCTTTTTATTTAGCAGGCTGATCGGCAGACAAGTTCCGCGAGCGCGCACTGTCTGCCGGTTGTTCTACTGAACTTTACAGCGGAAACGACGACCCGATATAATGAACCATTATATACATAGGCAAGGATTGCATGACTCTCAAAAGAGTTAATTTCGGGGTACATTTACGTGGCGTTCAGCTAAAATGATCGTATACGACCACAAGAAGAAAAGATCGCCGAAAGGTGGGCTTCTTTATGAAAACATATAATTGGAGTGCTTTTTCTCTAGCAATGATTTTGTTTATTTTAACTTTGTGCTCATTATATTCTTTTATTTATAATGAATGGATGATTTCCCCGCCCAATTATATAATTCTTATTTTTTCCTTTCTGGCCATGATTCTGGGTATATTAGGCATTTTTGATAAATCAAGCTGGTTTGCGAAGCTGCGGAGTTGGATCTCAATAATTCTCTCCTCAATACTTATGTTCACTCTGCTCATTGCTGTATCATTCACAACGATGTTCTCGGGATCAAAAGAGCTGCTGTCAACGGTCCATTCTCCAGATGAAAGGTATACAATCCATTTCTATCGTACTAACGCGGGGGCCATGGGGACATTTGGTGTTTTAGGTGAGCTAAGGGGACCGCTCTGGTCTAAGAAAATGATTTATGCTGAAAAGAGAGTAGATCAAGTTGATGTTGAATGGGAAAATAATCACATAATTTTGATTAATAATCATAAATTGGATTTAAAGTAAGGAGAGTCATTGATTTTACAATAGAGCCTGTGAGCTACGACAAGGAGACTGTCTACATAATAGTGTGGTAAAATAGTGAAAATGATAAATGGTGGGAGGGTGAAATATGCTCAAAAAGTACAATAAAAAATATTGGATTCTTCTTCCTCCTTTTTTGGCAGCTATACTACTTTTGGGAATTTATTTACCCTATGAATATAGAATGTTTGTTTTTGTTGCTCCTCTCTTATTTTGGGCTTCATACTATACTTGGGAATATATAGAGAAGAAAAACGAAGCAAAGAGAGGTCAGCGAGAGAACAATCGAAAACCTTATGGATAGCGAGGGCAATCCCTTAAGTCATGAAAAATGGCTGAGGGACTGCCCTTTTGCTGTGAATAAGCCCTTTATAAGGGGGCTCTCCTTATTTGCATTTCGCCAGGCTCAAGTTTTACCGGTACAAGGGGAGCAAGGCTCTGCTGTATAATCTAAAAATGATTTATCCAAAAATTCTCCTGATCCTGCTACAAAACAAAAAAAGGGTTCGTCTTTCTAATAGCTGCAGCTGAAAGGAGGCAAAACAAAATGAGTATTCCGGAATCCTCAGCATTCCGTAACATATTTTATGAGCATTATCCAACCGTACACAGAAAACTGACCGCCTTGGTGCGGGATGAAGCCGCGGCCGATGATTTGGCACAGGAGGTATTCCTGAGGCTGTATAGGAACCCGCCGGACAACCCGGAGGCTATGGGGGCATGGCTGCATCGTGTACTGACTAGAATCGGATACGATTACCTGGAGAAAAAAGCCAGAGAGAGAAAGCTGCAAAATAAGCAGGAGATGATGTACGAGGGGGAAGCCGCTCCTGAATCCGGAGAAGAGGCACTAATACGCCAAATGGATCAGGAAGAAGTCCGGGCCTGGCTGGACAGACTTCCCGAGCGGGACCGCCAGGCGCTGCTTCTCCGCTATTCGGGCTACAGCTACGCGGAGATCGCACAGGAACTCAATGTCAGGCAACCGCTGATCGGCAGTCTGCTGCAAAGAGCGACACGCAAGCTGCAGGCCACAGCCACCAAGGCTATGGCCCGGCAGGATTAACAATCGGAAAGGATTGAAAATAGATGACGACCAATCCACAAAATTCTCAAGAGGATAAAAGAACACACGATGCTTGGGAAAAGCTGCAAATGAGACTGGCATCGGAGCCAGTAAACGCAAGATGGGAGACATGGGGCACGGAGAGTAAGCAGCACGGTCTGAAGCTTGCCGATGCTCTTACGGCGCCAGCGGTTTCAGACGTAGCTTCCAACGAGCCATCCGAGCTGCGTAATGAAGCTCCTGCTCCGGCAAAAGCCTTCCGCCGCCGGGCAAGCAGTGCCCGCAAGTGGACAGCGGCCGCAGCGGCAGCCGTAATCTTCGGCGCGGTTCTTGCCACCCCTTTGGGAAATAACGCGCTGGCGGCGATTTTAAATCAGTTCCGTGTACAGGAGATCGCGACCGTTGACGGCGATACACTTGAAAACATGTTTTATCAGCTGGCTCCGGGCGAGTCGTCTAGCAAGGACAACTCATTCGGAGAGTTTACAACCAAGGGCGGAACCGTGCAGGGTGAATTTACCCGTGAACAGGCGGCTTCCCGGCTGGGGTATCAGCTCCTGCCTACTGATCTGACAGGCAACCAGGATACTGTCTACATTTCCCCATCAAACGAAATTACAATGAAGATGAATATTGATGAAGTGAATCAGGCTATGCAGCGTGTGGGCGCAACGAAGCTGCTGCCGGAATCGCTTAATGGGAAACCGATCACTTTAGCCCTTCATGAAAGTGTAATGTACGAGTTGAAAACAGATCAGGACCAATGGGCATCCCTTACACAGATGAAGGCGCCGGAAATTACGGTGGATCCGTCTGTTGATGTGGAAGAAGCACTTGAGGCTGTTCTACAGCTTCCGATTTTGCCCAACGATCTGAAAAAACAGCTGCAACGAAGCAGCATCCTTTCAGGGTCGATTCCGATGCCGTATGTCGTTGATAAAAGCGCCAAAAGCGATGATATCACGATTGGAGGCACGAAGGTGCTTATTGAAGAGCGTAAGTTCGACAGCATGACAGACCGCTCGGCAATCTGGATTAAAGACGGACAGATGTTCTACTTTGATGGAGGGTCTGCCTACGAAAAGGAAGCTGACTTCGTGAACAAGTTGAAGGAGCTGGTGGAGGCATGAGCGAGGCGGCCATCGACGCTAACGGATTGACCAAGGAATACAGCAACGGGCGCGGCTGCCGCAACGTCACCATCACGGTAGGAAAAGGGGAAGCCTTTGGCTTCCTCGGACCTAACGGTGCCGGCAAAAGCACGTTCGTGAAAATGCTGGTCGGACTGATCCATCCGACCGCTGGCGAGGCAAGTGTGATGGGCGCACCCATTGGCACGCTTGAGGCCAAGCGGCAAATCGGATATTTGCCCGAGCTGTACCGGTATCAGGAGTGGCTGACCGGCGAAGAAGTCGTTCGGCTGCATGCGCGCTTATGCGGCTTGGACAAGCAGGAGACGGAGCGAAGAATCCCTGAGTTATTGCACAGAGTGGGTGTGGGTAAACGAGGAAAGGATCGGGTTAAGCATTATTCCAAAGGCATGCAGCAGCGGCTTGGACTGGCTTGCGCTCTTGTGAACGATCCGGCTGTCGTTTTCCTGGACGAGCCGTCGTCTGCCATGGATCCCGTCGGCCGCATGCATGTGCGGGCGATCCTTGAAGAGCTGAAGCAGCAGGGAAAAACAATTTTCTTGAACTCCCATCTGCTGGAGGATGTGGAAGTGCTATGCGACCGCATGGCGCTCTTGAATAACGGACAGGTGCTCCGTCATGGACGGGTTGCCGAGGTGCTTCAGAAGCGAGTCTGCTGGCGTTTTAAAGTCGGCGGATTTTCGCCTTTTTTGCTATCCTGGCTTCAGGAAACGACAGGCTTCAGCTTTCGGGTATCTGCCGATGAAGGAGAGGGCGGCATGATTGGCGGAGGAAGTGCGGATGATACCGTTTGGCTTGAAGCAGAGCTGGAGAGCGAGGAGCAGGCAGGCTGGATTAATGCGCTGCTGATCGGGCAGGGGATGACGCTGTATGAAGTCACCAAGGTCCGTGAACGGTTGGAGGAGTGGTTCATGGAAGCTGTCGCCGGGCTCAATCATAGGGGGGAACAGGAATGAGTATTATATGGTCCATGACCTGGAAGGAGCTGCTGCGCAAACGGGTGCTGCTGCTGACATTTTTAATGACCGTCGTATTTCTGATCGGCTTCTGGTTTATTGCTGGGGCTATCGGGGGCGAGGTAAGCATAGATGCAAATAATAACGAAGGATTGATCCAGGAATTTACGGTTGGCATGTTCATTTTGATGCTCGGTTTTTTCTTCGCCAGCTTTGTGCTCGCCTTTTTGGCTATTTTCAGTTCATTTTCTGCGATTGCCGGCGAGGCCGAGCAAGGGGTAATGCAGGCGATGCTGCCGCGGCCGCTCCCGAGGTGGAAATGGTATATTGGCCGCTGGCTCGGTTATGTTTCGCTCGGCATTATTTATGCTTTGATATTATTCAGCCTGATCCTGTGGATCACCGATATCCATGCCGCAATTCCACGTGACCCGGCCGTGCTGGTACAGTCTTTCCTGCTCTTTGCCTCCGTTGTTCCTTTGCTCGTTACCGTGTCCATGTTCGGCTCAGGCTATCTGTCCTCCGTTGCGAACGGTGTTGTTATGACGATGCTCTATGGGGCAGGCTGGCTTGGCGGCATGATCGGCAAAATCGCCGGCGCAATCGGCCTGAAGCCTGAGCCATTGCAAACGTTGAACAATGTAGCGGGAATTTTGCAGCTGATCATGCCGGCCGACGCGCTGCAGCGGAAAATGCAGGCAGTGCTGTTCAGCTTCGAGGATATCAGCGGACTTATACCAGTGAGCATGAGCGGACCGCTTGGCCTCGGCGACATTCCCTCGCCAGCTTTTTTGGTTTACACGTTATTTTACACAGTCGTCCTTTTTTGCCTGGGATTGCGCCGTTTTATCCGCAAAGATTTATAAGCGCTGCCCTATGGAACAGGCTTCTGCAGCCATGCAAACATATTTTGGATCGCCAAAGCATGTACGGCGGGAGGAAGATGGTGACCGTATCCTTGAAACGTGTGAAAGGTGACGTCTTTTTCTGCTTCCTGCAGCCGTCTGAACATTCCTGCACCATGACTGTAATCTACCTGCATATCCTCTGTACCGTGCATGATCAGCACAGGGCAGTGGATGTCGTGTACATAGGTTACTGGTGATCTCATGTCATACGCTTCCGGGACTTTGCCAGTGGAGCCGCCGATCACCCGCTTCAGCATACGGCGCAGATCGATCCGTTCCTCATAGGTTTGGGTAAGATCCGATACGCCGCCCCATAATACCAGCTTGTACATTTGCTTCATCCGTACGGCAGCAGCAGTTGCATTGATCGAGCCTCTGGAAAAACCCATGACCGAGATACGCCGTTCGTCAACAAAGGGCAGTCTGGCCAGAAATTGATAGGCACTGCACACGTCCTCGATATCGCTTCCTCCGAATTGGTCCCTTCCTTCACCGCCTTCAGTACCGCGATAGGAAGGGGCAAAAATAATATGGCCATGGACAGAGAAGTCCTCCAGCCAGGTTGTTTTAACCTGACCCACCCGTCCGATGCCGCCGCGGCAATAAATCAATACCGGCCATTTTCCTTCCGGCACATCCGTGCATGTTACATGAATCGGGCAAGCAAGCTCTGTTACTTCAAGATCTTTTATCCGGTAATGGGCCTGCAGCCATTCCTGCACTGCCGATATGGGCAATCTCCAGCCGTAAGGCAGGCACAGATATCCTTTGACGCGCAGTCCGTCTGACAAATAAGTGAGATGATACATGTAAAGGCTTCATTCCTTTGTGATGTCGGTTGTGTACATAATGTTATTTTACCATGAAGGACAACTCCCTCAAAAAATGGTTAGACAGCGAAAAGCCGCTTTTGTGCAGATGCGACCCTGTTTAACTTGCCATACGGCAGAAATTATACTTTCTTTCCTACGCGAATGGAAAAATGTTTATAATTAAATCAGGAAATGAAGCTGGAGGGTTGGTGGGAGTGGAGGATTTTCGATTTGTCAGTGTGGTTCATGTTTTTATGATCAAGAATGGTGAGCTGCTGCTCATGAGAAGATGGAATACGGGGCATGAAGACGGAAAATACGGCGTTCCTTCTGGTCGGCTTGAGGGCGGTGAGGAAATCAGATCGGCGGCCGTCCGGGAAGTTAAAGAAGAATGCGGGGTGGACATTCAGGAAGAGGATCTGAGCATGGTCGGTGTTATGCATATCAAATCGGAGGACGAGCGAATAGATTTTTTCTTCGTTACAAATCGGTGGTCTGGAGAAATTACGAATGCTGAACCACATAAATGTGATGATATGAGATGGTTCCGAACGGATCATTTCCCGGACAATCTGATACCTTATGTACGAATGGCTTGGGATCAATACGGGAAGAGAACCTGGTTTTCGTCGTACGGATGGAATTGAATCTTGAAGGAGGCGTGATTATGGATTACATTACTTTTTTAACGATCATTCCTATTTTGCTGTATTTGATCCTTTTTGGCGTAGGCATTTATGTGTTGGTGCTGTTTATCAAGCTGGCAAGAAGGGGGATCAAAGCGCTGGATCTCTACATAGAGGAAAAAAGTAACCGGATGTGATAAACTCAATGCAAGAGTGAACAGAATCAAAAAACAGCAGGGCTGACTTCTAATCTCTTTGCTGTTTTAATTGTCATCAAATGGAAAATTATCGTTAAATTAAATTTTGTCTTGATTTTTGTAGGTAAAAGGTGTAAAGTACTAAGAGTCAAAGAGATCATGGATTGTTAGCTCAGTTGGTAGAGCATCTGACTCTTAATCAGGCGGTCCAGGGTTCGAGTCCCTGACAATCCATCATTAGTTACTAGTAAGTTCAAGAACTGATACATTGTCCTAACGGACTTCATCAGATTCAAGCTGTGACCGCTCTCCGGTTTTACCGGAGAGCGGTCATCTGTTTCTTAAGTGAATTGTCGCCAATTTCCCCTCCAGCCTTTTAGGCAGGGGGTTCTTTTTGCGCTAACGAAGCTTTGCAAATAAAACGTGATTTTAACCGCATATCTAAGGTATAATCAAAGGATGGACTTTTAGAAAGATGTGGAGGCACAGCCGTAATTGACAACTTATCCATTTACCTTTGATCCTTCCCGGCCGTTTATGCAGCAGGCTGCGGACTGGATCGCTGACGTGTTCTATGAAATACTGCCCGAGGCCGGATTTGAGGTTCGGGATGAGCAAATTTATATGGCCTTCCAACTGGAGCGGGCGTATACCGAGAAGAAGACGATTTTTGCCGAAGCCGGGGTGGGAACAGGCAAGACACTCGTCTACCTGCTTTATGCCATCGCCTACGCCCGTTACACACGCAAGCCGGCCATCATTGCCTGTGCCGACGAATCGCTGATCGAACAGCTGGTCAAGCCAGAAGGCGATATCGCCAAGCTGGCCCGCCATCTGGAGCTGACCATCGATGCGCGTATGGGCAAATCCCAGGACCAGTATATCTGCTTGAATAAACTGGATGATGCGAGGACAGGCTTGGAAGAGGGGGAATTGTACCGCGAAATCTACGAAGGGCTGCCGGAGTTTGTTCATTTTCCGGATACCATGCAATCGTTCCTGCCGTATGGCAACCGCAAGGATTATCCTCAGCTGTCCGACAGACAGTGGGATAAGATGGGCTGGGACGTGTTTCAGGACTGTCTCGTATGCAGTCAGCGCCATCGCTGCGGGCAGACGATTTCCCGGGATTACTACCGCCGGGCCACGGACTTGATCATCTGCTCGCACGACTTTTATATGGAACATATCTGGACGTTCGAATCCAGAAAGCGGGAAGGACAACTGCCGCTGCTGCCGGAGCACAGCTCCGTCGTATTTGACGAAGGGCATCTGCTGGAGACAGCCGCGCAGAATGCGCTGACTTATCAGTTGAAGCACTCTTTGTATGAAAGCATTATCGTCCGCTTGCTAGAGGGGGAGATCCGCGAATCCCTGGCGGTGACGATTGAGGAATCTATCATGCAGAGCGATAAGGTATTCCTGCTGCTCGAACAAATGAGCCAGCCTGTCCCGGGCTCAAAGCGGAGAAAGTTCGATGTGAACGACCGGCTGTTGCGTGAAATCGGCCGTTTTGGCGATCTGCTTGCAACGATTGAGGAAGAGCTGGTTTTTGAGGGCGGTTTGTTTACCATTGATGACTACCAGCTCAAGATCGTGGAAGAGCATCTTGATATGATGCAGAGGGCTTTGGCATTATTCCGCCAACCGGATAAGCTTATTTCTTGGGTCAGGGAAGACGGGGACGAATTGACGCTGGTGATCATGCCGAAGGGTGTTAAGGAAATTATGAGGGAGCGCGTATTTGCCAAGCAAATGCCAGTTGTGTTCTCCTCGGCGACGTTGTCGGTGCAGGGCTCATTCGATTACATGGCCGAAATATTGGGGATCGACGACTACCTGTCCTTCTCCGTTGCATCACCTTATGATTATGCCGAGCAGATGAAGAGCGCTCTGTATCTTGTAGAAGAACCGGACGATAAAATGAAGCATGTGATGGGATTTCTCCAGGCAAGCGGCGGGAAGGCATTAATTCTCTTCCCGTCTCAGGAGGAACTGGAACGGTTCAAAATGGACGCCGCGCAGGCAGCGAGCTTTGAGCAGTTCCGTTTTCTGTACGAGGGAGAGGCTGAAATCAGCCATCTGATCTCCTTGTTTCAGAATGATGAAGACAGTGTACTCTGCGCTGTGACGCTGTGGGAAGGACTGGATATTCCGGGTCCCTCCCTGTCACATGTCATCATCTGGTCGCTGCCGTTTCCGCCCAATGACCCGTTATTCGAGTCACGCAGGGCGGATGCGCAGGACGCTTTGGCGGAAGTGGATATGCCGTATATGCTGCTGCGGCTGCGCCAGGGAATCGGCCGCTTGATCCGCTCCCGTGAAGACAAGGGGAGCGTGTCGATTATGGGGGCTGAACTAAAGCAGGAGCGGATTAAGGAGCAGGTCAGTAAAATTTTGCCCTAAAACCACGGAGAGGAAGAGAAAAGTGGAGATTACATCATTTTCGGTGCAAAAAGTGAAAGACCCGTTTGGCATCATTGCCGGTACACGGTACGAATATATCCTGGATCTTGAGATTGACGAGGACGACGAACTTTACAGCGAACAAGGCGTGTATTTACGGGTGATTTACAGTGTGGAAGAGGAGAAAACCCGCATTGTGAAGTATGAGCTGTACGAGCGATCCACAGAACGTTATCTGGAATTTGATCTTGAAGAGGATGAGCTGGCCGAAGTGGACGCATTCTGCCGTGAGCATTTGGCGGAAGCCGAGGAGTAAAATTGTGTTCAATGTTAAACATACGCCAAGCTCCTTGTACGAAGAAGAACCGGTCCGGATAGGGATGAACCCCCTGCCGGTCCGGTTTTTAATTTTTGCATTCACAGACAATGCTTACCGCATGTTTTTCGATATTATGACTTTTCCCCGTTTTTGCTGTGCTTCGCTTTTGCGGTACGCCTGAATCAGACCTTCTGCGGTAAAGGGATAGGTCTCCTCAATGTGGATATTCAGCTTGCCTTCTTGCATGTGGTGTACAATGGCTTCAAAATCGCTCCGGTTGGGTATGGCCTGGAAGAAACGTGTGTTAATGCCGCGTACTGTCGGATGTTGATCAATCGCGAATGCCACCACGGAAACATAAGTGCCGCCATCCTTGATCACCGAGTAGTTCTTCTCTCCGATTTCTCCCGGCAGCCCGGTACCGAAAGTGGCTGTGTCCTTGGCGGAATCCAGCACGAGATCGACTGGCTCGGTTATTTGGGTGGCAAAGTCAACTTTCGTGTAGTCAAGAACCTCGTCTGCTCCGAGTTGTTTGACGAAATCGTGATTATGTTCCCTCGCGGTTGCAATAACATAAGCCCCATGCTGCTTGGCCAACTGAACTGCGGCATGTCCCACACCTCCGGCACCGGCCTGAATAAGGATGCGTTGCCCCGGCTGCAGCCGCCCATGTTCAAATAGTGATTGCCAAGCTGTCAGGGCGACCGTAGGCGCAGCGCCAGCCTCTTCGAAGGAAAGACTCTCCGGGATAACGGCCAGATGATCTTCCTCCACCGCAACATAATCCATGTAGGACCCCATCGGAACCATACCCATAACGCGATCCCCCGGCTTGAAATAACTCACCTTAGCACCAACTTCTTTTACGACACCGGCCACATCAATACCGAGAATGAGCGGCAATTGTACCGGAAATTTATCAGCCATCGGACTCTGGAGAATTGCGCCGCTGCGCAATTGAATATCTGCAGGGTTGATGGAAGAGGCCTGCATTTCGACGAGCACCTGTGTGTCGGTGAGAGCGGGAACCGGCACTTCCAGTTCCTCCAGTGTTCCGGGGATTCCAAAGCTTGTCAAAGCTATAGCTTTCATGATAATGCCTCCCATTAAGTTGATCATATGTTGTTTTTTCAACATATGTTTTATATAGTGAATGTATCAGGGAAATTGATGGTGTTCAATGGTTAAAACAGGCGCGGATGTTGATTTTTCAACAGTGGGCTTTGAAATGTTCATTTTTTGGATAAAAGGGGAGAACGGTATGGACAGGCGTATTCAAAAATCGAGGCAAGCGATTATGGACGCTTTTATGAAGCTGATGTCGGAAAAGGATTTTGAAAGTATAACTATCAATCAAATTGCGGAGGAAGCGAATGTAAATCGGGGGACGGTGTATTTGCATTTCACGGACAAATACGATCTGCGCGATCAATGTATGGAAGCTCATTTGAATCAGCTGCTGCGCAGTTGTATGCCTGAAGAGGACAGGGTGTTTACTTCCAAAACCGCGTTGCTGCGTACTTTTGAGCATTTGGAGCAGCATGCTTCTTTCTATAATGTGATGCTTACGAGCAAGGGAAGTGTGGTTTTCCGCCACCGAATGGAGACGATGCTGCAGCAAAGCTTGAACGAGCATCTGGATTCGATCGGTTTTGATCCGGAGTTGAATAGGGAGATTACGGTGCAATTTTTAATCTCAGCGGGGGCGGGGCTTTTGGAATGGTGGATTACCCGCTCGATACCTTATCCGGCAGCAGTCATGGTTGAACAATTTTGGAGGTTGCTGGAACGTCTTCAACTGCAGTCCGCGCAGTCTGATGAGGACGAATAAAGAATGGGAACCATTAGCACTAGCACTGCTAATGACGCCATGACACTAAAGAACGACATTTCTTCAGAGTATATCGATTTCCTCTATCGAGTTCGTTATGCTAATTATATTTTTTGTTAAAATATCACGCCTGTTGATTAACCAGATATTGGGTTAAGAAGGCTCGACAAATAAACGTGCTTTTCCAGCACTTTGGTCATGGCGATGATCCATTCAGCATGTAGATGATTGTGTCGCATTTGTTCCGTGAAACGGATGAACGGCAGGATTTTGTAAGGGACAACAAGCGATTTTGAATGGTCATACAGCCATTTTAGGATCACGTACGTCATCAAGGCAGCAAAAAGCTGGTTGAACACGGCATTCTGCGTGGTACCAAACAAAACAGGCACATTGAGGTTTTGCTTGATCCATCGGAAGAAAACTTCTATTCCCCAGCGTGCCTTGTAGATCTCCGCCACCTGCTCGCCTGACAGATGCATCAGGTTGGTCACGACCCGGATTTCATGGCCGTGGTTATCTTGAAAAATCACAACGCGATGTCGAAGCTCCGACTGGCACTGAGGGGTCCCGAGATAGCAAGTGATGTCTCGCATGACGTTGGAAGCTTCCACGTTTTCGTTTTTTAAGGAACGCGGTTTGACAAGCGTTACGTTCTCTTTGATACGAGTTACAAAATACTGTTTTTCCGTCACGTACAAATCAAATCGCTGGATCTTGCCATAAGCGCGGTCGTTCACCAGGATGTAATCCTTGTCGGCAAGCTTCTCTCCGACAGGGCCATCATGCGCCGTACCGATGGTTTCGATGACCTGAACCGGTTGCTCCGTGGCTGCCGCGAAGGCAACATGCAGCTTGATGCCTGCACGTTCTCCATGAAACAGCGCCCAAGGCAAGCGGTTTTTTCCTACCGTGATGGTCGTCGAGTCTACCAATAGAAGCTCTATGGGAATGTTCAACCGGCGCTTGGTTGCACGATTGCATCTTGAAACCAGCAAATGAAACAGACCCTTGAACAGTTCATACGGCACTTCGCTGGCTTTGGTTGAAAACGTAGAATAACAAACGGGCTGAAGCCCGCAGATTTCAGCTTGACCGACGCCAGAACGATAACCCGTCCATTGTCCCAAAGCGGCGTGCATAAAAAATAACAATAACTGATGCGCTGTAAATTTGCGCGCTGTATCTTCGTAGTTCAACTCTTTCAATAGCTGAATGACATCTTCTTCTTTCAAAAGCATTTGAACTAGGTTTGTAAACGTGGTAGACTTTTTCATGAGGTCGCCTCTTTCGAATCGAATTCTGTGGTGGAATCGATTTTACCGAAAGATCGGCCTTTTTTCAATTTTTAGATACCTTATTTTGGTTAATCAATAGGCGTGTTAAAATATATAAAAAGATGCTGACGCTTTCTCCTACATTGCTTTACTCTGATGGAGATTGATCCAAATAACTATGCAGCAGCGCACGATTATTCGACTGGAAAAAGAAAGGATTTTCTGTTTAGCATCTGGAGGAGATTAAAGGTAAGCGTCAAATCTAGCCCACCTTCAATACAAACGGAAACCATGCGAAAATGAAGGCAATCCAACGAAAGCGGGGT
>NZ_JBHIRY010000016.1:0-127298 GCF_042138635.1 Paenibacillus medicaginis | reverse complement strand
TCGATCTTGCTGTGAACGCCATCGAACTGTTTGTCGACTCGCTCGAACCCTTCTTTCATTTCCTCGCGCATAGCTCGAATTTCTTCGAGAATCGCTTTTGTTTGCTCATCCATCGTTCATCGTCCTCTCTGTGTATGCTTCGCTTCCCTGACTGCTTGTCCGTAAAGACGAAACGTTCCTCAACTCCCAGCTCGGCGAACTTGATGAGCTGCCTATCGAAATTTTGATCCTTGCGCTGACTCGTCCGTATGCGATTTTCATATGTATTAAAGTATATCACGATATGAGATATCTGCATAAGGCTTCTCCGATTTCTGGGCGGGTCACCCAACATCGCCGCCACCTCTGGTTCACCGCATTCCGGGATGGACTTTGCCTGCAGGCCCTTCGGATTCTCCCACGTGAGAGACACCCTGCCAGTCCTATCCCTCTTGGCGTAGAACCTCTACTTCGGCCACGACACCTTACAGTGCATAGGTCATGCGTTTTTCTAACCAATCTGCGTTGGACGTCCAAAAGCACGCGATAGGGCGGTTCTGGTTTATTATTTTTTTCACGTGCCTTATATTCTGTTCCGTTGTTGTTTGTTATTTGTTATAATTATTGAAATGCTTATCCCGCATTCAGTTTCTTACTGAGATTGTGAATAGATAGCTGAATGAGGGTATATACTCTTACCAAGTATCCGTGCTTGGGAGGTGTACAATGGGCCAAGATAAGGAGGAAAACGACATGATTTCACCAAATAAAAAGATTCAAGAAACTACTACCGCGAGCAATGAGACTGTCATGAAACTGGCCAAAGAATGCATGGAAAAATATCGTAAAACTCTCGATAAGTTGGCGAAAAATTAATGTATGTAAGATTAACAGTTGATCAAATTGTTGAAATTCATGACACGGAGCTTGCCGAATCAAACGGTTTAGCTGGCATTAAAGAGCCGGGGTACCTTGAATTCATTGCCGAAAAACCCTTCAGTGTATTCTTCGGCAATGAACAGTATCCCGGCTTATTTTTAAAGGCAGCCGTCTTGATGTCTGGACTAATTAAGTCGCATTGTTTTAATGACGCAAACAAAAGAACCGGTGTAGTTTCTACATACATCTTCCTGAAGCTTAATGGACATCAATTGGACGCTGCTGAGGATGACCTGCTGGAAATGGCCATCAGAGTGGCCAAAAATGAAATTAGTGAGGAGCGTTTGGCCTCGTGGCTTGAACAGAACTCATATAGAGAATAAGAGACTCCTGTTCCTGTCCTGGGGTCTCTTTTATTATCGAAAGATAACTTGGTAGCCCGTAATATATAGCTCTCTAAGACGCGAAATAGGAATTCACAATATTCCTATAGATTGTATTCCAACTACTCCAGAAAATTTTGAGAAATTATTTTTTAGAGATGCTATTTTGGAGGAGGGTATTCCGTTATATGAGCGATAAGGATTCTTGGATCTCGAAGGCGGAAGATGACTATTGGGTGCAAATCCCTCTGTAATAAATTTATGGCCTCACCGATTTCCCCCAGAGAACTAAAACCGATGGCTCTTAGATAGTACAAGTCCGTGAACCCTCTCTTCATCGGCGTCCAGCCAAAGAATCCAGTCCCCTGTCGCTTCCTCGAAGCTTCTCAGCACCGTTGTTCCGTTTCGCTAACTGCAAGGTTGAAATACGTAACTACGTCAAAAATAAAAGCCTCGGAAGTTTCATCTCGCTCGGCCCTCCATTTATCTGCTATTTACTTTTGCTTCGAGATCAAACAGCTTGACTTTCAGTTCGCGGATATCCTTTCTGATTCCGTCTGTCACTTCGGCAGGAGTGAACAGCGTGAACGTCTTGCTCGCCGCGTCGTCGTTCAGTTTCAGCTCAGTGCCGCCCACTCGATCTTGCTGTGAACGCCATCGAACTGTTTGTCGACTCGCTCGAACCCTTCTTTCATTTCCTCGCGCATAGCTCGAATTTCTTCGAGAATCGCTTTTGTTTGCTCATCCATCGTTCATCGTCCTCTCTGTGTATGTTTCGCTTCCCTGACTGCTTGTCCGTAAAGACGAAACGTTCCTCAACTCCCAGCTCGGCGAACTTGATGAGCTGCCTATCGAAATTTTGATCCTTTGCGCTGACTCGTCCGTATGCGATTTTCATATGTATAAAGTATATCACGATATGAGATATCTGCATAAGGTTTCTCCGATTTCTGGGCGGGTCACTCCACAATTCTCTGGAGACTGCTGAGGCATTTCGGAGAAAAATTGGCTTCCATGCATTTGTATCGTCTCCTGGGGAGGTTCTGAGGTATTGGAAGTTTTTATGTGGAGTTTCCTTCTGGAAAGTTTTATGGTGAGTATTTGCCCGAAGGATTGCGCCTAATCGTTGCATTTATGATGCGACCGTCCACTCCTCTGGATTTCGCAAATTTTACGAGCCCTAATTTGGGAAGCTTCACCTTATTGCCTGTGATCGAAATATTCCCATTGGTGTAGTTGGTTTGATATGACTGCACCGGATTCTTTTTACTCTTAAATCTCGGCGCATCAATTCCATTGGGCCAGAAAATGATTAAAGACCTTGTTTTTGAGCTGCGAAAATTCTTTAAACAAAAGTCTTGCGGAAATCCCTTTAACGTACCTGAAAATATTGTTCAAGTCATGCAAGAAATATATAATATCTTTAGTGAAGAATCATTACAAGGAGGTTAAATTAATGACAGACAATAATATGAATCTGTTCGATCACTCCTTAGAAATCATACTGAAAGATTTTATACAAGCAGTCAAGCTATCTCCAATTGCAGATAAGATTGTACTTAAAGGTGGTATGAATCTTGAGGCAGCTATGAAAAAATACAATGAACTTTATTTAGCCAGACCTACTGTAGATATTGATCTACACATCCGACAAAAGCAAGATTGGGAAGACAGAAGTGTACACTGATTCTTATCCTTTAGGATTCTCTATAGAAACTATGATAGCTGATAAGGTAGCTGTATTTCTTTCTCAAAAGATTTACAGAAGAGCCAAGGATCTATACGATCTTTATATTTTATCTTACGCTAAAGATTATCATATGAGAAATTTGCTAAGCGATATACAACATAAAGGTAATAAAAACGAAGCTTATCATATTGCAGATAACGATCAATTAGAACATGCTTATAACAAGCTAGAAGGTATCATTAAAAAGCCTGATTTCGAAACAGTCATGGCTAGAGTGGTATTATTTGTCTACCCAATAGGAGAAGCTCTGAAAGCAGAGGAACCAGATCTATTCCTTGTATGGTTTACAGAAAGAGGGGAATGGGCTTAAATGGTTACTTTAAACAATTTCTTTAAATATAGTGATCTATCAGGAGTTATTTGTCTGGAAAGTGCTTCTAGAATAAATAATCTCTCAACGTTTCCTCCATTGCCGTTAATGCTATTTACAGAAACGAAGAAAGATCGAGCGTTGGGTTATTTGAACTTCTATACTCAAGAAGAAGTAGATTTACGCTACACTATACAAGCAGGTGTAAATTTACACTTTACAATACCTGAAAGAACTATCATAGATTTGATCAGATACGAAAGAGAAGATAGATTCACCTTCGAATGTTTAGAGAAATATCTCCGATCTAACGCTAAAGATAAGTTATATTCTGTAGCCAGGGAGTACGATTGTATGCTTCAGGTGTTAGATAAGTTAAATGAGTTAGATTTTTGGTTAGAAGAACAAAATGATTATTAACATAATTCACCTAATTCTTTCGGTTGCATCAACTGTACCCTCCGAGTATGAATGAATTACTAAACCACCCTGCACTAAAGTGCAGGGTGGTTTAGTTCTCGCAAAGCGCAAAACCCACCGCTAAAGGCTGAGAGCCTCGGTGGGTGTATCCTGCGATGGTCGAACGCTAGATTCCATGATCCTGAATAGATCGGTGGTTCCTGGAGTAGATCCTCGGATCGGCGAACGATAGACTTGTCATCGCAGAATCCCGGACTTTGATCCTTGGATCGCTGACCATTACACTCCCGAAGGTAAAATACACGTCCGCGTCCCTTGGATTTCCAACGTGTTCGTACAGCTTACCGAGATCCAGGCATGTCAAAAAAGTACCGTGTCCCGCAATGCTCGGATATCCCTCCTCGGCCGGCCCCATGCTCAGCGCTTTCCGTAATACATCTATGGCCTCGCCGGTTTCCCCCAGAGAACTAAAACCGATGGCTCTTAGATGGTACAAGTCCGTGAACCCGGGGAATTGTGAAATACTTCCCATGCTGTCCTGGATCAAATCGTGATAACGACCCAGCTCAACCAATGCCGTCAGCCTGCATTTATGTGCACTGGACACAAGCGGCACCGGTAAGTCAGCCGACTTATTCAAGAAAACATCAAAGCTCTCCAGAGCCCCCGCAAAATCCTTACTTCTGAACAACTCCACGCCCAAATTATAAGAATAAGTAGGAATATCCGGATGCTCCGATATCGCTTGCTGGAGCAGCGCTACATTTCGTTGAATTTTACCTTGACGGACCACATTTTGCGACAAATACCCGTAATGATGGATATGAATATCCACCTGTCCGAGCTGCAGATGGGGGTTGGATTTCAGCATATTCGGCAGAATCTGTTCGTGAACCCTCTCTTCAAAGCGGTATTGCGGCCGATTCCGAACCATCCGGTGCAGTAATACGGACTCCACACCGCCCCCATCAACGTAATTGTAAAACACAAACTGAATGCCCTCGATCCGCTGCTCGCGGATGGCATCGCGGGTCAGCAGCTCCTTGAGCTTGTCGGCTTCGTTCACATCCATCTCTTCATCGGCATCCAGCCAGAGAATCCAGTCCCCTGTCGCCTCATCGAAGCTCCGGTTGCGAGCGTCCGCAAAGCTGTCCTGCCACGGCATCTCAATCACCTTGGCTCCAAAAGCCTTCGCAATCGCAACGGTATCATCCGTTGATCCGGTGTCCACAATAATGATCTCATCCACAATTCTCTGGACACTGCTAAGGCATTTCGGAAGATATTTTTCCTCATTCCTGACAATCATGCATAACGAGATGCTCGGTTTATCCATAACCCACCTCTTTACTAAAGTCCGGATAATTCCACCATGCAGGATTACGTTATGTGTTCTCTCAGTATCTGTCATTCCATTGTATTCTGTGATGGCCCGCCTCAGACCAACATAGGGTCAAAAATCCCCCGCCAAACAGCGGCTGTTCAGCACCGTTGTTTCCGTTTTGCTAACTGTAAGGTTAAAACACGTAATTACGTCATAAATAAAAGCCTCGGAAGTTTCATCCATGCGAAGATCGGCTTTTTGCATGCCTTCGGCCAGAAGATGGCGAGCGCGTCCGGTAGCAATCGCTGTATTCCACCATGTCCACCACTTTGCCGCGATATCCTTTCGCTGTCACGGCCGCCATATACGTTTCAATATGCGGCAGCGCCGACTTGGAAAAATACAACGGCAGCCGATGCTGCAACAAATAGTTGCGAATGGTGGCATGATCGGGTACGATGGCGGTATGAGACATCTGGAAGTGGATTTGCTCATTTACAGTTATGAAATTGACTCACTAGTGGATATAAAAGGAGGGTGAGGAATGGCTTCTCCTAAGCTCGATATGTCTAAGATAGACCCCAGGGATTTTGAATTAGCTCTCAAGGTGGTTAAGGCTGCCAAGACAATTGCTGGAGATAAATTAATAAAAGTTATTTGGTTTGGTTCTCGAGTTAAAGGCACAGCAAGAGATGATAGTGATTTTGACTTTGTAGTTATTGGGAATTTCGAGGAAAGACCTCCTGTACTCTATAGCTCTCTAAGACGCGAAATAGGAATTTACAATATTCCTATAGATTGTATTCCAACTACTCCAGAAAATTTTGAGAAATTATTTTTTAGAGATGCTATTTTGGAGGAGGGGATTCCATTATATGAGCGATAAGGATTCTTGGATCTCGAAGGCGGAAGATGACTATCGTGCTGCTATTTTGTTGAAGGATTCTAGTCTTTGGGATGTATCGTGTTACCATTTTCAACAGGCTGCCGAAAAATATTTGAAAAGTATTTTAGTTTTTAGAGGAGTGCAAATCCCTCGAACACATGATCTTCTTAGATTATGGAGTGACATTGTCTCAGAAGAGACTGCAGAGGATTCTGTGCGGCAAGCTTGTGAAAATCTTACCTTCTTTGCTGTGGCCGCTAGGTATCCCGGATATGATGCTACGAAGGAAGATGCGCATAATTGTCTCAGAGATTCTACATTGATTCAGAGTTTCGTCTTGGGTCTATTACAAAATTCAGGACTAGGAGATATAAATAGCTTTGACTAGGCAGGAGGCCTTCGCCCACTTTGATGTTACTGCCTGTGGTTGCCTGTCAGCTACGAGGCGACCTGGCTCTTACCTCGACCGGACTCGCACCGACTAGTTGTGCCTGGCTTGCTAGGCGCGCTCAAAAATAAAAGCCTCGGAAGTTTTTTTCGGGCTTATTTGTGCTATAGTTAGCCGATATTGAAACACTAAAAGGCCACAGGTGGCCTGATGATTTCGCTGCAATCCCTAAACATTCGGAGATGCTCTAAAGTCGGTAATTGTATTGCCGACATTCAATGCCGCCAGTGTAGAACAGATGTCCGCGTTCGCCCCCCTTCAAAGTGATTGTTGGCGGTTCTTGGAATTGATCCTCGGATCGCTGACCATTACACTCCCGAAGGTAAAATACACGTCCGCGTCCCTTGGATTTCCAACGTGTTCGTACAGCTTGCCGAGATCCAGGCATGTCAAAAAAGTACCGTGTCCCGCGATGCTCGGATATCCCTCCTCGGCCGGTCCCATGCTCAGCGCTTTCCGTAATACATCTATGGCCTCGCCGGTTTCCCCCAGAGAACTAAAACCGATGGCTCTTAGATGGTACAAGTCCGTGAACCCGGGGAATTGTGAAATACTTGCCATGCTGTCCTGGATCAAGTCGTGATAACGACCCAGCTCAACCAATGCCGTCAGCCTGTATTTGTGTGCACTGGACACAAGCGGCACCGGTAAGTCAGCCGACTTATTCAAGAAAACATCAAAGCTCTCCAGAGCCCCCGCAAAATCTTTACTTCTGAACAACTCCACACCCAAATTATAAGAATACGTCGGAATATCCGGATGCTCCGATATCGCTTGCTGGAGCAGCGCCACATTTCGTTGGATTTTACCTTGACGGACCACATTTTGCGACAAATACCCGTAATGATGGATATGAATATCCACCTGTCCGAGCTGCAGATGGGGGTTGGATTTCAGCATATTCGGCAGAATCTGTTCGTGAACCCTCTCTTCAAAGCGGTATTGCGGCCGGTTCCGCACCATCCGGTGCAGAAGGACCGACTCCACACCGCCCCCATCAACGTAATTGTAAAACACAAACTGAATGCCCTCGATCCGCTGCTCGCGGATGGCATCCCGGGTCAGCAGCTCCTTGAGCTTGTCGGCTTCGTTCACATCCATCTCTTCATCGGCATCCAGCCAGAGAATCCAGTCCCCTGTCGCCTCATCGAAGCTCCGATTGCGAGCGTCCGCGAAGCTGTCCTGCCACGGCATCTCAATCACCTTGGCTCCAAAAGCCTTCGCAATCGCAACGGTTTCATCCGTTGATCCGGTATCCACAATGATGATCTCATCCACAATTCGCTGGACACTGCTGAGACATTTCGGAAGATATTTTTCCTCATTCCTGACGATCATGCATAACGAGATGCTCGGTTTATCCATAACCCACCTCTTTACTAAAGTCCGGATAATTGCACCATGCAGGATTACGCTATGTGTTCACTCAGTATCTGTCATTCCATTGTATTCTGTGATGGCCCGCCTCAGACCAATATAGGGTCAAATATCCCCCACAAAACAGCGGCTTTTCAGCACCGTTGTTCCGTTTCACTAACTGCAAGATTAAAACACGTAATTACGTCAAAAATAAAAGCCTCGGAAGTTTCTTCCGGGCTTATTTGTGCTATAATTTGGATTGGACAACGGTGGGAGTCACGGCGCAGCCTTCTGTAAAGGAGGTGATTCACGCCATGACAGCCCTTGAAGCGTTTTTCTGGATCTTGAGAGTAATCGCGACATTGTTAAACCTATGGTTTAACTCTCGTAAGCTATACCGATGGATCAGAAGAAGACGTAACAAGCGTAAAACCCACCGCTAAAGGTTCCAGCCCTTCGGTGGGTTTTACTGTTCAACAGAACAAATGCGCGCCGTGAGGCACACCTCGTTGTCCTGGGGGAGGCTAGCGACCTCCCTTATTTCTTATTGTTATGTTACCACATGCGAATTATACAAGCAATGTGGTTTGCCGGTATTAAAACATGAAAAGGCCACTGCCTCGCCGCTCGCCACAGGTGGCCTGATGATTCCGCTTTACTAAAGTCCGGATAATTCCACCATGCAGGATTATTACGTTATGTGTTTTAGGGTCAAAAATCCCCCGCTAAACAGGAGGCCACTGAAGAACTAAAGGTTTGAACTGTCCGTGGTACTCTGAAAACAAAAATAGACATCGATCCTGGGGAATTCAGGGTGGATGTCTATTTCTCTTATAGATGTTTACTCGTAGGTTTCCTCGCTGAGTTTCAAGATCCGTTTCAGATTTACAGCAAATATCGCCATAGCCCCCTGCAACTCTATACCTAATAGACCCGAGGATGTGGCTACATCATACCCGTGCCTGTGTTTGAGTTCACTATTCTTAGCTTCAATTTTGTAGCGTTCCTTCGACTTGGCTTTGAAGTCCTCACTCTCTTGAAAGGCCATCTGCTCCTTGTGCTCGTTCGATTTGATGCTGACCGAGTAGGTTTTGCTTTTCGCTCCTTCTTTGTAGCAGCCTTGCTTGAGCGGACATCGCTTACAAATCTCCACATTGAAGTAATAGGTATCGACTTGGTTGGCTCCTTTTCCTTTTTTCCCTGTCCGTGCTTTGCGCATCGCCATGTGGCCCGCCTTGCATACGTACAGACCGGCATCCTTATTGAAAGCAAACTCGTCTTCCTTCTTCCGCGCACCTTGAGTAATCTGGGGATTTAGCTTAGCCACGAGTTCCATCTTATGGGTCTTGCTATACGTAAGGTTGTCCTTCTCTGAATAGGCGGTGTCTCCGATGATGGTCTCGACCTTCACACCCGCTGTCTGGCTCTTCTTGATCAGCTCTTGTAACTGCTTGCCGTCTGGTTTTTCGCCAGTCGTGATGATGGCAGCGGTAACGATACGCTCTTTACTCATCGCCAAATGGGTTTTGTAGCCGAAGAAAGAAGAGTCCGCGCTCTTGTGGCCGACGCGCGCGTCGGGGTCATTCGAGGTGCGCAGTTGCTCCACATCATCTGCCACGGTCTCCTTGAGCAGATGGAGCGGCTGTAAAATCTTAGGGACTTGGGCGATCCCGGATTCGTTTTCGATGACATGGATGAGGTTTTGGCAATATGCGATCTCATCCTCCAACACGCCTGAGGTATTCTTTACGGGAAACTTCGCTTTGACGGATTCGTCCATCGCATACACCGCTTTCCGCAGCTTTTTGGCACGATCCTGCAGAATTTCCAGCGGGGATTTCTGGTTATAACGTGCCTTTGTATGGGTGGCATCCACGATCACCGTGTTGCTTTTGAGAATCTCTTTTTCAATGGCAAGGGCCACCGTTTGGCCAATGAGCAGGTCGAGCAAATTCATGTCCTTTAACCGCAGCTTGCGAAACTTCGTGAGCGAGCTAGGATCGATGACGGATTCCTCCGGCGCCATGCCCAAGAAGTACTTAAACGACAGGTCGTATCTGGAACGTTCGACGATGTCGACATCGGACAAATCAAAGATCGCCTTCAGCAGCAAGTATTTAAACATCCGAAGGGGATCGATGGCATTTCGGCCGTTATCCAGACAATACTTGCCTCTAAGCTCCTCATAAATGAAAGAGAAATCCACAAGTTCATTGATTTGACGCAACATGTTGTCTTTAGGGACGATGATATCGTATAAATCTGCATACGGGCTAAAGACCATGGTTTGCTGCTGTTTAAACATGAAACCCACCTGCTCCCCTTGTAATGCTTTAATTATATAGCAAAAAAGAAGCTGACCCCTCATATTTCTGAGGAAACAGCTTCTTTTGATATTTAGCGAACTTTTTCAGTGGCCTCCTAAACAGCGGCTTTTCAGCACCGTTGTTCCGTTTCGCTAACTGCAAGATTTAAATTACGTATTTACGTCAAAAATAAAGCCTCGGAGGTTTCTTCCGGGCTCATTTGTGCTATAATTTGGATTGGACAACGGTGGGAGTCACGGCGCAGCCTTCTGTAAAGGAGGTGATTCACGCCATGACTGCTCTTGATGCGCTTTTCTGGATCCTGAGAGTAATCGCGACAATGTTAAACCTATGGTTTAACTCTCGTAAGCTATACCGATGGATCAGAAGAAGACGTAACAAGCGCAAAACCCACCGCTAAAGGTTGACAGGCCTTCGGTGGGCTTTGCTGTGACTTAAAACAGTGCGCGCCGTGAGGGCACACCTCGTTGTCCTGGGGGAGGCTAGCGACCTCCCTTATTTCTATTGTTATGTTACCACATGCGAATTATACAAGCAATGTGGTTTGCCGATGGCGTAATCCCGCTATATACCGAATATAATTTTGAGAATCGTTGTATTTATGTAAGTAAAATTTTTCAGAAAATGGATTGATAAAGCTCTGACGGGTCATCTGTAATCCTGGTTGACAAAAGATACAGGATCTCATCGGTTCTTCTTAACAAGCGGTTTACGTTTTTTTTCTTCATTTTTGAGATCTTTTCTATTTCCATATGCGTAACCAAATATTGAACAGTTCCGATAAAAATGACCACATCCAGCGCGGGAGAAGTTTCGGTATGCAGCAGATGCAGAAGCTCTGCCATAGAAAAAGATCTTTCTGGAAAAGGTTTGTTGTTGTTCTTGATGTATAAGGCATGCAGCATGGAGGTAAGAGCCCGCTCGCAGAAGATCAGACTGGGTGGAGATTGGTTATGATTATTGAAAATCATGGCAAGTTGGATATGGTATTGGGATAACTTATGAAAGCGATCTATGAGTGCTAAATGAGAATCTTCGAGTGTTCCATACTTTGCAGCCTCCGTACTGTGCTCCATTATGGAGTGAAAATCCATGGTCAGAACTCCTCCTTTTTTATCCACTTATCAAATGATTCTATAGATAAAGTACATGGAGGTCAAGTATAAATTGTACCTTTAAGTACTGTTATTTCAACTTTTTATTTGCGTATGATAATCTGTATTGAGCCATCTTCCTCTTCTAACCTTATACATGGAGGGGATGATTATGAGTTTGCCAGAGCGTGTGGGAAATCGAATACGTCAACTTAGAAAGGCAAAAGGCTGGACTCAGGAACAACTGGCAGAAGCTGCAGGGCTTCATTACAGTTACATGGGTGGGGTTGAACGAGGAGATCGAAACATCTCATTGGAAACGTTGGAGAAAATAGCTACGGGTTTAAACGTTCCAGCGCTTGAAATGTTTAAGTTCGAGGAAGACACCGAGTATCGCAGGGCTATGGATGAACATATGACTTTGATGACTACACTTGAGGCAAAAGACATACGCGCCCTGACAAGAGCGAGTAAAGAAATCATTGAACATTTCATCATCGCCAAAGCAAGCGAACTCTCCGAAGTCAATGCCCAATCGCTCAAATCCAACCCATAAGGACGGCCTTATATACGAGCTGCTCGTGGTGTGTTCGCAGTGAATCATGGTCATGGAAAAAGCCGGTTTCTCCTACGTTAAGGATAAACCGGCTTAAGATTTGTGGCAATAAATCTCTCCACGAAAACTATAAGCTTGAGGCTGTCTGCAGACCATGGTTGAATTTCAGCATATTAGGCAGAATCTGTTCGTGAACCCTCTCTTCAAAGCGGTATTGCGGCCGGTTCCGAACCATCCGGTGCAGTAATATGGACTCCACGCCGCCCACATCAACGTAATTGTAAAACACAAATTGAATACCCTCGATCCGCTGCTCGCGGACCGCATCCCGTGTCAGCAGCTCCTTGAGCTTGTCGGCTTCGTTCACGTCCATCTCTTCATCGGCATCCAGCCAGAGAATCCAGTCCCCTGTCGCCTCATCGAAGCTCCGATTGCGGGCGGCCGCAAAGCTGTCCTGCCACGGCATCTCAATCACCTTGGCTCCAAAGGCCTTCGCAATCGCAACGGTATCATCCGTTGATCCGGTGTCCACAATAATGATCTCATCCACAATTCTCTGGACACTGCTGAGGCATTTCGGAAGGTACTTCTCCTCGTTTCTGACAATCATACATAACGATATGCTTGGTTTATCCATACCCCACCTCTTTACTAGAATCCAGATAATTCCACCATTCAGGATTACGCTATACCCTCTAAACATACGACAGCTCTTTGAAGGTGATTCTCATATTAACGGACATTAGACTCGTCAGCGTGTAATACAGATCCGCGCTTTTTGAATTTCCGACAGCTGCATACAATTGTTCCAGTCACCTTCGGGACACCGCGAAAGTTGCAGGGAAGAACTCATGTAATTATCCGAAGCAAGGAGCAGCTTGATTATAAAGACGGTTATACATTTGTTTGATTGAAAAGAGCTTTTGAATCGTGATTCTCCGGTTCCAAAAGCTTTTTTGCTTTGGATGCCCGTTTCTCCACAAAAGTGTATTCTTCTGAGAATGCCCTGTTTGTAAAGGTTTAAGTCACATTACAAGCGTTTATAATAACAAAAAACACCTGTGCGAACACTACACAAAAAAAAGAACGGCCTAAGCCGTTCAGGGGATTTTCCAATTATTGCTTAATGACAAAATCGGACCGGCTTATCGACCGGTGTGTCCCTTGACGACGACGGAAGCTTTAGGGGACTGATATGGTTGCCGGGTTAGGGTGGTGTCCTGCAGATGTTTCCATAAAGCGGTCAGCTTATTTTTCAGCTAAGGTTAGCTCATTTAGAATTCAGCAATCTTCATCGAAGCTAAGCCGTGGTTGATGTTCTTGGAATCATGCGAGTTTTATAATGTTCAAAATAGTTCCAGATAGATTTTCTGCTAAACCGGTGCTGTTATTAAGTGTAAGCATTGTACCTGCAGAGGTGCTAAATACAGCAGAAGAACTCAAATTAGATTGGGTTCCAGCGCTAACTGTTGAATTAGTTCCCGTGCCAGGAATGCCAACCCCATTTAATTGCAGGTTTAGGCCTAAATTAGCCGCCGCCCCAGTGGGGGATGATGCAGTTGTTTCATAGGATGCAAAATATGTCTGATTCGGAGCCAATGTAACTGTTGTTGTACCGGTCGTGTGTTGGATCGCTGTTCCATTAATGAGTATGTTGTCAAGGGGAATGGCAGCATTAGGTGCAACCGTAACAGTCGCTGAATTGACAAGACTGGCATTATTCGCCGTCACCGTCGGCCCAGTTGGGCCTGTTACCCCCGTCAGACCCGTCGCTCCGGTCAACCCGGTCAGACCCGTTACTCCCGTCAAACCAGTCAGACCTGTTACTCCTGTCAAACCAGTCAGACCTGTTACTCCCGTTAAGCCGGTCAGACCTGTTACTCCCGTCAAGCCGGTCAGACCCGTGACTCCTGTCAAACCTGTCAGACCCGTCTCTCCAGTCAATCCGGTCAGGCCCGTCGCTCCCGTCAAGCCCGTCAGGCCCGTCGCTCCCGTCAAGCCGGTCAGACCCGTCGCTCCGGTTGCTCCAAATCCTGTGGCTCCTGTGGCTCCGGTTAATCCCGTCAGACCTGTTAGGCCCGTCGCTCCGGTTACTCCGATCCCCGTGGCTCCTGTGGCTCCGGTTAACCCTGTCAGACCCGTCAGGCCCGTCGCTCCGGTTACTCCGATTCCCGTGGCTCCGGTGGCTCCTGTTCCGCCCGTTGCCCCGGTTAAACCGGTCAGGCCCGTCGCCCCGGTTACTCCAATTCCCGTCGCTCCGGTGGCTCCTGTTGCTCCGCTTGCCCCTGTTGCTCCACTTGCTCCTGTTGCCCCGCTTGCTCCTGTTGCTCCACTTGCTCCTGTTGCCCCGCTTGCTCCTGTTGCCCCGCTTGCTCCTGTTGCCCCGCTTGCTCCTGTTGCTCCTGTTGCTCCGCTTGCTCCTGTTGCTCCGCTTGCTCCTGTTGCTCCGCTTGCTCCTGTTGCTCCGCTTGCTCCTGTTGCCCCGCTTGCTCCTGTTGCCCCGCTTGCTCCTGTTGCCCCGCTTGCTCCTGTTGCTCCGCTTGCTCCTGTTGCTCCGCTTGCTCCTGTCGCTCCAGTTGCTCCACCCGCTCCTGTTGCTCCTGTCGCTCCAGTTGCTCCACCCGCTCCTGTTGCTCCTGTTGCTCCGGTTGGTCCTGGGTCTCCGGTTGCTCCCGTGGCTCCGGTTGGACCTGTTACTCCTATTCCTGTCGCCCCCGTGGCACCTGCCGCTCCTGTCGCTCCCGTGGCTCCTGTAGCACCCGCCGCTCCGGCTGCCCCTGTTGGGCCGGTGGCACCTGCTGTTCCGGCTGGGCCGGTTGGGCCGGTTGGACCTACTCCGGCTGGACCTGTTGGGCCGGTTGGGCCTGGCGCCCCTGGCACTCCCGCTCCCGTTGGGCCGGTTGGACCGGTCGGGCCTACCCCAAATGGACCCGTTGGGCCGGTTGGACCCACAAGATTGGTTGCGCTCAAGGCCAGTTCCAGTTTGTTGTTCAGCACCCATTCCTTATTTGCAACTTCCCGCAATGTCGCCCGGATGCTCTCATTGACATTCAGCAAATCACTGATCGTCGCTATCGGATGTGTTACCCCCGGCAAAGTACCTAATACAAATTGCAGCTTCTCCCCTTCAGCATTGAGGATATGGCTAAGTCCCAGCTCCTCCATCGCTATGGAGGAGATAATTAAGGATATGGCATCATCTCTGGTCACCGTTATCGTAGGTGTTATGTTTGGCAAATTAGATTGAGACAAACATGTTCTCTCCCTTCAACTTTTGATAATGCAATCTATGCGTACGGCATCCCATGGGTGCTTGACCGTACATTTATGGGCGCATGGCATACAAAAAGAGGGTTTCTCCCATACCGCTGAAGAAACCCTCCATTTATCCATCCCTATTCTCATTGCACATGGCACAATCCATCCAGAGCTTGCTGATCATAAGGCTCATTCTTCCAGGGGCTGGTTCCGCCGCTGCTCCAGCAGCTGTGCAGCCTCTGCCTCGTTGCTGGCGGCGACCCAATCCCGGAGCTTTGGCATGTAAACTTTAACGACCCTGGCCGGATTGCCTGACACTTCACAATAATCGGGAATATCGTGAAGTACTACACTGTCCGGTCTGATGATGCAGCCTCTGCCGATACGCAGATTGCCTCCCACCACAACTCCGCTCTCAATGAGTGTGCCTTTACCGATGATGAGTTTGCCTGCCGACCGCTTGGTATAACCCACCTGAAACGGACCGCCGTTCGCCTCAAACGGAATTTTATCCGTCAGATACACGTTCGCACCCACGAACACCTTGCGTTCCAATGTAATGGAATTGACAGCATCAACGGTCAGGTTAGTGCTGATTCTGCAGCCGTCCCCGATAGAGAGAACTTCATCTGCTCCTGAGCCGGGCCGTGCGGTTAGCCAATAAGGAGCCTGAATCTGGACCTTACGGCCGATCACAATGTATTCCTCTCCTTGCACAATACCTCCGGGCTGCACAGTAGAGCCTTCTCCAACCCGCTTGAACGTCGGTTGCAAGCTCATGTCACGATCCCCCTCTACACACCTTTTCTAGAATTCTTCAGGGTGCTGTTCTTCACTGTGACTTCCGTCAGACGGATTCAGATTCGGCGTATAAGAAGGCAAAAAGATGAGTGTCAAGCGCGGATTTTTGCGCAGATAAGGCTGGAAGTCGTTCACATACTGCAACCGGTTATAACTCATAACCGTAAACAATGACCCTTCAGGGTGAGCACGCAAGGCCTCTTTCAGACAACGGATGCCATCCAGAAAGCTTAATTTCCCCTGCTCCTGGTCCACGGACAGGTTCCGGCTGCCCGACTCTTCGAGAAACCAGCCCTGCTGCAGGAGATAATAAGGGAGCACCAAAGATTCGTCTTCATACAAGAGGTGGCTGTTATGCGCATTTTTCATCATTTTCTTGAGTGCCGGATATGTCACCCTCGTATAACGTATACCCGTGATCGGGTCGGCGGCCACCAGCGTATAATTTGCTTTCGTAAAATGAAAGCCCAAACGCAGCAGCAGCTTGCTGATGCCCCGTTTACTAAAGGACTGGCCATACTCCCTCATCACCCATTGCCTGATCAGATTGATGCCCCATGAATAATGCCCGCCCAGTCCCTCGTCAACCGGGCGCCTGTGTGCCAGCACATCCTTCAGCCTGGCCTCTTGCCCGGCATCAAGCTTGCGGGAAAGCATGTCATAATAGGCCCCATTGAGCCCTTCGATGCCGTCTCGCCGATATATGTCGATATAGCTCTTGATCGTCTGTCTTGTACGTCCCAGCTTCCTGGCGATGGATGTTAAACTCTCACCTTCAAGATGAAATTTTACAGCTTCATAACGCTCGTAAAGCCGCTGATGATCTGTGTCCCTCATCGCTTCGACCAATGCTTTCAATTCGGTATCCTGTTGATTCACGTTTTCGCCAACCTCCCGCCGCATAAGTGACCTGTCCCTTGGTCGGGTACTGTCTTCTTACTTACTGGAGATTCGGAGATTCGGAGAACATGTAATCTCGTTGTTTCCCACAGTTGCTTTCACTTCATCAGGCAGCGCATAGGTGTCCGCAGAAGACAAGGTCATCCTCTGTGCAGGGAACTTGCCTTTGCCGGGCTTGGCATAAATCTTGACACCCTTCGCGTTGACCTGGGCAGGCAGCCTGGAGGATGCCTTCTTCGGTCTGAGCGGCTTGCTGCCCTTATGCCCGGCCGGGTCGGCGCCTGACTCGCTGTAGGTCGGAAAGAACAAATTGGGCGCCGGCCAGCTTCCGGGCATCTGCACCGATTCAGACCCGGCGGCGGTCCATTTGACCACAGCGCCGGTGTTGGTGTTGACCGGCGTGTCAGTTGCATCATCAGTTGTCACGCCTGCAGACACCTTGAGTTCATGTGCCGAATCATCCGGCGGCCCGACCGGAGCCGGACTGGGTGCCGAGTCAAACGTCACACCAGTAATCTGGTTAATCAGATCTTCAAGCTGCTCCATTTTATGGTTGGTGAGGATGTCTGTATTGGCGAATTCAAGCATTTCCGCGGCGGCGACGGATAGATGGCTTACTGTCTGAAGGAAGCCGTCCGGCCAGTCTGTAACGCTTCCCTCCAGGTCTTTGATGCTATCCAGCGTCTGCCGGGACGCATCCTGAATCGTTTCGTTCTCAAATTCCTCCACTGGATGCCATTTCTCAAAACTCTCCATCGCCATCCCCCTCATTCAGAATACGCCGGCTCATCTCCATCATGCGTATCAACAGCTTCTGCTTCTCCACAAGGGCTTCCACCACACGGGCTGTGGAATTCTGAAAATCATTGATGTTCTGGTTGGTCGGCATAGTAGGAAAATTTCCGGCAGGTCCCGTAAAGGCCTTGATCTTGTTCGCTTCCGCCTGGATGAGATACGACATGGAGGTCTGCTCCATGGCTATAGAGGTCAGAATATCCTTCATTACCTCCCGGCTGGAGCGCTTCTTGCCGCTTGTTATTTTCTCACCGATATACCTGAGCTGATGCTCCATATCTCCGGAATTGCCTTTGCCCTGGCCGGTGTTGAACAGCTTCATTTCCTCTTGCGCAATGCTGCCCATAAGATCTTCCGCCTCATTGTCCCTCATGGTGTTCATCGACAACTCCGGATCGTGTTTGGTCATAAATTTCAACTCCCATCAGGTAACTCTACCCAAACTCTTCATCCCCCCGGTGTCATGGAGGTACGTATCAAGCAATGACTGCAGTTCCTCCCGTTCCATGGGCAGTTCATGATCCCAGAAATATGTAAGCTCATGAAGAACGGCATCCTCTCCCAGACGGCGGATCAACGCCTCCAGCGACGGTTTGAAGGTGCTTAAGTAGGACAGGGATTCAACAAACGCCCTGATGGAGTCATCATCCTCCCCCAATTTCTCGAGGCACAAGCCCTTGTAGTAAGCAGCCTGATAGCTGCCCATTCCCTTGCGGATCAGATACTTGCCGTGTGGCGTTTCCCCCAGCTCCAGGCAGCGGCTGAAATGGTGCAGCGCTTCCTCATACATTCTCTTCTTATAATGAACAATCCCGGAATAAAACTGGAGATCAACATAATCGGGATACATGCGGAGCGCCAGCTTCAGGCCATGATCAATCTCTTCGGAGATGACTTCGTCCAGCACAACCGAATATTTTAATTTGTAGATGATATAAGGCGGAAGCTGTTTCTCGTCCAGATAATGCTGAATGGCGGTGTTCAGATGCTTGAAGCCGGGACGGTACATCTGCAACCGGTAATACTCACAAGCCAGGTGGTACGCATACCATTGGCCTTGGCCGCCAGCCGTCAAGGGCTGTCTGTTCAGATAGTCCAGCTCCCGCAGCACGTTCGATTTGTTTTGGAGCGGGTTCTTTTCCAATCTGTAGTCATGAATCTTCACCGGGAAAATGCCGACCCGTTCCGGCTCCTTCACTGTGCCCTTCAATTGATCATAGTTCAGCAGCTCCTGGTATTCGGTGAAATACTGAAACCGGAAATGACTGCGGAACAATCGCGGGACCGCCATATCGAGAATGCGTGTGCGCCCGTTTATTGTAAAACCATATTGCAGCACGTTCAGGAATATAAGATCACACTGCTCCTGATACAACAGATCCCGTAGCCGGTAACGGTCGTTCTGATCCAGCTGCTCATCTTCATGCATCCATAGCACCCATTCTCCCGTCGCCTGCTCCAGCGCATAATTGCCAGCCTCCGGATAACCTCCTTCTTCATAAAAATCAAACACCTTCGCTCCATAGGACTGTCCCAGCTTCGAAATGCGGTCCGTGGGCTTCATGTTCACAATAATGATCTCGTCGACCAGCCCCTGCGTGCTGTCCAGACAGCGTTTGAGCTGCGCATCGCTTCCCGTGGCGATCATACAAAGCGACAATTGCTTCATTCTCGTTCACTCCCCGTATCCGAAACCCGAAATGAGTATTCTTCTGACACATACATATGCGGTAGGGAAGAGAGATATAACCGAAAATAGACTACCGGGGAATCCCCAATAGTCTGCTTTCGGTATCCGGTGGTATGCCTCTCATAGCTGTTGTTGTTCTGCGTGGACTAGCTTCTTCATATACATCAATCTCAGTTATCAATCAATCCCATGATAGAGATATGGCCTGCTGTGTTTCCCGCGAACGAACTCTGCAGATAGCGCTCTGAATCGGAGCGGTTTGAGATGCTGATTCGGTCTCCCGGGTTCAGGTAACCGACTCTGCTGGAGGCGATGGTACCCGAGCTGGCAAACGTCGACGATCCGCTGTAAGGCTGGTCGTTGATCAGCAGCGAGAACAGGGAGGGTACAGGCTGATCCGGCGCCAGCGAGACAACCCATTCGATCATGTACAAGCCAGGGTCCTGGATGATAATCTCATCACCGTTATAGTACATACCCGAGACATCGCTTCCTGTTGGCAGGTTCAGATCCACTTTACAGTGGCGCGGAACGCACTGATTGCACACACAACAATTACAGTGGCATTTTTTGCAGCGGTGTTTCTTGCAGTCGCATTTACCTGGAGGGCCTTGCGGACCTTTCGGGCCTGTCGGACCCTTCGGACCTTGCGGGCCTGTTGGACCTTGCGGGCCTATCGGACCTTGTGGGCCTGTCGGACCTGGTGTCCCACCACCCGGGCCTGTCGGACCTTGCGGACCTATCGGGCCTTGCGGGCCTGTTGGACCTGGTGTGCCACCGCCCGGGCCTGTCGGACCTATCGGACCGGTTGGTCCTGGAGGCCCTGCAGGGCCTGTAGCCCCCGTTGCGCCAGCAGCGGCTTTCACGAACTTCTTCAATGAATCCAGCTTGTTCTGCAGCACCATTTCCGTCTTGACCACTTCGCCCAGCGTCTCGCGGACATTACAGTTCAGCGCTGTAATCTCATCCAGGTTCGGCGGTGGTTTGAGGCCGCCTCCCGACAGCGTACCGAGAGCAAACTTGATTTTCTCCGCTTCGGCATTAATGATATGACTCAGCCCAAGCTCCTGCATGGCGATAGATGACAAGACAAGATTGATTGCTTCGTCTCTGGTGAGGGTAATGGCAGGAGTAATATTAGGTATGTTTGCCTGCGACATTTTACACATCCTCTCTTGCTATTATCTCTTAATCCGGTGGGTTTGGGATTAAGTTATATGATAGTGTATGTGCATTAGCGGAAATGGTTATTGTTGGACATCCATATTTAACCTGTCCCGCAAAATTATTTCGAAACAGGAGTTATAGTACAAGTCGAACGGCTTATATACTAAACCATCGATAACAGGTTTGCCTACTCTTGCTGCAGTTGAATTTTCAGGAAAGGAGGGATTACCTTGTCACAGCCATCAATTCCTAATATTACTCCATTGATTACTGTTACAAAAAAAGAAACGATCTCACTTCTGTTAGGTTCTATAGCGATGAATGAATTATCCATGTCCCATATCATTAATGCGGAGGCTGAGAAAATGCAGGCCTTTGTTCAGCATGCCGAACGGTCCATGTCGATCAAAACAAAGGACTATATTCAATTTAATAATACAGTATCCAAGTTTATGGAAGAAATAATAATGGAACATTGGCTGAGCCTCAATAAGCTGGACCGGGTTATACAGCTTGTTGATGAGCATTTCCATGAAGGGGCTTTTGACAACTGCACGGAGGAAGGCAAGGAAATTAACGTGGAGTACTATGATGAATAAGCTTTACTCTGTAAGGAGGTGAGGCAATTGAGTATAGCTGCAGCCACAACATAACGAACGGCCAGCGAACATACCTCAAGAAATTGCCAATGAAGGACACGGTTGTGAATTCCAGATACATCAAGGAGGGATAGCATGTCTTTACCTAATGTTCCGAATATTACGCCTACGATCACGGTGAGCACCAACGAAGCGATCAACCTGCTGCTCACCTCCATAGCGATGGAAGAAATCAGCATCAGTCACATCATTAATTCCGAGGCCGAACGAATTCAGCTTGTCCTCGGCACCCTGCATGAATCGAGTACCCCCGCCTCGATTGAGGAAATCCTGGAGGTCAACAGAGATGTGCGCCAGACCCTGGCTGATGTCGTTCGCAGTGAGCTGCTGCTGCATATTAAACTGGTGACCGTCCTGAACGCCAAGAATCCTGTTAATTAACAGCTTGTAACACTTAGAATATCATCTTCCAATTACTTACTTAAATTTTTCTGTACGCTTAAAGGAGGAAATTACCCATGTCTTTACCCAATGTCCCGAATATCACCCCTGTGATCACGGTTAACTTCAGCGAAGCCATCAACGTGCTGCTTGTCTCCATTGCGATGGAGGAAATCAGCCTCAGCCATATCATTAATGCTGAAGCTGAAAGAATCCAGTTTGTTCTCGGCACCCTGCATGAATCAGGGGCGCATGGATCGATTGATGACATCATCAAGGTCAACAAGGATGTGCGCCAGACGCTGACAGAGGTCGTTCGCAAGGAACTGCTGCTGCAGATGAAGCTGGAGACCGTGCTGAATAGCACCCCCCCTGCCTTGCACGTTGCCTCAACTCAGCAACCTTACGCGCCTGACCAGCCAGGCTCATCATCCTACCCTACTTACCGTTAATCGTCCTGCCCAGACGATTACATTCACATCATCATGTATTTATGCGATTGCCAGCGACAGGGTCGATGGCAATCGTTTTTTTTCTGTCATGAACTGAGGAATCCGAATCATCCGTGCTTGACAGTCAAGCCGATAACCGATCGTGGCAAGGCATGTGCACTCTCTGTCCGCTGGCCTTGCACGATTATCCCGTTGGATCAGGTACAAAAAAACAGCGACCCGCGGATCCAATCGCCCCCCGACCCTCAACTCCCGCATTCTGAGCAAAAGGGATAATCGTGCAAGGGTGTATGGAAAGGTACCATACAACACACTAACCTCACTCTGGCTACTAGACTCTTTTAGAAGATTTGAAAAAATGTTCAGCGTGGCAGGCGCGTCGCGGCGCCTCACGCTGAACCTTTATTTATTTTACTTATGCATGCTTTTTCTTGTTCATTCTATGCTTTCTCAATCTCCGGTGTACCTTCTCCCCTGACAAAACGCGAACCCAATACGTTTATAAAATATTTACGGTTATAGAGCATGCTCGGATGCTTCGGGCTGAAGGCCAGCGCCTTCTCGTTATGCTCGCTGGCCAGCTCTTGCTGTCCCAGCTTGTCATAACACAAGCACATCTGCAGATGTGGATACCAGGTGGTGATCATCCTGCTGGTCATCGCCATCGAAGTCCCGGATGGATTATCCATCTGGACTGCCTGCTTATACCAGTAGATGGCCACCTGATGATGGCCCAATGTCAGAAAGATATCGCCCATATTGGAGCAATACTCCGGTCTCGGCGCGTCATACCATAACGATCGGCTCATGGCAGCGACAGCTTCTTGATACTGCTCCATTTTATTGTAGCAGTCCCCCATTTTAAAGCAGGCCTGTATATTATCCTCCACCCAGCCTTGACCCGTATCCAGGAATCTGTTGTAGTAGTCGATCGCTTCCTCATACCGTCCGTTGTCACGCAGCTCGTTGCCGAAGTAATACAGATCACGCGGCGTGAACTGCTCCCCTCTGCGTTCCCGGGCCAGATAAATTTGCAGGTTGCGGTCCGTATACGGCTTATTCTTGGAATGAATCACCGCCACATCGCTATCGATCATGGGGCCATACGTACTCAGGAACTCATGCACCGGCCCCTCCCACTGGAAATTGCAGGATCTGCGCACCAGCCGGAATCTGCGCATGCTGAACGTCACATTGCCCGAGGCGTCGAAGCCCAGGTTGTACGGCATGGTTACCCGGTCAATTTCCGGAGGCAGGGTGCGCTTCAGTTCCTTTAATTTCTTCACACTAACCTCGTCAATCACATCGTCGGCATCCAGCCACATAATGTACTCCTTCGTCGCCTTGCTGAAGGAATAATTGCGGGCAGCGGCGAAATCGTCGATCCACTTGAAATCATGGACCTGCTGCGCATATTTCGCGGCAATTTCTTTCGTGCGGTCGGTCGATCCGGTGTCCACGATCACATACTCGTCCACTACACCCTTGAGGGCGGAAAGGCAGCGGTCCAGCCCTTCTTCTTCATTTTTCACAATCATGCACAAGCTAATGGTAATCATCGTGACTCTCCTCTTCAGTTCTCTGTGGCAGATGTCAGCTTCTCCAACGCCTCTCTTGCCTGCTCCATGGTGTCAGACAACTCCAGCGCTGTACGGTAGGCCTCTTCCGCCTTGGGGAGATCCTCCATCAGCTCATAACAGATGCCGATATAATACCAGGCCATGAAGCTGCCGGTTCCGACCATGGTCAGGTAGGAAGGATGATCTTCACCCAGTTCAAGGCAGTACTCGAAGGTTTCAATCGCTTCGGGAATTTTTTTCATACTCATCAGAATAATGCCTTTATAGAAGTGCAAATCCACATAGTCGGGATACAGCTTGATGGCAAGATCAATGCTGGGCCATCCGCCCTCGTAGCTGCCAAGGGCCATAAGTATGGTATACTTCAGTTTATATAGTAAGGAAGGCGGTTTTTTCTGAGATTTCAGAAAGCTTCCAATCGATACATTCACCTGTTCAAAGGCTTCGTTCATCCTTTCATGGCGGTAGAGCTCACTTGCATAATGATAATCAAGCCAGGGATCATGGTCTTCGACCTCCAGTGCTTTTTCCAGAAGCCGCATGTTGCGCTCTTTCTTATCTTTCTCTTCGATTGCTTCCTCCAAATAACCGTAGTGATGCAGGGTCACGGGCAGCACGACGACGGATTCTGATGTCAGGTTCAGCTTCTCGATGTCTAATTGCTCATGGATCGCCCCGTCAAAACGCAGCTGCGGATCGTTGCGGAACAACCGGTATTGATTCATGAGATGGGCCCGGTCATAGCTCACCGGGAAGGTTCCGTAATAATTCACAACCTTCATTCTGCCAAAGTAGCATTCCGGGTGTGACAGGACATCCCGAATATGCTCCCTGTCCTTGCGCTCAATCTCTTCGTCAGCGTCCAGCCAGAGGATCCACTCCCCCTTCGCCTGCTCCAGACTGAAGTTCCGCGCATCCGCAAAGTTATCATTCCATTCGTAATCGAAGACGACCGCTCCATAATCCAAGGCGATCTCCTTCGTCCCGTCTGTTGAACCGGTGTCCACGATAATGATTTCATCCACCACATCCTTGATGCTTTCAAGGCACCGCGACAGCCAATTCTCCTCGTTCTTGACGATCATGCACAATGATAACAATCCTTCTTCTCTCACTTGTACCTCACGCTCCTCTCCCAATCAGGATGATTTATCGACCGCAACCCCAAACAGGATGGTCGACAATTTACGGGCCGCCAAGTCGCGCTTGATCATATAACGGCGCGTTATCGATGCTAAATACTGATTTTTGTTCAAACCGTCGCCGAAATCGACAGCAATCATGTCCGGCTGGCCTTCTGTTGACAGCTTCAGCCCACGCACAATGCGAATGTCTTTGTCTGACAGCACATCGCCTTGATACAGCCACAGCACATACTCGGACTTGATATCTTCAAAGGCGCTGTAGGCGATGTGAATCTTGTTGCCGGTTTCCGTCAAGGGGTGAAACCCGACAGGATAGGACTGCGCAATTTCGCTGGTGGAGTCGGTAGAGCCCAAATCAACCACGACGATCTTCTCGAAATCGTTCGTCAGCGAATCCAGGGTTTGCCGCAGCATGGCTTCCGCGTTCATAACGACCAGACAGGCCGAAATCGCAAGCTCCGGTTTATAAATGAGCTGATGAATGTTCGCCCCCCATTTGCGGGTGGCAATCTCGGCGTTCCGTTGCAGAAGCTGGGCGAGGCTGCTATCGGGGAGTTCGTGATGGGTTGTTGCATGGCCGTGATGATGGATAAAAGAGTCCAGAACGACACGTAAGCCGTACCCGCTTCGAATCATCCTGAGGCTCAAATCATCGTCCTCATAGTTGCCGAGCCCGTATATTTCATCGAACAGACCGACTTCCTCCAGCACAGCTCTCCTGGTCAGCAGACAGAAGCCAACGAGCCTGCGGACCTCTGTGTACATCCCCGCATGGGCTTCCCGATGCTGTTTTGCAAAATCATCCAGTTCTTCAATATTGCTGTACGACACGTTGATCTGCTGATGGCCGCTGGAGTAGTTCGTAACAGGTCCTACCGCCCCGGCTCTGGGATCTTCATTCAGCGTACGCAGCAGATTCGACATCCAGTTGCTGGCAACGATCGTATCGTTGTTCAGAAACATGATGTAATCTCCGTTCGAACGCGCATATCCTTGATTGCATCCTTTGGCGAACCCTTTATTCTCCCCGTTCTCAATCAGCGTTACATCCGGCTGCGCACGCAGATAATCCAGTGTTCCGTCCGTGGAACCGTTATCGACGAGGATGAGCTCATACGGCTCCCGGGTGTGGCGCCGGATACTCTCCAGACAGGCCTGGGTCAGCGCTATCTGGTTTCGGGTCAGAATCACAATACTGATCAGAATACTATCGCCCCGCTTTCCTGATTATGCTTGCAAGCAGTTGCATTGAATCTTCTCCACTGGTTCCCCCTATATTTATAAGCGCGATGCCGTGGAACAATGCCTGTTCAGCAAACAATTCAATTTTTTTATTTCAGGATTCACTAAGGCATTTGTCCCTGAATATACTGCTCAAAACTCAGGAAAGAGGAGGAATTGAATATGCCTCATCCCTTAGACGAATTATTTACAACATTTACAAGAACCAAGGATGATGCCATGAAACAAATCATGCAATCCTTTCAGGAGGCCGGTCTGCAGACGAAATACTCCATGATTTCGAATCAGCTTGACCAGCGGTCCGAGCTTGAAGATGTGATTGAAACGCCGACGAACAGTGTGATGGAGGATTTAAGAAGAGCCCTTGAGCAAATCCAGGACACCTTGAATCAGCATTATCCTCATATAGAAGATGACACCTCGTATGAGGATTTATGGAGCCAAGTGAACCGCATCGCTTCCCCCCCTTCATACAAGTAAGCGTGATCCATCCCGGAGGAAAAAGACCACCCTTCTCTTCTACTAAGGAACGGTGGTCTTCTTCATGGCTTCACATACAATGAACTGGTTTTGAATCCGGATAGAAAGGTTGATAGGACATGGAATTAATCAACAAAGCGAATCGCCTGGGGTTGAAATGGATCTCCAACACGGAGGGACACTCTACGCGGCTCCATTTCGACGACCTCAGTTACTGCATAGAACGGGCTCTTCTGATCTGGTATTCCGGGCAGCCCGCATCCGTGGTTGAGATTACGACAGGACATGATCAATTGACGGTTGAATCGGAATCTGTATTCCGGGACAGCTCCACCGGACGTTATGTGCATAACAAGGACATTACCTTCTTTGCACAGGTGAATTCCCATGCGGAATATTCCATTACACCAAAGTCCGGTGATCCGGACGATCCGGGCGATCTAGACGATCTAGACGATCTGGTCTGGCATCTTCCTATCGTCTACAACTGCCCGTTCCTTCCGCCATGTCATTTCTCTCTCCATATTCAAAGTGAGCCCGAGGAGCTGTTATGGGAACCATGGGTGGCTTCGCTGCCTGAAATTACGACGGACCTCGCTCTGTCCTCTGAGCTGCACGTACTCGAAGGGGCCGCACACCTGGCCTATATGGACACCTTCTCCATGGATAAAGGTCTGAAGAAGCAGCCGCTGTATCCCAAGGTCCGTGAAGAGTCGCCCCACCCCTACCTGATCGCCCAGCGGGTGCTGGCTCGGGATGCCGTGATGAAGCTGGCTCAATCGGCAGACCATAGCGTAGTCAAGCTGGGAGACATTGTCACCAGCCGCACGGTCATCACGAATACCGGTTCGACCCCCTGCATGTATGTCCAGTACCGGACCACCCTGCCGCAGTGCGCCCGCCTGGTGCCGGGCAGCTTTATCATCAACGGGATTGAGGTCCCGATGCAGACGGATACGATGAATGTCATCACAGTCATTCTGCGCAACATGCCTGTCGGAGACCTGCTGGATGTCTCTTTCAGGATGGAGATCCATGAACCGTCGGAGATTGAGAAGTTTTATATGAGCTCTGTGCTTGATTATCACTTCCAGCCGGTTGACGACCGGTTGCTGATTGGCAACCAGCCCAGCAATGTGGTGGAGTTTATATGGGGGGGATAAGTACCTATTGCTCCGCTCCTGCATACTGTATGATATCCAGGAGTTGAAGGAGGAATATGCATGTCGCAAGCGGGCATCCCGCATATCACGCCAATAATTACTGTGGATCGGGATGATGCCATTAACCTGTTATTGGCGTCCATCGGTATGGAAGAACTGGGACTTAGTCATATTGTTAACGCGGAAGCAGAGAAGCTGCAGTACGTCTTGGGAATGCTGCCCACCAAGCCCCCGTTCCAGCCCACCGTCTCTGATCTGATGACCGTCAATTGCAGTATCCGTGGAGTCTTGAAGGAAGTACGCAAGAAAGAGGATGTGCTGCTGAACAAGCTGGATCTCCTTGCAGAAGAGGTTGATGACAATACTTGCGGTTGCTGCTAGCAAAAAAGCTTGTCCATACGCGATCAGGGAGAAGAAAGGGAGAAGGCCCCTCTCTTCTTTTTTTTCTAATATTTGATGGTTCCATTTGCGACATTGATCAAGTATCGGCCATAATCCGTTTTCTCGATTTTTTCGCCATTGAGCAGCAGTTGATCCCGGCTGATCCATTGGTTCAGAAAGGCAATTTCCTCCGGGGCACCCACCTTGATCCCCTGATGCAGCTCCAGTGTCTTCACAAAGTCCGAGGCCTCTGCGAGACTCTGATGAGTCCCGGTATCCAGCCAGGTAAAGCCTCTCCCCAGCAGCACAACCTCCAGGTTCCCCGCCTTCATGTAGGCTTCATTCACGGCGCTGATTTCCAGTTCCCCCCGTGCCGATGGCTCGATGCCCTTCGCGATCTCCACAACCTGATTGTCATAGAAATACAGTCCGGTAATGGCGTAGTTCGATTTCGGGTTATGCGGCTTCTCTTCAATCCCGATGACCTTGCCTTCGGCATCAAATTCAAGCACCCCATACCGGCCAGGGTCGTTGACATGATAACCGAATATGGTCGCCCCCGTAGTTCTGGCCAGGGCATTTCTTAACAATACACGCATCCCGCTCCCGTAAAAAATGTTATCCCCCAAAATCATAGCTACGGAATCTCCGCCAATGAAGTCTTCACCGAGAAGAAAGGCCTGCGCCAGCCCGCCCGGGCTCGGCTGGACCTTATACTGCAGATGAATGCCAAAGCTCGATCCATCCCCAAGCAGCTTTTCGAAACGGGGGGTATCTTCGGGGGTGGAAATAATGAGAATATCCCGTATTCCTGCAAGCATTAACGTGGAAAGAGGATAATAAATCATCGGTTTGTTGTATATCGGCAGCAGTTGTTTGCTGGTGACCAGGGTAAGCGGATATAGCCTGGTCCCGCTTCCTCCCGCAAGAATAATTCCTTTCACTAAGGCGGCCTCCTTCTGTCCATGTCCCTGTAGAAATCATGATGAGACGTGTCGAGTATGTATTCTATGGTTATGTTCGGCTCCCTGAATCCATTCCCGATTCCGCAACATAGGAAGGAGTCCAGGCGTCATCCTGCTGCATGAATGAATGCACAAGGAGCCGCACCCTGCATACAATGCCGTGGAGAGGTGAAAGCACAGATATGAGTAGAATGTTCGAGAAGGAGCAGCTTGACAAGCTCAACTATTCTCTGAAACGCAAGCTTCGCAAACTATATACCTCCAAGGGTTCGCCCGCCGGCATGCCGGTGATTATCCGGTTCAGGCACAAAGTGACCTCGTCCCGAATTCATGCTCTGCAGAAGTATATGGGGACTCACTCCTTCTCTATCAAGCATCACATTCCGCTGCTCAACGCATTATCGGTCCAAACCTCCCTCCCTGGACTGAAGCGGCTGAGCAGTTGGAGCGGTGTCCAGCGCATCTATCTGGATGACACCAATAAGGCATCTCTGGACACTGCGGTTTCGTCTGTTGGATCCGCTGCCGTGCAGAACATCCGGGGACTCACGGGAAAAGGCATCAATATCGCCGTGCTGGATACCGGTGTGTTCCCGCATCCTGACCTGACAAGACCCGTGAACCGGATCGTGGCTTTTAAAGATTACATTCATCAAAAGTCCACCCCCTATGATGATAACGGTCACGGCACCCATGTGGCGGGGGTGATCGCAGGCAACGGATGGTCAAGCAACGGGAAATATAAAAGCCCCGCTCCTGAAGCAGGCATTGTGGCGGTAAAGGTGCTCGATGAGCTGGGAGAAGCGCTCGATTCCATCGTCATCAAGGGGATTGAGTGGTGCATCTCGAACCGGATACGATACAATCTGCGCATTGTTTCCTTGTCTTTAGGCAAAATGCAAGTGTCCCCACTTAAAGACGATCTCGTCGTGCAGGCCGTGGAAAAAGCGGTGCGATCCGGACTCGTGGTCGTGTGCTCCGCAGGCAACAGCGGCCCTGAACCCGGAACGATCGAATGCCCCGGAACCAGCCCGTCCGCGATTACCGTCGGAGCCGTAGATGACCGTGATACGGTGGAGCAGCAGGATGACCGCATATGCCGATTTTCAAGCCGCGGCCCCGCCGCTGGCCAACGCAATCCCAAGCCGGATATTACGGCACCGGGTGAAGGAATTATTTCGCTCCGTGCCCCGGAGTCCATGCTGGTACGCAACAATCCCCGCAAAGTCGTCGGTTCGCACTACTTTATGCTGTCCGGAACGAGCGCGGCTACCCCTTTTGTTGCCGGGGTTGTCGCACAGCTTCTGCAAAAACGGCCATTTTTAACACCGATTCAGGTGAAAACTCTCTTAAAAAAGAATGCCTACCGCAGGAAAGGGATGAAGCTCAATACATTTGGCAGTGGTGTGCTCAATGCCAGGTTTCTCTTATAGCAGCAAACAGGGGAGCAACCGATTTGGAATTCCCCCACCTTCGCTTCGCCTGGAGGTGGGGGCTTCTACATGCTGAAAACCTGACTTTTTAACACGCACTTAATTAAAGCAAAGCTTGTCCCGTACAAGAAAGAAAAGCCGGTCCACATCCCGAAATAAGGAAGAAGAAACCGACTTACTCTGGTTTAACCAACTACCCATGACCCCGATAAGCGTAGTGCCAGTTGAACGCGTTAATCCTGGCTCCAATGGGCGAGGGTGATATTATAGCCTGTCGGACCTGTTGGACCTGTCGGGGTTGGGACCGTGGTCACTCCCAAGACCATCTCCAATTTATTACTAAGTACCCAGTTTTTCTTCGTCACTTCTCTTATCGTTTTGCGGATGCTGTCATTTACAGCCAACAATTCACCGACGGTCGCTGATCGGGATAGACCAGGCAGGGTGCCCAACACGAATTGCAGCTTTTCGCCCTCGGCATTCAGGATGTGACTTAATCCCAGTTCCTCCATTGCGATGGACGAGATGATCAAATTTAACGCATCTTCTCTTGAGATCGTGATCGTTGGTGTAATATTGGGCAAATTTGCTTGAGACAAATCCAACCTCTCCTTTCATCTTGACTAATTCAGTCTATTCATCGGCCTATGTATTGGTGAAAGTGTCCTACGTTTTTTACACAAATCGTTTTTTATACAAATTTCGGCCAGACATCTGATGGATGAGCTGTCGCAGTTATCAGAACACATGTTCGGTTTTGAGCACGAAAAATGGCGATTCATCCCCCGCCTAAAGCTGGGCGCTTTTGAGGAGGGGATCTTCTCGCCTATAATAATAAAATTGGCATGCAGGCTCAGTCGTATTCGATAATAAAGGGTACACATGTTATGCCTGATGGACGTACAATGGGCAAACAATTTTGCTCTGTTTGGAATATTGGATAATATGTTATACCTGTCGGAAGTTCGATGGGGATAGATGTTGCACCAGGTGGGACTGGTACAGATTGTAAGCCTATAGGTTCAGGGTACATGACCAGCCAACTTGATCCGTCTGGTGCGGCCGGTGCCGCCGGGATGGCTGATGCGGCCGGTGCGACTGGTATGGCCGGTGCAACTGGGGCTGCTGGGGCTGGCGCCTCGACTACTGCCTCGGCTGGCACTGGCGCCTCGGCTACCGCCACTGCACTGGCTGGAGTCGGCGCCTCGATGACCGCCCCTGCACCGGCTGCTGCTCTCGCAACTGGCGCCGCTGCGCTGACAGGTACTGCCTCTTCGACTGGTGCTACTGCCTCGACTGGTATTGCTGCTTCGACGGGCGCCACCGCATCGACGGGTACTGCCTCTTCGAATGCTGCCTCCTCGAATGCTGCCACTGCCTCGGCGGGCACTGCATCCTCGAATGCTGCCATTGCTTCGACGGGTACTGCATCCTCGAATGCTGCCATTGCTTCGACGGGCATTGCCGCACCGACTGGTGCCACTGCATCGACGGGCGCCACTGCGCCGATGGGCATTGGAGCTTCGACGGGTGCCACTGCGCCGACAGGCATTGCCGCATCGACGGGCGTCACTGCGCCGACAGGTATTGCCGCATCGGCTGCCGCCACTGCACCGACGGACATTGCTGCTTCGACGGGCGCCACTGCACCGACGGACATTGCTGCTTCGACGGGCGCCACTGCACCGACAGGTATTGCCGCATCGGCTGCCGCCACTGCGCCGATTGCTACTCCTGCATCGACTGCTGCTCCTATTGTGCCGGTCGTACCCGTCAGGCCCCTGCCTGCCTGCAGGGCCATTTCCAGTTTATTGGTCAGCAGCCATTCCTTCTTCGTCGCTTCCTTCAGGGTTTGACGGATGCTTTCATTTACAGCCAACAATTCACTAAGAGTTGGCGGTGGTGGCGATAATAATGCTCCGGGCAAGGTGCCAAGTATGAATTGCAGCTTCTCGCCCTCGGCATTCAAAATGTGGCTTATGCCCAATTCCTCCATCGCGATGGACGACATGATCAAAGATATCGCATTCTCCCTTGAGAGCGTAATCGTTGGAGTAATATTTGGCAAATTCGCTTGAGACAAACTGTTCACTCCCTCCGCTTTTGTCAATCTAGACTATTCACCCGGTCTTACGCATGTGTATAGACTAAAGCGGATTTTGAAAAAAAAGAGACTTCACGCAATCTCTTCGTCATGCGCGCACTTTCTTGTATTTCCGCGTGCGTTCATCGCCAATCACGCCGTTCCAGTTCAGGCCAAAGCCGAAATCGTAGACATGGTTCTCCGAATCGACATGGCATTCCATATCAATTGTGGGCCGTAACTGTCTTGTCTTTGTACGAGCGGTTGAGCACGTCCTGCGCGCGGGCATCTCCGGTGCTCCATCTCCAGTTTGAAGGCCTCACCCTTTTTGTATCTGAGCTGTACCATTTCAGCCAGCAGACGCCGGATATGATCCAGCGCCTTCTTTTTATCGGAGCCAACCGAACCGGAATAACAATCCAACTGAATGCCGTCCAGCTGATTGATATGCTCCCGCAAATAGGCGACAGGAATAAGGACGGTGGCGATAATGTTATGATCCAGGCCGATCACCTCATGCACATGGCACTGGTTGATCAGCAGCACATCGCCTTCCTGCAGGGCATATTTTCGGGGTCCGACGGTGGCCTCCAGACTGCCCCGCAGCACAAAAATAATCTCAACACTGTTATGCCAGTGGCTGGGCACATAATTCACGCTGTGCAGCGAGACGTCAAACGGCAGCGAATCATCGGTCACCACCAGCTCATATATGGAATGTTTCAAGCTGTCACTTCCTTAATTAAGGCCTGATATCATCCAGCGAAAACAAGTTTGCTTTGAAAAACTCCACAAATCCGGAATTATTGTCTGACTCATAAAAATCCCTTAGCATTTTTAGATATTCCTGGTTGTCTACCAGCGGGGATAAGATCTTTTGGCCTCCATAGCAACACTGATGCAGTGCCACCATCCTGGCAGTTCTCTTATTTCCATCCATAAAAAACTGTGATTTTGAAATAGCCAAAAGAAAACTCACAGCCTTATTCAGCGAACCACTAAGTTGTTCAACAGCTTCGAACATCTGGTCAAACTTCCTATCCAAATCCCTGAAGTCGGGAGGAACATAGCTGGTTCCCTGGATAAAAACGTTAGTCTTTCTAAGTTCTCCGGACATGACTGATTTGGGACCGGCAACAATCATCCTGTTGTACAGGCACACAATCTCTGGCGTTACTGGGCTTGAGTAGTTTTGTTGAAGAAACTTCATGACCTTGTTCATAGACAAAACTTCTTCAATATGCTGCGATGATAAATCCCTGCTTAATCCCCAAGTCTTCACACTGCCAGTAGTCAGCGCATAAATATCCGATTCAGTGGCTGGATTATTCTCCATCTCCAAAGTACTCTTCATGATCCTGGTAGCCGCTTTTTCTATCATGATCTCTGTTAGACCTCTATCCATTGGATCTAAATCCTCAAGAGATTCGGTACAATAACCAGGAAAGCCGAACATGCCCATGCTATCTATTCCCCCTCGTATTAACCGGTAAATCCATGCCTGGATAGATCTCCACACCATCCTTTAAAATGTTAGCTTTTAAAGAACCCGGTACATCATCAGAATTCCATTTGCTCTTGGTAAAAGCTATAGACATAACGGGAGCATCTACTTGCACCAGTGCCTCAAATTGAGCTTCGGACACTAAAGAAAAGGTTTGTCGGCTATCCGGATGGTCAAGCACAAAAAGAATATCTGTATCTGAGCCCTCGGTATGATCCCCCCGAGCCTTAGACCCAAAGAGAATTACCTGATCAACAACTGTCTTTTTAGAAAGAGTGTCCACCATTTTTTGTATCACTAGTTTATCACTTTCAGTAAGCGTTTTTATTTCGCCCAACTTCTTTTTATTCACGACAGACACCTCCGTATTAAGATATCCATTAACTCAATTATAGGAGATTCAAGTGGCTGATTCTACGATAAAAAAACAAAAGCCCCGCATGAATCCGGAAAGGCTTCCAGGTGAATTATAATCGTTACCGATGGGTGAAAAAAAGTTCATGTTATGCTAAAATACTTGGGTTGTGTTGCAAAGTAACTTAGGGAGGGTTATTGAAACACCATGCTCATTATTGGTATAGCCGGCGGCACTGGCTCCGGCAAAACGACGGTAGCCCGCTCCGTCATCGAACGTCTTGGAACAGGTAAAGTGACCTTCATATCCCAGGATAACTATTATAAAGATCATTCCTATCTCAGTATGGCCGAACGCGAACAAATCAATTATGATCACCCGTTTGCTTTTGACAACGAGCTGCTGATCGAGCACCTCAAGCTGTTGAGGGATGGCCACGCCGCGCAAGCCCCCGTATACGACTTCTCGGTACACGCCCGCTCCACCGCCGAGACGATGGAACTCAAGCCGAACAATATCGCTATCATTGAAGGACTGCATGTGCTGTCTGATGAACATCTGCGCAGCATGCTGGATATCAAGGTGTTTGTGGACACCGACCCGGACGTGCGCATTCTGCGCCGTGTGGTACGGGATATTCAGGAACGCGGACGGACGATTGAGTCTATTCACAATCAGTATCTGACTACCGTGAAGCCCATGCACGAAGCCTTTATCGAGCCCTCCAAAAAATACGCCGATCTGATCCTCCCCGAGGGTGGCGAGAACGAGGTAGGCATTCAGCTGCTGTCCGTATTGACGGAAAAATACCTGTCTGGTGACCGGCAATGGTCCGGGAATAAGTGAAATTTGTCATTAAGCTGCCATGGAATACTCCAGGGCAGCTTTCTTTTTTGGCATGATTCCCCCTGCTTTGAAGCATCCTAAGAAATGCAAGTACAGAGCAAGAGCAAATTTTTATGGAAAAGGAGTCCTCACACATGCAGCAATACCAGACACAGCGCCAGGGACATAGCCAAGGTCAGCAACAGCAGTTGGTCATGACTGTTCCCCCTCAGGTGATTACGACCAAGGATCATTTATATTTGAAAGATCAGCTATCGTGGGAGCTCGTAGCAATGAAGAAATGCAGTCACTTTGCCGCCGAATGCTCCGACCCGGAAATTGCACAGGCCATTGGGCAGGCTGGCCAGATGCACCAACGCCATTACAATCTGCTGCTCAAGCATCTGCAGAATGATAATACGGCGGAAATGCAATGGGTGCAGCAACTGCAACAATAACAAGGAGGATAAGCGGCATGAACCAGAATCAGAATCAGAATCAGAGCCAGAATGCAAATGTGATTAAAAACCCGAAGCCACCCTATGAACCCCAGGTCAAAGGCCCCGAAATGAACGATCGGGATCGTCTCAATGATCTGCTGGCCACGGAAAAATACCTGACAGACAGCTTTAACACCTCCGCCCGCGAGGCAAGCCACCCATCACTGCATCAGGACATCATGACCGTGCTGAACGAAACGCACCAATGCCAATATAACCTGTACGAAATGATGTTCCGCAAAGGGCATTACAAGTTGGAGGCCGAGGAGCAGCAGAAGCTGAATCAAACCTATCAGCAATTCAGCAACTATTCCTCGCAGTTCCCTTATCAGGGGACGAATGTGCAATAAGACAACGGACATTTTGTTTAGTAAAAAGCAGGCTGCCGGCAAGTTCCCGGCAGCCTGCTGAATTTTTTTCCAACTTAGGCATGGGCATGATCCTGATTTATCTCCTGGCATGGAAGAACGGTCTCTCTCTTATCACATAAATGATCTTTTTCACTACAATCGGCGACTTCTTCGCTGCCGGTCGCAGCACTTTTCTCCTCAACAAATGCTGATGCTTGCTCTGTCTTACATTTCTTATGGAACGGAATTTGCGGCTGGTTATTATTCTCTTCCGCAGTCTTGGTCTTAATCGTTGCCGTAATGATCTGCGGCGCTTCCGCCTAACGGGGGCTGCGGGAATTTGCGGCAGGGATCTGGGCGGGATTGGAGAAAGCGGATTCCCCTGAGGCTGGATTGCCACCGGCTTGGCTGCTGGTGCTGGCCGTTCAGGGTGGGTTCTCACTGGACGAGTTTCGGATGCTGGCCGCTCAGGGTGGGTTCTCACCGGACGAGTTTCGGATGCTGGCCGCTCAGGGTGGGTTCTCACCGGACGGGTTTCAGATGCTGGTCGCTCTGGGTGGATTTTCACCGGACGAGTTTCGGGTGTTGGCCGCTCTGGGTGAGTTCTCACCGGACGGGCTTCAGATGCTGGTCGCTCTGGGTGAGTTCTCACCGGACGGGTTTCGGATGCTGACGGCCCAGGGTGGGTTCTCGCCGGGCGGGTTTCGGGTGCTGGGCGCTCAGGCCGGGCATTCACCGGATGCTTTGCTGCCGCGCTTTTTTTCCGTGGCCCGGACTGCGGGTGAGCCGCAGGCGCCCCCCCCCAAGGGGTCATGGCCAGGAATGAATGATAGATCGGTGCCGCAGGTGAATGGTCATCCCACCACTTGTTGTCTTCTCCGGCGAAATGCACAATTTTGTTGTCCGGATCGAGGCCTTCGTAAGCGAATGTATTAAAGCGCAGATCCAATTGCATATAGTTGGAGCTATACATGAAATTCAAAGCATCCTGGTCCGGCATGGTCGTCGCGGGGTAATTGCGCAAGAAATAAAGCAGTTCATCATACCACGACTCTTTTTTGCGGATATTGTCCAAATGAAACAGAATGACACCCGAGTTAAAATATACGTCTCCGTTCAGCCCCATGGTTAGAAAATAATCACCCAAGCTATCCTTCCCCTGATCAATGATCGCGCCCAGATAACATTCTCCCAGATCAATATTCCACAATTCGCTGATATCCATATTGACCCACACATCGCAATCCAGGTAAATGACCCGGTTAGTCCGAAGAATATTCGGCAGCAATAAACGGTACATGCTGGCTTTGGTCCAATGATTAATTTTATGAACCTCGGCCGAAGCCTGAAGCATATCGTCAGGAACTGTAACATGATAGAAAAAAATATAATGATGAAAAGCCCTGGCCAGCTTAGTGAGCTTTGATCTGCTTTCTTTAGTTAAGGTTTCATCATGCAGAATGTGCACATTGATCGTTTGCTTAATATTAGAAAAAACGGATGCAAGAACGACAGCCGCATGCTTCGCATATTTCCCATCCCGGTCATTGAGCGATAAAACCAGTTCAACCATCAAGGGATCACCAACTCCTTAAAGTATCATTGAGTATAGCTGTCTGTTTTATTACTTTAAGTGTATGTTTGCCCTTGGGACCGGATTGGACTTTCCCCTAGCAGCCTTCGATTTATTGTGAAACCTTACCTAATTAAACATTCTGGAGTGCCGACAAAACAATTTTACATATTACAAAGTTTCGATTTGACACAAATAAAAGAGCCCGTTTCTCCTACTCTAAGGATTAACCGACTCATTATTGTGGTCAATAGATATCTCCGCGATTAGCGATAGTTAATACGTAAACCATTTTTTCCGTATGATTGACTTCAAAAATCACCCTGTATGTACCCACTCGTAGGCGCATAAGTTTTTCTCTTCCTTTGAGTGGTTTTATATCGCCCATTGGTGGGCGAATAGCTAGTCCAGCTAATGCACCTCTAATGCGTTCTTGTACTTCTCGTTCCTGTTTAGCAACAAATTTTACAGCATCACGGCTTAATGTCAGTTGGTAAGTTAAGCTCACTCATTGCTTCCCCCCATGACATAAATTCAGTACCGCTTTTCAATTGTCGTTCTTCTTCTTCGCTCAGAGAAACATCATCTGGCTCCATCCGTGCAATCTCGTCCCAATCTGGCCGGTGACTTATAGATAGGTACTTTAGATAGTCATACGCTGATTGGCTAGCATCATCTGGAAGAAGTTCAATTAATTCGATTAATTCCTGCTTGCTGATGGCCATGGTAACCCCCCTCTGATCAATGTCCATTATCCGCTAGTGTTTCAAAACCGAATTATCACTTCATTATAGCATATCACTCACAATTTTACACAAGGAAGGCCCTTTGGGCGATCAGAAAAGAGAGCTCATACTATCGCTAGCATAAGCTCTCTTTTCATAGTGTTATTCCATTAGTTCACCAGTCCCGAAGGCCAATTGCCGTACCAGGAGTAGCCTGTTCTTCTTTCCTGATCAATATCGCTGAGCTTGTATTTCACCACACCATCGCGGCCGACGAAGATCGGCTTGTTCGTTCCGATTTCGTAAAAACGGGCCCAGATCGGCGGTGCGCCGGGGTCCTCCACAACGACCACATCATCGCTGGTTTTGACCACTTTGATGCCGGTAATCTTTACCTCCTTAAACCAATTCTCAGCGGCTTGAATGGCAGCGGTAATTTGCGGCGTGGCCTGTCTTGTTTTCAGGAATTTGACAATTCCCACGCTTTCACTGGCACACAGAGATGGCACTTCATAGGCTCTGGCCCCTGCCGGAGCCAGGGTTACAGAGTCGTGCTGCTGCCCCCACACGGTTAATTTTCCGTTCACCTTGATCTGGGTCGCCAATATGTTGTTTACACCTTTGGCAACCGCCGTTTTGCTTCGATCCGCCAAAGCTGTGTCTACAAAGGAAAAGTCACTCTTTTTGTTGCTCACCTCATCCAGAAGAATCATGACATTCATCATGGCGTTATCATTGAAGGTAATATGCTTGTGATAACCCGTCCCCTGATACACCTGCGGCCATCCGCCGTTGCCATACTGCATGTTCAGCAGGAAGTTGATGCCTTTGATCGCTGCTTGCGAATATTTGCTGTCCTTTGTCTTGGCATACTCGCTTGCCAATCTTCTGATTTCCGTATAGGTAGCTTTATTGTCAATCGTTGATTTGGCCCATTCCCCGCTGGTGACCGAGTAATCCTTTTTCCAGCCTCCATCCGGCTGCTGGTTTTTCAGAATATCTGCGATGCTGGCCGTCGTGCCCGAGGCATCAGCGGCGGATACCGATGAAGAAGGATTGAGCCCGAATCCGGCAACCGTCAGGACAAAAGATAGAATCCATACCAGAGTGCGTTTGCTCCACTTTACTTTTAACATCATACCAGCTCCTTTTTCATTTTTTGTAAGCGATTTCAAAAGTGCTTGTACATTATCTTAGTTCAGCGTTTTCTTTTTGTCAATGTTTCCCATATACAAAAAAAGAAGACCCAAGCAGCATGCAACATGCCTGGATCTTTGCTCAATGCCATTGCATGTTAAGGATTCCGAGGTGGCCATTCGCCCGTGAATTCCTGTTCATCATAGGCAAAAAAGCTGTTCAGAATCTCCTCACGGTCATCGAGGAATAGCTGGTCCGCCACCGCCGACACGAGCTTCGGGATCGCATATTTCATGCCGGACAGCGCCGATGCCGAAAGGCCGCAGCTGACAAGCGCCGAGTAGTTGAAGGAGAAAAGCCCGTGCAGCAGCTTCTCTCCCTCCGCATCCCGGCTGGTAAAGGCAAAACCCGGAGCCAGATAGGGATGCGCGTCCAACAGCGGATTGGCTGTGTTCGCAGGCGGCGTGTAACGGTCGCCCCAGCGGGCAATATGGGCTTCCACCCGCTTCAGCTCAGGACGCAGCGCGGGATCTGTGAGCAGCCCTGTGCTGATGATCAGGAAGTCGAACGTGTATGTGCCGTGCGGCGTGGTCACTGCAGCGCCATCACCGGCTGGCTCTACATTCAACCATGGCGAACCCAGGTGCAGCTGAAAACCGGGCCATGACGAGGCCCGTGCAAAGGTGTCATTGGTTGGCGGCTGATTATGCTTGAAAAAGTGCGCCATCACGGCATACTTGTCGGCATCCGACAGCACAGGGAAGCGCTCGATCATGCCGGACATCTCCATCTGGCGAATCGGATTGATGCGCGGCAGCTCTTTGCGCCGCACGAACACATGCGCCTCGGCCACACCTTCCGTCAATGCAAAATTCGCATTGTCGAAGGCTGATGCGCCGCCGCCCAGCACGGCCACCTTTTTCCCTTTTAACCGCTCAAAATCAATAGCCTGCGAGGTATGGGCATAAAGCTGCGGTGGCAGCTTCTCCGTGATCATAGGCGGCACATGCCATTGCCCTCCGCCCTGAATGCCGCTCGCCAGGATCACCTTGCGTGCCAGCAGCCGCCTGGACGGTGCTCCCGCCCCTTCAATATGCAGGCAGTGTATGCCATCTTCATACGGCTCAATCAGCTTCAGTCTGACTTCGTTCAGGACGGGAAGCTGCAGCACCTTGCGGTACCAGCGCAGGTAGTTCATCCAATCGCCCCGCGGAATCTTGACCACCTCTTCCCAGCCCTCGGGTCCGGTCTGCGCCTCCCACCAGGAGCGAAAGGTCAGGGAAGGAATGCCCAGGTCGATGGAGGTCAGATGCTTCGGCGTGCGCAGCGTCACCATGCGGGCATAGGTTTCCCACGGACCTTCCAATCCTTCCGGGTTCTCATCAATAACCAGAATGTTGGATATCCGCTCCCGCAACAGCCCGAAGGCGATCCCCAAGCCGCATTGGCCACCGCCCACGACTACCACATCATAGACATGCCCTTCCGCATGGCGAACAGGCCGGACCCAGTCCGCACCTCCGCAAGCCAGATAAGCAAGATCTGTTTTCACTCTCTCGTTCAGCGCTTCCAAGCTCATCGTTCCTGCATCCTTTCGAGTGGCGGAATTACGATTCTCATAGCATGAAACTTCCACATAATGTTATCTAAACTTCATTTGTACACTCATTTCCCTGTATACCCTCAAGCATCTATGGAAATTTCGGTATTAAGTAAAGTTATGATACATATATCTGCCATATTCAGCTTATCGCGCACTCGGCACCATTACAATTTATCTGCAGGTTTATTGTCATGATTTCTAATTTCCCGCTGCCCGATTATTCATCATGACCATTCGCCCTGTGGCGTGAGCAGCTACGGAGAACCGCGATGGCATAAATAACGAAACGGGAAAAGGCCAATCAGAAAAACTCTGATTGACCTTTTCCTATGCGGCAATGTACACGAAAACGCCAGAGGGCTTGTGTCGGCTTAGTCGATCAAGCGGTGCGCATACCACTTTTTACCCCGGAAGCGCCACAGGAAGACCGCACCCCGCACGCCCCATTCGAGGTTCATCGCCAGCCACACCCCAAGAATGCCGAAGCCCAGCACAATGCCCATAATGTAGCCCAGCACGACCCGGAACAACCACATCGACAGCATGGAGGTGATGGATGTAAACTTCGAGTCTCCCGCCGCCCGCAGCGCCGAAGGGAGAATAAAGCTGATCGCCCACAGCGGAACCTGGGCAATGGCATTGATCAATACGACCCAGTATATGTCGTCCACAATCTCCGCCGGAGGCTGGAACAGACCAACGAGCGGATAGAACAAGGACATGAGCAGCACGCCCATAAAGATGAAAGAGAATGTTCCCAGCCACAGAAAGGCTTTCGTGAATTTCTTCGCATCATCAATGTTCCCCCGTCCCATGCACTGGCCAACCACCGTCACAATGGTGAGGGACAAGGCAGTCGCGGGAATCTGGAACACCCCGGCCAGCGAGCTGGCAATGGCATTGGTCGCAATGGCGTACGTGCCCAGGCTGACAATAAAGATCTGGGTCAGAATCTTGCCGCCGTTAAAAAACATCTGCTCAGCCGCAAAAGGAATGCCGATGAACATGATTTTCTTCAGCATGGCATAGTTCACACGCAGCAAATCCCTGATCTGGACATGCAGCTCCGCATCCATTTTGACCAGATAGAAAATCGCACAAACGGCCGCCGCATATCTGGCGATATTGATGGCTAGCGTCATTCCCTGCACGCCCATATCCATGATGTTGATAAAAACGATGTTCAGGAGCACGTAGGACAGGTTCATGATCAGGGAAAGCGCGAGCGCCGCCCTTGTTCTCCCGATCCCCCGCAGCACACCGCACACCGCCTGCTCTATCGCAACCCCCACATAGGATATACCACTCCCGATCAGATACACTCTGGCCTGATCCAGCACATCCAGCGAGGCCGTGCCAAACAGGACGCTCAAAATCGGATTATGGAGCAGGATCACCAGCAGGCTGATCACAACCGACAACAGGGTTACTGAAGCTACCGACCCGGAGGCTGCCTTCGACACCATCAGGCTGTTGCCGCTGCCCTTATACTGGGCCACCACCACGGTTCCCCCGGTAGCCACGGCGACGAATACACTTACGAGAAAAATGTTCAGCGAGTCGATCATATTTACCGCACTGACCGCCGCCATACCCGCCGAGCTGATCATTGCCGTGTTGACAAGGTTCAGGCCGATCAGGAACATCTGATCAATCAGCAGTGGGATGAACAAAGCACGAATCTGCTGGTAATCAATGGACTCGCCGGTCAAATATTTTTCCAGGAAAGATGTTTTTCTGTTTTTTAGCTTGGGCTCACCCATATCATCACATTCTTTTCATTATTCGGAAAATACGCTATTTTTATATATGCTGCGCATTCCGGTTCTGGACCCCGTAACTTTACATTCTTATAGGAGTATCACACCCAAATGGAATCCTGTCAATGATTAGGAGCAGATCAATTTGACCATAATGAACAGAAAGTTTATACTTTGTATATACTTTTTCTTGGGGGCGATTCCATGTTTCAGGTTCAAAAATGGGGTAACAGCCTGGGTATTCGCATCCCGAAGTCCCTTGCCTTGAAGGTCGGGCTTGAGGAAGGCTCCGAGGTCGACCTCGACGTGGAAGATGGTCACCTTGTAATAAAACCGAAGTCGGCAACCTTAGACGACCTCCTTTCAGGGGTCACACTGGAAAATCTCCATAAAGAGGTATCGACTGGCGAGCCACAAGGACGAGAGTCATGGTGACAAATCAGTATGTGCCAGATCGCGGCGACTTGGTGTGGTTGCAATTCAACCCACAAGCAGAGCATGAACGAGCTGGGAAGCGCCCTGCTTTGGTTATTTCACCTGCTACATACAACAGGAAGGTCGGGCTTTCTCTGCTCTGTCCGGTAACGTCCAAGGTCAAGGGCTATCCGTTCGAGGTCATCATTCCACAGGATTTACCTATCGAAGGGGTCATTCTCTCCGATCAGGTGAAAAGCCTCGACTGGCAGTCCAGACTGGCAACTTTCATATGTAAAGTACCCGACGAGACGCTGGCTGAGGTTGTCTCAAAAATGGAGTTGCTGATCCGCTAGAGATTATGAAAGTAACACAAAAAGACGGAAGTTCTCCCACCTCCGTCTTTTGCATTTAATAAACTCAAACTGTTAATTTCATGACTCCAACATTAATTGTAGCTCTTGCTAGTTTTAAGAAGTCAAAGCCCAATATTCCGTCTATCTCCATTCCATAATCCATACTGCCTACTTCAACTTTGAAGCATTTTAACATTGCTCCATCGACTATGACTGCATCCATGTATTTGGTGTATACGTATTCTACTCCACCTACACCTCGTATAGTCTCAACCTCATCATCCCCTGCAGGAACGATTCCTATTTCACGAACAATATCTGCGTTCAGCAGTGTGCTGGCCGAACCGGTGTCTAGCAGCACCTTCTGAAGCTTCAATTCTTTCCCTTTGTAAATAATGCTCATGCTGACGAATGGGAGTGAATGTATTTCCGCTATATTCATCTCGGTCCCCTGACCCCTATATAGCGTTCCTTTGCTACGATTTCCGAACGGGAGGTGTGAAAAAAACAATATTCCCGATGGGGATCTTCACGATGCAGTTCAGTGTAACGCTTTAACGCCTTGGTTGAATCGTCAAAAGAATCAATCACAACCATCTCTTCAATGTAACGGTGCCCCTCCTTGGAGTACGCTTTAGTAGCCTCCAGGACGACCCACTCGTCAGGAAATCGTTCCTTAACCTCATTCCATTGCATCTTCAACACCTCCAGTAGAATAACTAAAGTTATTTTACCATAATGAGCCGAAGGTTTTTCTCATATCCTACCGCTCCCGGTGCACAATATAATCCAGTAGATGCTTCAGAAAAGCGTTGCCGCGCGGCAGCTCCTCCAAGGCGTCCATGGCGAGGCAGTAGTGGTTCCACATCTCCTTCGCAGCTTCCTCCCGGCCCAGTACCGTGACGAAGGTGGAATTGTTGTTCTCCGCATCCTTGCCTACCGGCTTACCGAGCAGATGCACGTCACCCTCCACATCCAGCAAATCATCCTTGATCTGAAAAGCAATGCCCGTATGATAAGCAAACTTTTTCAGAGCGGCTATTTCCTCCTCCGGCGCCTGGGCAAGAATGGCGGGCATCACCAGACATGCCTCGAACGCAATCCCTGTTTTATAAAAGCACATCGTATTCAACTGCTCCAACGTTAACGCTTTGCCTTTCGAACTCAAGTCCATCATCTGCCCCATGCACAGATCCTCCGCTTTTTGCGCTGAATACTGCATGAGCGCCAGCACGGTTTTCGGATCGAACTGCTCCTGTGAAAGTGAAGCCTGCTCCTGCGTCGCCCGCTGGATCAGCAGCAGCCCAGTTAACTCGGCTGTAGAGCTGTTGTGCACCTCATGCAGCGTCGGGCGCCCCCGGCGGGCGGAAGCATTATCCTGTGTGGGCAGATCGTCGAAGATCAGCGACGCGGTATGCATATATTCCAGCGATCTCAGCAAGGGCATGATGGCCGCTGCATCCAGCCCGTATTGGCGGACACCCATGACCCAGGTCAGGATCGGCCGCAGACGTTTGCCGTCCCCGTTCAGGCTATAATTGGCAGCGTCGATCAGCGGTTCTTTCATCGGCGGCATTCCGTTATGCTTGGCAATCTGCAGCGTGCTGTTGATCTGATGGCGTACTTTTTCAATGGTAGCTGAAAAGTCTTCTTTGTCCTTACGATCGTTCTTTAAGTTCGCAATAACCTGATCCCGCAGCAGCTTGTCAAAGAAATCCACGTCCACCGCTTTGCGCACCATATACTGGATCAGATGATTGAATTCCGGGATATCTGACGTCAAAATCGCCATGATTTCGTTGTACTTTTCAGCCCCCACACGCTCCCTGCAGCGCTTAAGCCCGTTGATGGCACGGTCCAGGATGACCTCGCAGCTCTTGGGATCGGATTGATATACATGATGGATCAGGTGGGAGATAACCGCCCAGTACAATTCAAAAGGGTTAATCAGATCGGGACGCTGCTCCCGGTACTTCAAATAATAGGTGTAAGGTGTGACGGCGCCGTCTCTCATATCGTCAAACATATCCGCGAAATCATCAGCCAGCTGGTTATAGATGCCATAATAAAACGTCCGCTGGTCAAAGCCCTCATCTTCGGCAGCGCTCAGCACGGAACGGGCGATCAGGCGGGAGGACGACGATTTGAGAATGATGGGGATATAGAGGCTTTCATTAGAGTAATCGACATTCGACAGGTCCTTCATCCGGTCCATTTCCTGTGAGTGAAAAAATACATAGGACTGCTGAAAAAACATTTTCTGCGCTTCCGGACGCTGGTAACCTTTAATATATTCAAACGCCTCCCGCAGCTCTGTGTGCACATACCGGATCAGTTCCATGTTGTTTCCGGACCAATCCCCCATTTTAGGCACCGTCCCTGTTAACAGCGCAGTGCGGATCAGATGGGAATACCGTTTTTTCTCCTGCGGGGTCAGCACCTGCGAGTCCAGCAGATCGTCAATAAAAGGATAGGTCAGACCGTAGGAGTAGCCGAGTCGGATGGCCTCATCCAGTCTGCGGGAACGCTCCTCATGCGGTGCTTGATCACCCATGTCTTCCATCACATGCAGCACGACCCCGAGAATGATCTTGATCAGCTTGCGCTGGGCCTGCTCGGCATCCATACCTTCCGGAATATGGGCAGCTACCTTTCTAAGCTTATGGATCAGCCAGATTACGGCTGTTTCTGTGCCTTCCTTCTGCCCCCACCGGTACAGCCCGGCCAGGCTGATGACCTCCGGCTGCTCTCCCCGTTTTGCCCTGGAGGAATGAAGCAGCTGCTTCTTGATGTCGGCGGACATACGCTGTATCCGCATCTGCGTGTCAGGCGAATTCGGCGCTTGGCCCAGATCCCGCATATACAGGTAGGACACGCTCCGGTCCAGGTAATCATCCAGCTTGCCTGTGTAATCAAGCCATTGAATATATGCATTATAATCACGTTGATCAGGCTTTCTCTTTACCCGTGAAAACCAGGACAGCCACGAAGGATGACGGATGTGCTTCTGCTTCCACAGCTGAAAATCTTCGGTTAACACGGATACATAAGACTTCTCGGCGACCTGCTCATACAGGGCTGCAAAATACCTGGCAGCCTTCTCTTCGGCCAACAGATAACCTGCATCGGCGTCGTTTATCATTTCCTCGTACATACGGTGCATGACCTCAACTTTTGTAGTGTAATAGCTTATATCATACTACGGGAAAGTATCGTTTAAGTTACGGAATTGTTGGCAATGAAGGAGGTGAGGGTATACTGCGATATACTTAAGAAGCGAAAAGTGCCTACTTTTATTCACGGTCAGGACTGTTTATTATAGATCATGTGGCTGTCTTAAATGAGCAGACGGCAAACCTTTAAGTGATAACTACATTTCAGGAGGGAATTTTGTCATGCCTAAAAATTTGCAGGATACGGTGACTTTGCATAATGGTGTAAAAATGCCTTGGTTTGGACTGGGTGTATTTAAGGTGGAGGACGGTCAGGAAGTGATTGACTCTGTTAAATATGCCATTAAAGCTGGATACAAAAGCATCGATACCGCCAAAATTTATGAAAACGAAGAAGGCGTCGGACAAGCGATCCGTGAATCCGGCATAACCCGTGACGAGCTGTTTGTGACGACAAAGGTCTGGAACGCGGATCAAGGTTATGATTCCACACTGAAAGCCTTTGACACAAGCCTGCAGAAGCTGGGTCTGGATTATCTGGATCTGTATCTGATTCACTGGCCTGGGAAAGACAAATATAAAGAGACCTGGAAGGCGCTTGAGAAGCTGTACAAAGACGGCAGAGTCCGCGCTATCGGTGTATCGAACTTCCACGTTCATCATTTGGAGGATTTGCTGACAGATGCCGAAGTGAAACCTATGGTCAACCAGGTGGAGCTTCACCCGCTGCTTACACAAGTGGAGCTTCGTGAATACTGCAAAAAGCAGGGCATTCAAATTGAAGCCTGGTCCCCGCTGGCGCAGGGCCAATTGCTGGATAACGAAGTATTGAAGGAGATTGCCGGCAAGCATGGAAAATCCACAGCACAGGTGATTTTGCGCTGGGATCTGCAGAACGAGATTGTCACCATTCCAAAATCCATCAAAGAACAGCGCATTATTGAAAATGCCGACGTGTTTGATTTTGAACTGTCCGCTGAGGATATGGACAAAATTAATGCCCTGAATCAAAATCACCGTGTAGGTCCGGATCCGGATACACTTTTATTCTAATTGTTGAGGAGGCGCCCTGAAAGGTCTGTTGACCTGGGGCCCTCCTTTTTTATTGCTCAAAGGCTTTAGGTTAAATCATAATAAAAATCAATTTAAGGGCAAAAAAGGTCTGAATAACTCCAGGTTTTTATAAGTTTAGTTTTAATCAAATCAATTATTGTCTATAATAGATAAAAAGGAGGGGAAATATGAGAAAATATCTCTCAAACGAAGTTTTTAAGCCAGGGGCGTTCCCAAAACATACTTACATTTCTCGTGTATCATCAGAATTCGCCTATACTTACGAGTTTCGGCTGAAACAAGCACTAAACACATCAGGCTTTCTTACCTCAATTATCGGCCCCTCAAAAACTGGGAAAACCGTTTTATGTGAAAAGGTGATTGGTTTAGAAAACTTAGTATCACTGACAGGAAATGACTTTAAGGGAGCACTTCCCTTTTGGACCACCATAGCTAACAGGGTCGGACTGGCCATTGAAGGAGAACAACTGCATACGAATATGGTCGCCGGGGAACGAATAGAAGGCATTACTGAATCAAATTCCTCTTCCTTCAGAGAGAAGTATCTTACAGGCAAAGATCAGGTCATTGACTATTTTAATAAGAACAAGTTAGTTCTCGTTCTAGACGATTTTCATTACGCCCCTGAAGAGACGCAACTGGATATGTCCTATCAGTTAAAAGATGCCATCCGGAAAGAATTTAAAGCTATAGTCATCTCATTACCGCATCGAGCTGACGATGCGATTCGAAAGAATGCGGATCTAAGTGGTAGACTAAGCTTAATTAACATTGAGCCTTGGCAGATTGATTCTTTAAAAGAAATCGCAATTACAGGTTTTAATACACTGGATATCAATATAAATGATGAATTAGCTACGTTTCTAGCAGCTGAGAGTCTCACATCACCACAATTAATGCAATCCATTTGTCTGAGTCTCTCACTTCTCTTGGATTTGGATACAAATATAGAGATACAGGAGATCACTAATCGAAACGATTTAATTAATGCCTTCAAGGCAACAACGATCAATCTCCCATATAAAGACATTGTAAAACGCTTGAAATCAGGACCTCCCACAAGAGGACAGCAACGAAAAACATATTCTATAGGTTCTGGCGAAGAAGTTGACATCTATGATTTGCTAATAAAAGCTCTTGCTCTTGATCCACCTTCCACTTATATTACTCTGGATGATGTGAAAGTTCGTATCGATAGAATTTTAAGAGATATCCCAGGCAAACCGGATCGAAATAAGATCAAAAGCGCCATAGAACAAGTTCAGTCCATTATAAACAATAGTGAAGCAATCTATCAGGTTTTTGAATGGAAAGACGATGTTATTTATATTTTAGACCCGCTCTTTTTATTTTATTTGCGCTGGGGATCATATTAAGAAGCATGATAGCAATAACCGGTTGAATATTGGAGGAGATCATATGCCACCAAGCCAAATAAAGGGAGATAGAGATAAAGATAAAGTCATTGAGGCACTCTACGATCAAATTAATCAAGCAGAGCAAATATTAGCTAAAGTTACGAGTGAGACCCCTGCTGCCTTTTTGGAAGCATCTTGGGAAGCTTGGCGCAATACAGTACAAAAAATACTACAGTTGCACTTTTCTGATGAAAATCTAGCCAGATCGTTCTTGCTTACTTCTTTAGTAAAAGGAGCTCAACAAACGAGAAGAAATGAAAAGAGAGAGCTTACTCAATCGTTCACTAAATCCATTGAATTCCTCAAAGGTCTGACCTCAGATATAACAAAAGGGCTTCATGACCCTTCTGAAATCAATGCTATCCATCTACCGACTGCAATTTATATACTAAGAAGTATAATGAGCAACTTTCATTTACATCTAAAAACAATGTATCAAGATCCTGTACATGCCCGAGCTAATATTAAAATGGAAGACTTGAAACGAATTAGAATTGGGAATGAATATGATGTACAACGAATTCTATATGGACTAATTCGCCCAATCTTTCCAGAAGCTCGTATGGAAGTCACAGAAGATGCAGGCTACAAGTCTGTACGATATGATATTTTTATAGATGATTACAGTATAGCTATTGAAATCAAATGTACCAGATCAAATATGAGCGAGCGAGATTTAACGGAAGAATTAGGCGCAGATGCTTTTCATTACAGAACTGATCATCTGTTCTTGTTTATTTATGATAAAGAAAAGGTGGTTGTAAATACCGATGCTTTTAAAAAAACATATAAACGGGATAAGAACTCTTTTGATAAAAATATCGAGACCTTTGTTATACAAGCTGTAACGATTTGAAAATCACCTACCAAATTCACTGGTTGATGATTTCTTATTTCGCCTAGAATGGCGGAAGTGATGAAGACCTGTTCCCGTTGCTCAACCGGGATTGGTTACTGAAAACACAAAATCGCCGCCAGGCTTCCATTTGCGGAAAGCAGGCGGCGATTCTTCATTCTATTTTCCTCAGATATACCTTAATGGCCGCTCTTAAGCAGTCCCATATTGACCGACCATCGGAATAAGCTGCTTCTTGAATTAGACGAAGAGATCGATCAGCGTACGGTCCCTTTTGCCAATACTGTGATCAGGGCGATGACCACCGCGGCGGTCGCCGCCAGAAAAGCGTCGGAGTATGCGACGGCAGCCAGGGAATACAGAGGATTCAGCGAATCGGCAGCCTCACGCCGTGCATGGAGCAAGGCCCCGATCATCCCGGCGCCTGTCCCTGCTCCAAGGTACAATATGCCCTGGAAAATTCCCATGCCCGCTCCGACCTGATCTTTCGGAAGTGCGCTTACTGCCGCGTTATTGATTGGCGAATTCATGAGCGCAAAGGCAATCCCCGCTCCCAGGGCCCCCACCGAAACCAGTACAGGAGAAGCTCCAGAAGCAAATGTGGACAGGAACAGTGTAGAGATGCCCATCACCACTACACCGGCAGCAACAAGTCGATTCGGCCCGAAACGGTCAGAAATGCGGCCAATCCATGGCGAGCATACCGCTACAGCGGCGCCTCCTGGCAGCAAAGTCATTCCCGCCTCTCCGGGACTAAGCCCGTTCACCTCCACGACCAGCAACGGCACAAAAACAAGCACTGCGAAATAAGCAAACATCGAGAAAAAAGCGATGATCACTGAACAGACATACGCTTTGTTTTTGAACAGAACTGGAGGGACAAACGGTTTATCAGCCGTGTTGATGCGCCATATGAACCCGAGCAACGATAGCATCGCCCCCAGCAGACTACCCCAGGCAGAGATGGCCGTAAAACCGGCACCCTCCCCTTGAGTTACACCGAATAAAAGCAGCCCTGCGGCTAATCCAAGCAGAAGGCCTCCCAAAAGATCAAAGCTCCGCTTGGTCCCCTCTTCCATTAAAGGTCTGATTCCCGGCAGGGCAAATATGGACCCGATCAGAATAAGGAGCGACAATACAAATGTAATCCAGAACAGCGAGGGCCAGCCCCAGATTTGACCGACACTCCCGCCGAAGATGGGGCCAAAAGCAGTGCCGATGCCGATACAGCCTGCTACAATTCCCAGAGCTGCACCTCGCTGCCCTTCCGGAAAAACTCTAGATATAGCAACGACTGACAGGACCGGTATCGCCGACATGCCTGCGCCTTGAACCATCCGCCCCAGTACCAATAAGGGCAGGCTTGAGGCGAGCACACAGAGCAAGCTTCCAAGCGTCAGGATCGCAGCTGCCATGATAAAAACCTTGCGCAGCGCGAAGAAATCAGACATCCGCCCATACAGAGGCACTCCGATCGCGAGCACGAGAGCAATTCCGCTGACCGTCCAGCTCACCTGCGCCTTTGAAGCTCCCAAGGACTGGCTTATCAGCCCAAGAACGGGATTGACCATATCCACTGTAATGGCAGCCAGAAGAGAGGACAGGGCAAGGAGCATCAGCAGCAGCCTTGCAGACACTTGTTTTTGTACCATACCTTTAGATTTTGCCGTTGTTTTCATAATCGTTAGCCTCCTAAAATAAAATATTTTACTTTAGGAGGCTTGATCCACTGCCTTTTTGCTCAATAAACTCACTCCTTCTTTAAACGCCCGGATCGACTTTTTCAATGATCGGCCACCGCTTGTGTCATACCCACGATGTTTGCCTAGGATCTCCACGATCTGCCTACAGCTTCTGTCCGCAGTTCGGGCAGAAGTTGGCCCCTTCGTTTTTCGTACCACAGTTCGGACAGAAATTGGGCTTCTTGCCGCCTGCCGGAGATGGAGAACCCGATGGTGCAGGCGTGGCATCCGCCGCTGACTTTTGGGATGGGTTCATATTTTTCATCATTTCATTCATCGCATTCATCCCGAACATCATGCCCACGATATCGGAAGCGGCGCCGCCTCCCTGCACCCGTCCGGAGGCAATGCCGTCCGTCATGCTCACCTGCTGATATTTCTGCAGGTTGCCGATCATTTCATGTGAAGCGGTTTTCGTAATCATATCCTGAATTTCCTTGGGGTAATTGAAGCTCATCACTTGAAATCCAGTAATCGTCAGGCCGTTGTCCAGCATCTGCATATCCAGATCCTCCCGAATGCCTTTGGCAATATCCGAAGCATTGGCCTGCAGATTGAACATGTCCTCCCCTTCCCGGCTGATCCACTTCATTAATAGCTGATCCAGCACGGAAATCATGCGCAGTTTGACATCCTCAACCAGGTAGCTGTCCTTCACCCCGGCTATTTTGTCTATGAGTCTGACATAATCATCCACCTTGAAATTGAACGTGCCGTTGGCACGAATGGGCATTCCGCCCGGAAGCTGGGGCGTCGGGATGAGCACCGGCTGCTGTGTCCCCCATTTCACCGTAAATTCCTTCGTGTTGACGAACAGCACTTCCACCCTCATGCCGCTGTTAAAGCCGAATTTAAAGCCTTTTAACGTGGACAGGAAGGGAATGATGTCCGAATCAATCTGGTACTCTCCTTCATTTTCGAAAATACCTTCGATTTTCCCGTTGCTGATAAAAATTGCATCCTGTCCAGAGCGAATGATCAGCTTGCTTCCCCGTTTAATCTCCCGATTGTTCCACTTCCAGAAGATCATGTCATCGCGGAATTCTTCCCATTCCACCACATTGGCAAATTGATTCTTGAAAAACATTTATGTACCACACCCCTTAAAAAGATCCTCGGCTGCCGCTGTGCGAATGACCCCCGCTGGTGGTCCCGCCATCGCTAGAGCCGCTGCTGTTGTTTCTTTCAATTTTCCGGCTTGTTGTCGTGGTATGCAGGTATTGGTCCCCACGCTGTAAAACTCCCGGGCTGGATGAGTCCATATAGGTCTGCCCACTGACAGTAACACGACCGCCGGCATTGCGAACCATGCTCCCGACAACCAGTCCCCCGATCCCGAGAGACACGAGCAATTGAAACCAGGTTTTATACAGGATATTATCCGGATTCACCCCCGGGCGGATATCCAAATAGTTGTACGCCGTAACCATATACTTTCGAAAAGCTCCCTCGTAATCTCCGTCCGTTAATTTCCCGCTGATCTTATTGCGAATTTTATCGAGTCTGCTGTCATCGAGGTACTGCTCCGCTTTATAGAAGCCAGCCAGATATATCTGTCTGTTCCTCATATCCAGCGTCAAAATGACCGCATTACCGTGCGGCTTGTCATATCCGGGCGCATGCTCGTCATAAAAATCCTCGGCCATGCGCATAACATCCTCATTATTTGGGTTGTTCGAGGTCACAATTATAATGTCCGTCTCACGTTGCGCCCCATATTGATTGGCCAGCTCATTCAGTTCTTCATAAGCCTCGGGACTGAGCAGGCCTGCTTCATCATAAATCAGCTTCTTTGATCCCGATTCCGCCGCGGCCGCTGAGCCAGCCAGCATTTCCACGGGCACAACGAACATGACAGCCAAAATTAACAAAACAGCCAGAACCGCTCGATGCCTTTTCACCAAAACATCCCTCCAATCATCCAGGAGATCAGCTTCAGCGAAAGCAGCGAGACCCCGGAAATGCCTGCAAACCATGCGGTCACCTTGGCCTTGCTGATCGGCGGCTTGCCAACCACCTTGCCTGTCTGGCCGTTCATGGCAAACGAATGCTCCAGGTTTTTGTGGTTATAATGGATCACCCACACCGGCAGCAGCACATAATTCGCCCGTTTGATATGCGTTTCTATCGGCCTGTCTGTAATGCTTACGGCCGAATATTCCGATACGGTGGACTGAACATAATCGTCGATGTATTTACTGACCCTGCCCTTCATCCGCGGAATAAGCTGCTTATGGTCATAGCTGTACTTTTCGGCAATATATCCGGCAAGGTACGGGGTTTTAAAGATTTTGAGCTGATCATAGTGAAAAGGCTCCAACTTGTCCATCAGCTCATCGTTCATCTTCTCCGCCGCGTCCACCGGCAGCCCCGCATAATTCACACGGATTTGCCGGTATATTCTGAAATGGCTCGTTTCCGTATACTCATAATCTCCGCTCGTGTAGCTTCTGACTTTCGTACCTTGCCCGTGAACCTCCACTTTATTGTGCAGATCATACAGCCAAAAGGGCACATACATGCCGGTGATGCTCTTGATTCGGTTCGCTGACATAAAGCCGTGCGGCGTCAAACGCCCATTTTTGCACCATTTCTTGAAGGCCTGTATCGCCTCTTCCTTGCTGATCGTAAAAGGGATCACCTTCGCGGGCGCCAGCTTCCCGGTCAGCCTGTCGGCCAGCACCACGGCGGAGCCGCAAAAGCTACACAACGTCGCCGTCGTCTCCGCTTCGGTCATGATGACCGCTCCGCAGCTATGGCAATGATACTCTCTGACCTCACCTTCTGTAAAAACCAGGTTCACCAGAGGATCAGCAATCTGTTCAATATTGTCCCTTCTGCCGCAGCTTCCGCACAGCAATGTCCCTGTCGCACTATCAAAAGCCATACCGCTGCCGCAGTTTGGACATTTATAATCAATAATAGGCATCCGTCTTCACACCTCTGTAAAAGTAACTGCTATTCCTTATCCTTTGTCGGGCTGGCCTTCTTCTCAAATTGCTCAAACAGGCTGTCCAGATCATCTTTCGCTTCGGACCTCAGCTCGGCCAAGGCCATCGCTTCATCGTATTCCCTGTTCACTTGCTCTTCCATGGCTGCAAAAGTGGAATCATGCATGCCAAGCGGCGAATCCATGGAGTTCTGCGTTTGCTGTGCTTTGGTGAGGGCCATTTTACCCTTCAATTCCGCACGCCGTGCTTCCAGCACACCGAAATCGTGAGTAAGCTTATCCTGCACCTGCTTCATCCCGGCGGCGTTGGTGGAAGCCAGCTCATAAGCGGTCTGCAACTCCTGCTGCTTCTCGGTCAGCTTCAGCTTACGCTCCAGAAACCTGCGTGCCTCTTCCTCATTGCCCGCTTCCGCTGCTTTATGTGCATACTTTTCCAGCTTCCAGATCTCCGCCGTGCATTCATCCAGCGCCCTTTGGGCTCTGCTCTCAGCCACCAGCAACGCAGCCGTCTCCGCTTTCACTTCGCCCAGGTCCATGTTCAGCTTGCGCATATAATCATCAATGATCTTATCCGGTTTATCGGCCTGATCCAGCAAAGTGTTCATATTCATCCTCAAAACATCCTTGAATCTCGATAGAACTCCCATAAGCATGATCCTTTCACAAAGATTCACTCCACCTTATCATACCTGAAGCCAAGGGAAAAGGCTCCGGTTTCCAGATAAGAATGTTCCGCCCCGAAAAATTTAAAAGGTGCAGCCTATACCGGTAACGCCGGCGGACTGCACCTTTTTGCTGCTTATATCGTTTACGCGGGATCTGGAACCTGCACGCCGTTCAACACCAGATGCGGACGAATCTCCGCTTTGAGCGAGGCCGAAACCGCGCAGTATTTCTCTTCCGCCATATGGATCGCTTTCCATACCCGGTAATCCGGAATGTTGCCCTTCACGTGGAAGGTTAGATCAATTTCCGTAAAAGCCGTTGGCATGCTTTCGGTCCGGATACCGTTAGCTTCAATCTCAATGCTTTCAATATCCCCCAGAAAATGATTCAGGATCATCGTAATATCGATGCCCATACAGCCTCCAAGCCCGGCCAGCAGCAGCTCCATCGGCGTCATGCCTTGCCCGTCGCCGCCGTATTTGTCCGTGGCATCCTGATTCACGGCATAGCCCGAAGGCCCCGTTGAAGTAAACTTGCGTTTCCCGTGCCAGACTGTTGTAACCTTCATGCTGAAAATCCCCTTTGCTGTTATTTTTGTTCGATCTGACGCAAAAATTTCTTGGTCCGTTCATGCTGAGGCTGTTCGAAAAAGACATCCGGCGCAGCTTCCTCCACAATGGCACCATCCGCCATAAACACAATCTTGTCCGCCACTTCCCTGGCGAATTTCATTTCGTGGGTGACCACAAGCATGGTCATACCGTCCCTTGCCAGTCCCCGCATCACGCCGAGCACTTCGCCGACAAGCTCGGGATCCAGCGCGGAGGTTGGTTCGTCGAACAGCATGACCGCCGGGTCCATCGCAAGCGCGCGCGCAATCGCAACCCGCTGCTGCTGTCCGCCAGACAGTCTCGAGGGATAGGCGTCTTCCTTCTCCGCCAGCCCGACCCGCTTCAGCAGCTCGCGTCCGACGGGAACTGCCTGTTCACGGGGCATTTTTTTGACCGTCAGCAGGCTCTCGATCACGTTGCCGAGCGCTGTCTTGTGCGGATACAGGTTAAACTGCTGAAAAACCATGCCGGTATGCTTGCGGATTTCGCGGTAAGCGGCTGTGCGGGTTCGCCGTGGCGCTGCGGCATCAACGCCGATTCCATTCACTTCGAACCTGCCGCCGGACAGCTCCTCCAGTCCATTCAGGCAGCGCAGCAGCGTGCTCTTCCCTGAGCCGCTGGGTCCCAGTAGCACGACAATCTCGCTCGCGTTCACCTGCAAATCTATATTTTTCAACACTTCAGTATGATTAAATTCTTTGGACAAACTGCTGACTGTAATCATCGTTTTCAACTCCACTATTAATAAGCCTCATTAAGCTTGCGCTCGATCCGCTCCAGAATGGCCGCCAGCCCCGTGCTCAGCACCCAATAAATGACGGCAATCGCCAGGTAAAACGGCATATACCGGTAAAATTGTGCCTGCAAAAGCTGAGCCTGACGCAGCAGCTCGCTCACCCCGATGACCGATACGAGCGAAGTCTCCTTCAGCATGCCGATGAACGTATTGCCCATCGGCGGGATGGCAATCCGTGCCGCCTGCGGCAGGATGATGCGGCGCATCGTCTGCCAGGGCGTCATGCCTGTGGCAAATGCAGCCTCCGTCTGCCCTTTTGGAACCGCCAGGATGGCTCCCCTGAACGTTTCCGACAAATAGGCCCCCGCATTCACGCTGAGCGCGATAAAAGCAGCTGTCAGCGAGCCGAGCGTGACCCCGTAATCCACAAGTCCGTAATAAATGATGACAATCTGCACCAGCAGCGGCGTGCCGCGGATGATGGATACATAAGCTCTTGCTATCCACCGAACAGGGCGCGGCCCTCTCAGGCGGGCGATTGCCGTGATGATGCCGATGATGAGACCAAGCAGCATCGATACAATGGTGATCACGAGTGTATAAAGCGCCCCTTTGAGCAGGAAGGGCAAATTCTCAAGCACTAAATTGAACATGTCCATCTTTCAGATCTCCTTTACCTGAAAAGGAAAACGGGACGATACCGCGATGAAGCCGGCAAATTCGTCCCTGTACTGCTTCCTTTTTACTCGGCAGGCGGCGCTTCACCAAACCATTTTTTGTAGATTTCCTCATAGGAACCGTCGGCTTTCATGTCAGCGAGCGCTTTGTTGATCGCCTCTTTCAACTGCGGGTTGTTCTGACGAATGGCTACGCCCGCCTGATCGGATTTGATGGGCTCGCCCACCGTTTTAATCTTAAAGCCGTTCTCGTCCACAATCGGCTTCAACGCATACATATTGTTGATGGTGGCATCAATGCGTCCTGCATCCAAATCCTTGAGTGATGTAATGACATCATTGTAGGTTTTAATTTCAAAATTGCCGACCTCAGGCAGCACCTCATTGCGTAGGTAGGATTCATCGTTCGTTCCAAGCCCCACACCGATCTTCTTGCTCTTGAAATCCTGAAGCTTGGTAATATCTGTGTTGTTGTCGCCGACAATGATTTTCACGTTATTGGTAATATATGGATCACTGAAATCAATGACCTGCTTGCGCTCATCAGTGATCGTCACCTGGCTGATAACAGCATCCAGCTTGTTTGCCTGCAGACTTGGAATCAGACCGGAGAAGTCCTGGGCTGTGAACTCTGCCTTTACCCCAAGCTTTTCGGCAACTCCTTTGGCTATATCGACGTCAAAGCCCTCATACTCTCCACCCTTGCCGAGGGAGTTGTAGGGAGGATAGGTGCCCATGATGCCGACTTTCATCACACCAGCCGCTTTAATTTTAGCGAGATCATCCGATGCCCCGGTTGTCTGTCCTGCATTGTTGTTGCCTGTTGTACCTGCCGTATTGTCAGCCGAACCTCCGCCGCAGGCGCTCAGCAGCATACTGAATAATGTCAGTGCCATAATTGAAACTGTCCAGTTTTTTCTCGTTGATTTCATCAAGTTGTTCTCCCCTTGTCTATACTTGTGGTGTAATATGCAGTGTGTCTAAAAAATGTAACATTATCCCTCTCGGCGCTAAGGTTTTCCCATCAGGCCGTAAAATTCAAAATTGGCTGCTTCCGCCGCAAGCACGGCGCTGCTCTGACCGGAAATCCGGTCATGCGTTCCTTCCGAGCCGAACAGCCAGCGCAGCATCAAGCCTTCGATCATGCTCATCAATAAGGCTGCCCGCAGCTCAACATCCAGCTTGTCCGGAATCATACCCAGTTCCATCGCCCGCAGGATATTCCTGCGAAAGGCCAGCTCCATGGCATCCTTGGTCTCCGCAAGCTGTCTTTGCACTGTTTCATCCACTCCGCTGCCTGTAAGCAGCAGCTTCATGAAGTAACGATGATTCGCAGCGAAATCAAACATACGCGTGAACAGGTTCTCCGACGCTCTGACCATATCTTCAAGAGTGCCGCTATCCTTGCGGTAACCCTGGCCGATCGCTTCAAGCAGCTGGTCGCGGCCTTCCGTAATAATCTCCTGGGCCAATTCCTGCTTGCTTTTGAAATGCCAGTAAAACGTACCCTGCGCCACTCCCGCCTCACTGACAATATCGGACACCTTGGTCTGGTGATAGCCATATGTAGCAAAACGCTTCAGGGCAATCGACATCAGTTGGGCTCTGCGGTCATCGCTGGCAGCCGATTCTTTATCCTTCGGCATCTGCATCCCCCTCACTTGACTGACTCATCAGTCGGGTAAGTAAATCCTATAGGTTAACACGGAATTTGTCAATACTCTTTCGCTTGGATTCTTTTGTATACGTACTGTAAAACTCGCTGAAAGCTAGATATCTGATATCATTTATGATATATTTTGTATTGCTTATAGTATATTTTGTATCACATACGATACCAATTCAATGTCTTAAAGAGAAAGGGTTCACTGCATGACCGATATTATGTTTTATCGAACGGGGAAAGGAAACTCCGAGGTAGAGAAACACATCCTATCGCTCAACGAAAGAGCGAAGAACGGTGACAAAAAAGCCGAACGCGAAATGGATGACATTTTATACACCATGGAGAGAGCAGGAGATGGGATGCCCCATTCCCGTAAGTTAAGGGGAGCGCTCTACGAATTACGAGCCGGGCGATATCGAATTCCTTACTTTCGCTGGAAGGGCAGTCTGGTGCTATTGACTATATTCAGAAAGAGCACACAACAGACGCCAAGTCATGAAATTGACCGGGCCGAGGAAAGAATGAAGGAATGGATAAGGCGTTACGGCTAGTGATTAGGATGGGTGGGATGCACGCAAACTTCCCTATCCGACTATACCGGAGGTGAAAACATTGGATAACGAGTTTAAAAATTCTTGGTCAGATCTAAAGAGTAAATTGGATTACAAAAGCGACTATGAGAAAAAAGTGATCAGCGAAATGGCACGTATGGTAAATAGCCTCGTACGTAGACGAAAAGCTCTGGGGCTGACGCAACGGGAAGTAGCCGAGAGAGCCGGAATAACCCAAGCCCAAGTTGCCCGTCTTGAAACTTCTACCTCTGTTCCATCGCTGGAAACCGTGATGAAGGTTGCAGTTGCACTCGACCTGTCCATCGGATTTAAGGAGTCTGAAGAAGAGCAATCCGCAACGCGCATGGTTCACGCCTAAATCGTTCAATATACTTAAAATATCAGTCATGCTTTAGGAGCCGGAAGGCTCCTTTTCTTATGGGGAGCGGTTAAAACAGAACGGGACCTCCTTAGCCATCATAGATGACTAGGGAGGTCCCGTGTACAGTCACTTTGAAAAGTGAGGCTCTACATATGCAAAGCTTCCAGCAGCCTGTAAATCGCCGCAACCGCTTCGGCGCGCGTTACAGCACGGTCCGGCTGGAAGGCGCCGTCCGGGTAGCCTGTCAGGATGCCCGCATTCATGGCCGTAGCAACGGAAGCTCGCGCCCTGGACGGGATGCTGCCAGCATCCGTGAATTGACTGCTTGCGCCACTTCCAGAACCGCCGGTCCCGCCACTGGACTCGCCGTTGCCGCCGGCCGCATTCAGCGCATTGGCCATCATGACGGCCAGTTCGGCACGGGATATGAGCTTGTCGGCGTTAAAGACGATGCGGCCATCTTCGCGCGAGCCCTGAATCAAGCCGGCCTCCAGGGCCGCGGCAGCCTGCTGCTTCGCCCAAGCCGGAATTTGCGCGTCATCGGCAAAGGAAGTCGCAGTATCCGGCGCGTTCATGCCGAGAGCGTCCGCCAGAATTTTGACAAACTGCGCTCTCGTCGTCTTCTCATTCGGGTGGAACTTCTGGTCCTCATACCCTTGAACCGCGTTCATCCCGATTAACCGCTCCGCAAACGGCAGCGACCAATGGTCTGCCAGATCGCTGAATGCCTTCGGCTGGTAGCTAAAGACCGCGAACTTGGCCAAATGATTGACGCTGGCCGTTACGGTAGCATCGCCGTTGTCGGTTCCGCCAACGAAAATCCATCTTGCCTGCTGGTCATTATAATAATAGACGGCAGGTACGCTGTTGCTGGACACTGCGTCCGTATCGTAGTTGAAGGTAAGCTTCACAGCAGAATCGAACGTATTGCCTGCATCATTGGCGAGTTCTACCACCGGGCTGATCCGGGACAGGCCACCTGCTGAAGGTGTCGCATCGTCGGCTAGCACAGCAGCTTGGATTTCGCTGTCTGTACTCCACACACCTGCCGACACTTCAATACGGATAACTCCGCTGATTTCGTCGCTGGCAGCTTGCCCTGCAGGAACCTCAATCACCTTCGACGAAGGCTGTCCGTTCCCGTTGTTACTTCCTGTCTCCCCGTTGCTCGGTCCGTTGCCTCCCGATTGGCTGCCGCCAGATCCGCCGCTGCCGGAATTGCCTTTATCTGAATTATCCGAGTCATGTCCACCCGAGTTATGGTCATCTGAATCATCGTCATCCGAGTCATCGCCATTACCGTCTCCCGGATTGCCGTTTCCGGGATTGCCCCCGCCTGCCAGCACATGAATCGTACGGATCACCTCCGCAGACGGGTTGCCGGCCAGGTCACTTACGTTATAGCTCAAAGTATAAGTTCCGGTCGTATTCGTATCCACCGTACCGCTCACCTGCACATCACCTGCCAGGCCCACGTTATCGGCGGCATCCGCACCTGCTTCGGCATAGGAGGAGCCCACTGTCAGATTCACCGTTTGCGTGCCGCGCAGCGTAATGACTGGAGCTGTACGGTCAATGTTTACCTGCACCGCCCGGGTCTTCTGCAGATTTAAATTGTCTGTGGCCCGGAAGGCCAGTGTATGCGCGCCTTCAGCCGAGACTTCAATGCTCTCGTCAGCCTTGTAAGGCCCATACTCCCCGCTATCCTTGGACAGCTCAAGCACAACATCTGTTACAGGGTCCGAATAGACGGCGTACACACTGGTCACGACGCTTTGGTTTGTCCATGACCCGCTCTCATAAGCTTTCCCTTCCCCGGTGGTCATGTTCGCCTTCAGTTCAACAGGCGACGTATCCCCGAAGCCTTTTACCGTGACCACAAAGGTTTTGGTTTCACTTACGCCCCCGCGTGTAATGGTCGCTGTAAGGGTCACATCCGTATCCTCTGCCGGATAACGGACGAGCAGGCGTCCATCATGACCGATCAGCTCCGGATTGGAGCTTTCCCATTGAACGCTCACCCCGTGCTCGCCTGCCACAGGCAATTTCAGATCATCGACAATGCCGCTCGTATCGCCAAGGTTTAACTGCGCTGCTGTGTCTCCTACTGCCTGCTCGTCGCTGTAAGGCGCTACATCCACAAAGATCGGATTGGAGTAGAACCAGAGATCCGAATAGTTACGCTTGTTAATTTCCGTAAACCGGGTCTCATTGTCCACCGTTGTATTTTTCACATCAATCTGCGGCTCGCCATTTATCGTTTCCCCAGGCACATCCACGCCCAGATTGGTGCCGCGCAGACGGAAATACTGATTTTTCTCCGCAGGTCCAAGCTTATAGGTAATGACGTTGTAACCATCCGCATCTGTCGTCCATTCATCGCTCGTAAAACGTTTCAGCACTCTGGTGGAATCATTTGTGCTTTTCGTATATTTGGCGGTGCCAGGCTCAACCAGCCCGGTGACGTCACCCGCAATCAGGTCAACGTGATCTACTGCAACAGGATCGCCGTTATTGTTGCGCTCAGGACTTTTGAAGCGAATCGTCAGCTCCATGTCATCCCCTTGCGTTACCTGCAGGTCCCCGCCCATTTCCGCCTGTTCACCCGCACCGGAAATACGGAAGTCGAGCGCGTTAATCAGGTCGCCAAACACGGAGAACGATTTGCCCGAGCGCATACCATCCACGACAGCGTGCATATCGGACCCGTCCACCCAGGTGTAGTTTCTCGAATAATCCCCCGGCATGTATCCGCTGGAATACTTGCGGGTGCTGTCAATGTTGAAATGAAAGTCAGAGTTGGCAAAGTTCCAGAAGTGGCGCCCTTCCCCAAGCAGCGCATCCCAGACTCCGCCAAGCTGTGCAACCATGATATCGGTCCCGCCGTATGCCTGGGCCACTTCGCCGCGGTCCGGCGCCATCTGATTGCCCAGCATGCCCTCGAAGCCAAAAGCAATCTTCGGCGCAATATTATTGAAATCCCGAATGTCCTCGATTTTAAATTCTGCGGAAGTGCCCCTTTTTCTGGATGGATGGTTAATAATCATATAGCTTTCCGGATAGTTATCCTTCATCCATTGAACAGCCTTGCGGGCATCGGCCTTGGTGCTGTACGCCCTGCTGTCTTTCGCGGTCCATCTGCTTACATCCTGCGGATCATAGAAGCTCTCGCTCCGATTCGTAAACAGGTACTCGAAATGGCTAATCGCTTCAGCGATGTTTGCCGCCTTTAATTCATCCGGCAGAATGCCGACGTCCACATGGTCGTAAGTCGGCATGTCCCACTCGAAGCCGGTAAAAATGACTTTATCCTTGTATTTGCCTGCTGCCCGAAGCTGCTCGATTTTGGGCAACTGATACCGTTCAATGCCCTTCGACAGCGGAATGGAGCCGCCAGCCACCGCAGCCCCGGTATCATCCCGGCCTTCCATGCGCAAATGGTCGGAGATACCCAGCCAGTCCATCTGATTCTCCTCAAGGGCATGATCCAGCACATCCTCCAATGACGTCTGAGCGTCATCGGACTGATAGGTGTGGGTATGGTATTCTCCTGTCATCCATCGGCCGCCGCTTGCCGTCTGATTCTCTGTCCCGGCAGCGGCATAACCGATCGGAACCGCCATTCCCGCTGCAAGCAAGCTGCCCACCAGGAAGCTTACTGTCATTTTTTTAAACCATAACCCCGATTTCATGTAAGAAAACCTCTCTCGACGTATATTCATAGGAGCCAGACCGCGTGTAGCGAAAACAAAAAATAGCCCTCCCAGTCGGCTCGAATGATCTCAATGTATCAAGCCGCTGTTAGAGCTATATATTAGAAACGTAAAATCTGTGCCGTGCTTTGTAAAACGATGTCGAAATATCGGGGCAGGGCAGCTTCAGCCGAACCGCTGCGTTTTATACCATTTATTGCTTTGCCGTCCCGCGACCTTATCCAGAATGATGGACCCGAAGGCTTTCACCGAGATAATCAGAAACAGCTGGGCATATGTGAAATACGATAGGCAGGAGATCACAAAGTTCTCCGTGTTGCTCTGTCCGATATCGGAAGCAAGCGCTAGATTAATCTGCAGCACGTAGATAAAATACATCAACGCCCAGGCCACGACCAGATAGACATAGACATCACTTGTAAATTGGAGTGGGCTGTTTATATCCGGGAAGAACAAGTGAACGATCTGATAAATGATATTGATCACAAAAATGATGTCCGAAATTATAATCGCCAGCATAAACCAGAAGTAACTGGCCGCATAATACATGACGTGCAGCTTGATACGCCAGCTTGTTTTGTCAAATAAATGATGGAAGTTATCCATAATAACGTGGAAGTTGCCTTTGGACCAGCGCCCGCGCTGCTTCATATAAACGCTAAGCTTCTCAGGCTCTTGCTGGTACGCCTCTGCCTGCGGAGCCAGTGCAATCAGTTGGCCTTTCTTCATAATTTCAAAGGATACCGCCGTATCCTCCGTAATGGCATCTTCATCCCAGCCGCCGATTTCACGCATCAGCTCAGACTTCACGATAAAATTCGTACCCGGAATCGTGCCGACCTTGAACAGCTCCCATAGTCCGGTATGATGCACACGCTGGATCGTAACCAGTTCCTGGTTAATACATTTGGACAGGAAGTTCTGGCCCCGGTTACGAGCCTTGTTGCGGCCAAAGACCGCCCCATATAATTCAGGTTTTTCCAGCGCTTTCTGCACCAGAAACAACAGAGCATTGCGCTCCGGTGCCGCATCGGCATCATATACGCAGATCCACTCTCCCGTGGCCAGCTTCAGGGCATCATTTAATGCCCCGGACTTGCCACCCGTGCCTGTGCGCTCGAAAACCATAAAATCACGGTGCCTGTAGCTGGATCTGCTCTTCAAATCCCGCAGCTTGTCCGCCGTCTGATCCGTACAATTATCCGCGATCACAATGATCTGCACTTTATCCTCAGGATAGTTCAGACGCAGGATGTGCTCTGCCGTAATGGCCACGACCAGCTCCTCATTATGGGCCGGCACGAGCACCGTAACTGTCGGAAAGTCGTCCATATTTTCCGGGATCACAAAATTCGTCCGGTTCTGCCTGTTCATGAAACGAATGGCCCCGGCCATAATGACAACCGCTTCCGTTACTGCAATCCAAATGCTTATGATGGTTACAAGAAGTATAAAATCAGTCACTTGGTCTCCCCCGATCATATTTGCGATTCACTTGCGCCCGGAAGACCAGTGTCGCTGCCGTCAGAACCAGAATGGTAATTGTAAAAAAAACACTGACTCCAATACATAAAGGGATGAACCAATCCAAGTAGCTATGCATCTGTGTCAAACCTCTCCCCTTAAATATACTCTCCGATCAAATCTGTCTCCGTATTTCGTTCCAATGCGGCGATTACGCTGTCTGTGTTCTCATATTTGCTAAACTGCTCAGGATGAAATACAAGCGCGCCCGAACGGACCACCAGCCTGAGCGGCCTTCCTTTCAAATCTGTAAAGGGAGCATCCATCATCGCTTTTTTAATACGATCTGTCAGGGATTCCAAAAATTCTGCAGGGGTCATGGGACAAATAATGACGAAGCGGCCGTTATCAATAAAAAACTTGTAATCCTCGTAACGGAGCTGCTTCTGGATGGTGTCGGACAAGTCTCTCAGCAGCGATGCATACCCCTGTGATCCAAGCGACTCCTGCACAAGCGGCAAAAATTCAATTTTAAACATGGCCACGCAGAAGCCGTACCTGCTCGGATGTCTGCGGGCCAGATTGGACTGCTTGACGATTGCGTCAGCAAACGCATCTTTGTTGCCCAGCGCCGTATGCGGATCCATTTGCGGATTTTTCCGCTCTATGTCGTCCATGCGCTCCAGGAAGCGGCTGCTCCGGATCAAATACGTTTTAATCAGTGTGGCTGCCAGCACATTGGCCGGAATCAACAAAAACGAGGAAATGGCCAATACCTCTGGCGGAGCAAAGGTGGCGAGCCATACAAGGTAACATACGAGAAATACAAATATCCCGACGACCGACACCCCCACCGGCAGCAGCAAGCCGGCAACCAGCGCTACAAGCACCGCTGCATTAAAAAGCAAATCCTGTATCGTATAGGACTGGGTTAAGTAGATATCCAAAAAGACAAACTGCTCCTGCAGCAGAGCAATTGCAATCAACAATATGTATCCCCATGTCACGCCTTTGAGAGGTATTCTTCTGCCGAGTTGTGTCATTCTTTCCGTTGTCATCATGTCACCTGCACATTCTTGATTTTAATTCATGGTTTCCTCTGCAATCAGAGGAAGCAGATTGTCAAACAAATGCGTATCCTTGTCAAACACATAGCCTCCGGGATAGGCGGGATCCTGCCCGCGAAACTGCAGCATGCGGTCGTATAACTGACGGGCAAATTCCGTATCGCCTGATTTCAACGCCAGCAGAACAGACAGGCCATAGACGGCAGGAGATTCATAGGGCGCATCAGGCAGCCTTGTGTCTCTATTGTAGCGTCCCGGGATTTGATGCTTTTGTCCGAATTCGGTTTTCAGGAACGTGAGCAGTTGGTCGGATGAACGACCGATTTGCGCGCAGTTCAAAGCGACGAGCAGCTGATCGATCAGATTGACTGAATCATCATAAATGTAGGTTTTCTTATCGATATCATACATTTTCGGGTAAAAAACACCATCATCCGGCATATCCGTCAACAGCTGCTTATGTCGTTCGTAAACAGGCTGCTCGAGAACCCCGTTGCGGGTCATATTCGATAGCGCGGACATATCCACGTAAGCAAGGCTTAGTGTACCTGCCGCATGGTCATTTGCAAAATCACGGAAATCAACAAAAATACCGTCCTTCATAACCGATGAAACGAGCGTTCGTGACAGCTCATCCGCCGTTGCACTGTAGCTCTTCTCATCCCATTGGTCTGCAGCTTTCCACAAGGCATCGATAATCCGAAAATCATCCCCAAGCGCATTGGTGCTCACCGTGGACTGACCGTCCTCCGTCAGCTTCCAGGCAATATAACCCTCAGGCTTGATAAATTTGCTCTTTAACAGCTCATAACCGGAATCAAACAGGGACTTGTCCTGCTTCAGCAAAGCATACTGCATCCACAGCCCCACCGATTCCGAGAGCGCCTCTCTGCCTGCAACGATCTCCGGCACCGTAGAAGTTCCTTCCTTAAGATAGCTTGCCAAGGTTCCGTTGGCATTGGTCATGTGCTGTTCAATAAACTGTTCCGTGGAGGGTGTCTGGGATTTCCGCATGTTTTCCTTCCAATACATAAATGCGGCAATGCTGCCGCCAATAAGAAATACCGATAGCAGGATAAGGACATATCCCGAGGATCTCTTGTACATTCAGTCACCTCTGTTAAATTTGTGCGTTAGAGTCTCTTTTAGGCCCTATTACCTATTGAAGCACATAATATAGGAACATTCCATATCTATTTAAATGGAAACAAAAAAACCAACCACTGACGACCTTCAGGCCATCAATGGTTGTTGGAATACACTTGTTTATTTGTCGATTAAATTCGTCGTCTTCAGCATTCTCGCGATCATTGCTGTTGCTTCCGCACGCGTAATCGTGGCTTGCGGGTTGAGCATCTTAGGACCGTTGCCCTGAATGATGCCTGCCTGAATCAATTGCGCCACATCCGCTTTGGCCCAGTTCGATACCTCTGCCCCATCTTTATATTGAGCCAGTACAGAAGTATCTTGTCCGGCCGCATTCTCGGATTGGATCAGGCGGTATGCACGGGCGATTATCGCGAAGGCTTGCTCTCTCGTAATTTGCTTGTCGCCGTAGAAGTCGCCATCGTTATAACCGCGAACGATGTCGTACTCATCTGCAATCGCGACAGCATTTGTATACCACGCGGATGATGAAACATCCGGGAAGTTCACCTGAGATGCTTCCTGACGCATCAGTCCCAGGCCGAGAACCGCGATCTCCGCGAACTCGGAGCGTGTTACACTCCGGTTCGGAGCGAACGTATTATTTCCGTTCCCTTTCAGATCCAGTCTTGCCGCGATGTTGTTAACATCCTCTTTACCCCAATGGTTTCTTACATCATCGAAATCCTGCGGATTCCAGATAACAGAATAAGTTCCACTGCTGCGCAAATCATTGATTTGTGCAAAATAACGGTCGCCGATCTTGGTCACAACAGTTGGCAGATGATATACGCTGCCGTCTGGATTCACCACGACACCTGTTGTGATCCGGTTTGGATCAACACCTTCCGGCAGAGCGATATACTTCACTGCATAGCCGTTCAGTTGACCGGCTCTTACCGTTTGGCCGCCATGGCTAAACGTCAGATCCAGATCGACTGGGTCAACCAGCAGCTCATAACCTTCCGCTGCTGCCTTGCTTTTCGCAGATGCGATCACATCTTCGGATGCACGCTTAATATCGATGCGAACCGCAATATCGCTCAGCGCTGCATTGTCCAATTGGCCAGCCACAGCAGACAGGTCCATTTTGCCAGCTGGAACTGGATAGATCGCCAGCAGGTTGCTGATTTCCAGGCTTGCTCCTTTATCGGACAGTTGTTTAAGTGTGTCCGCTGTCAGGCCTTCTACGGTCATGTCGCCTTCATTTGGCGAGTGAATCGCCAGCTTCTGGCCTGTTCCTTGGGAAATAGCGTCTGTCAGCTTGCCCTGATCCACTTTAACCGCCGTTACCGTACGGCCATTGGAAGTCGATACCGTTCCGGTTGCAAACGGATTGTCATTGCCGTTCAAAGTAACGTCGAGATTACCTTTTGGAGCTTCTGGAGTTGTTGGCGTAGTTGTGCTTCCGCCACCACCACCGCCGCCATTGCTGCCTTTGTCGTCATCATCGTCGTTATCGCTGCTGCTTCCGTAGCTTCTATAGACCGTCACCGTATACTCTCTATACTGACCATCTTCATCCGTGACGCGGACGACAATGGTATTCGAACCGCGATTCAGCTCAAGATTACCGCTGAGGCTGCCGCTGGCCACTTCTTGCCAGTCGTCGTCTCCGTATACGTCGTCAACTACACGAATTGCAATCTTGGCGTTTGGATCAAGCGACGTTGGGGTTAACTGCATCTCATACACGCTTTTCCCCACACTCATCGTATAGGTTGTCCGTTCCGGATCAAATGCCGGATTCAGGCTTCCTGTAGATGGAACAAGCGAAGTCAGCCTGCCGCCAGTGCTCGCTTTTTCACGAACAATTTCAATTGCGTACTCGCTCAAAAGGTTTCCGTTCTTGTCATAGACGCCAACGGTCACGGTATTCTTGCCTTCTTCAAGCGGGAGGTTGTCCCAGTCGCCTACAGCGACCTCTTTACCGTTCAGGTTAACCCGTACCTCTGTATCTTCCGGATACTGTGCAGTCGGATTAATGCTGATGTTGTACACATCGTTCGGCACATTAGCTGTGTAACGAGTTTGGCTTGGATCGAACGCTGGAGCCAGGTCAATCCCGGAACCGTCCTCGTTCTTTAATTGCAATTCCTTTAAAGAAGACCCTTCCAGTACGTCCACTTCTGTCGTTTCCGTGATGAAGTCACGTGTGAAATCGGAATTATACTCAACGATAACTCCCGGATCTTTGTAGGCGCTAGTGCCGCCATGTGTATTATTTACGCCTAAGTAACGTATATCTGTATTGTTGGTGTCCAGAAGAAGTGTAAGATGGACGTAGTCGTCACCATTAAATTTATATTTATTCGATTGCTCAAGACCTGTGTACTGATTCTTTGTTACATAGGTTGTCAGGGTATTACTAGCAGTGTCCCAATTGGGGGCTTTAGTTTTAGTAGCACCTATAAAGCTAATAAAGTTCCAACCTGGCATACCTGCAAAGGAAGTCTTGAATTCATTAAACATACTGGCAATGGCCAACATTTCCGCAGGATTATTTGCTGCTGGCTCCACAAGATGTCCCTTATTGTTCGTCGCAGTAGTCACAGCATCGTTAAAAGTCATGCTATTCTGTCTTGCCACGTATACAAAATAACGCCCATCGTAAGCACGCGCAGATGTTTTCCCATCACTCAGCGGTGCCCCTGGCACTACGTTTACTGTGACCTTTTGGGTTTTCTCTGAATCTTGCTTAAATGTCATACCTTGAATTGCTGCCTGGATGTCCTCATAGGTATTGGAGCTTGTAAAATTGAATATCCGATGGGTAGCAGAGGATTTGTCAGTGGTAATACCGCTGATTTTGATACCATCCGTTAACTCAGTAATACCGCTGGCAAGAGTTCCGACGGCAATCGAACCGTTATTTACAGCCACTGTAAAGTATCCGCCCGTTGCTTTAACGACACCTGTGCTTCCAAATGCAGCATTTGCTAGCTGATAGGTCGTTTCGGATAATCGAACGGGGGTACCAGGATCAAGTGCTGGTGTAGCCGCTGCTCTTACTTGTGACGGATGAAATGGCAATATCGTCAATACCATAACGATTGCCATTAGCACCGACAATATTCTTCGATTTTTTAGTTTCACCTTTTTTCCCGCTAACGAAAGCATGTAGGAATGCCCTATTGCCAATTTCTTTCGATTAGCAGATTTCCCCCTTTTTATAGAATGATTGGTCGACTACTTTCAACTCAAGCGCCTCAGCTCTTGCACAACAATTAAACACTCGACAAAAGCTGACACTTTCACATTATAATGACCAAACCTCTACAAAATCTCAACATTCCGAAACATTTTTCGCTTAGGTGTTGACAGCATTCCATTCCCGCAGTATATTTATCTCAATTTAAAGATTATTAATAAAAAGATTCCATTAAGGCTGGTGATTATCATGCCTCTTCAACTGAACGATGCCCAAGCCACTTCACTCAAGTTATTCGTCGTTCTCTCCAAAGCCTACAAAGCCATTTCAGATCAGGTCATAAAGGATATTAGACAATACGGTCTATCCCCTTCCGAATTTATGATTCTGGAGGTGCTATATACGAAGCGGCGTATCCCCCTGCAGCAAATTGGGGAAAAAATATTAGTGACAAGCGGCAGCATCACCTATAATATCGACAAGCTGGAGAAGAAGCTGCTGTTAAGACGCGTTCCCTGCCGGGAAGACCGCAGAGTGATTTATGCTGAAATTACCGACGCCGGCGATGAGTTGTTCAATCGGATCTTTCCGGACCATGCGGCAATTGTCCACCATTTAATGAGTGGAGTTGACCAGGATGATCAGGAGGCGGCGATTGCGCTGCTCAAGAGATTGGGGAAAAGCGTGAAGCCAGGTTAGGCGCACCTCTATCCTTCATATCCTTCATATCCTTCATAATAGTAGCAATTTTACGTTTTCAAAAGGAGGCTGATCATTCATGCAACCAAGAGTATATACCCCTGCCATGCAGGGAAAGGGCGAATTTGACGGCGGGAAAATCAAGGAACAAAAGCCCATCGGCTTCTCGGGCGAAGGATCGGTCATCAAACGTGTCGGACCCCTATTTTATTGGGCCTGGGGAACCTCAAACGCGGACGCCATCATCGGTCTGCACCCACATGAAGGCTTTGAGATTTTGACCTATGTAGTGGAAGGCTGGTCCTCTCACAAGGATACCCTGGGAACGGACAGCGCAGTGGGCGCAGGCGGGGCACAGGTCATGCAAACCGGCTCGGGAGTCAGCCATCAGGAAAAGCTCAGCTCGGATACAGAGTTTTTTCAAATCTGGTTTGAGCCTTATTTGGCGGAAGCGATGCTGAGACAACCGGCCTATCACCAATATGAGCATGCAGATTTCCCACTTGAAAGCTATGAAGCAGGTTATAAAGTAAAAACGGTACTTGGCAGCAACGCCCCTATCAAGCTCGTGGCCGACGCAGAAATGTGGGACGTTGAAGTCAGCGGCGGAGCCCGGTATGAGCACACAGTACCTGCAGGCTACACTTTAACGGCTCTTGCTATTCGCGGGGACGGAGCATGGGGAGAAGCTGGCGCAGCGAAACAGCCCATTCCTTTTCATCATAAAGATTTCGTTGTTGGGTATGCGGATTCAGGTACAACGGTAGAAATCACGAGCCCGAATCAAGGGACTCTGCGGCTAATCCTTATCAAGGTGCCGACAACCGTCAGCTATCCGCTTCAACCGAAGCGTTAATATCAGGAGTGTTAAGCTATGCGCTCCATATATCCCGGCAGATTATTGCCATCGGAGCGCCCAATTTTCCATTTCGGTCAGTGACTGTTTAAAGTCCATTCCTTTCTCCGTCAGACTATACTCAACCGTAACCGGCACGGTAGGAAATACCTTGCGGTGCACGATTCCTTTCACCTCAAGATGCTTAAGCGCGTTCGTTAATGACTGTGTTCTGACGACAGCCACATCACGATGCAGCTGCTTGAATCGTTTCGGCCCGGCAGCCAGCTTGGCAATAATGAGAATCGACCATTTGGCCTCAAGCACCTCCAAGAATGCGCAGGTATGCATAAACTCCTCGTTCATATCCATGATGTACCCTCCACTTTCTAAAGTATAGTTGATCAATTTATTTGGTTTATATCCATTCATTTTGCCTTCTTATCTAAGGTTAGCTTCTTCATTATAATACAACCAAGACTTAAGAAGGGAATGGTACTCATGTATCGATCAGCTATTTACCTGCTTGCGCTGGCGGTGTTTCTGACGGCTACTTCGGAGCTGGTCATCTCCGGTATTCTGTCCATCGTTGCGAACGATATGGGCATTTCACTTGCCGCTGCCGGGCAGCTCATCACCTTTTACTCACTTTCATTTGCCATTGGCACTCCTGTTGTGATATCACTAACGTCCCGCATAGGACGTAAAAAGCTTCTTTTCTCGGCCATGGTTGCTTTCACAGCAGGCTGTGCGTTATCAGCTATAAGCGTATCGGCGGCCATGCTGATGGTGTCGCGGATTATACTTGGCGCAAGTTCCGGCGTTTTTCTGGTCACCGCATTTGGCATAGCAGCCAAGCTGGTGCCCGCTGAGAAGCTGGGCAGCGCGCTCGGAACTATTATTCTCGGCTTCAGTACCGCCATGATTTTGGGCGTGCCCGCAGGCATTACGATCACGGAGTGGCTGAATTGGAAATCCATTTTTGTGCTGCTTGGATTGCTGGGCATCGTGATTGGTATTGTCCTGTTTCGCCTGCTGCCGGAGATGGAAGGAGACGAACCGGCTCCATTTTTTCAGCAATTCAAATGGCTGGGGAGCTCCGCCGTGATTATCGGCCTGTTGATCACTTTGTTCCGTGAAGGCGGGAACTCCGTTATGATGACGTATTTAACGCCATATTTGCAGGAGCTGTATCATTTGCAAACATCGGAGTTGGGGCTTGTTATGCTGGGGCTGGGAGTCATCGGTGCGATTGGTTCCCGGATAGGCGGGTATGGTGTCGACCGCTGGGGGCCCGCCGTTGTCATAGGTTATGCCCTTCTGACTCATGCGGCAGCGTTCATGCTGCTCCCCTTATCCGGCCACGTTCCTGGATTCGGATTTATTTTGATCGCCTTTGCTATTTTGGCCATGTTTGCTGCAGGACCGGCCATGCAGAGCTATTTTATTCAGAAAGCGCCCCATTCAGCTAATTTTATTCTGAGCATAAACACATCCGTCATCCATCTTGGACTGGCGGCAGGAGCAGGCATTGGCGGCATCGCCGTTAACCGGGTAGCAACACTCGCATATCATCCCTGGATTTCGGGCGTTCTGCTGCTGCTCGGGCTATCAGCCTGGACGTGCGGGGCCGTATTGGGCAGAAAACGCGCCGAAACGGTGCAGTGATCATCAATAACCGTTGATAAAAGAAACTGGTTCCTCCTCTGCATTTTTTTATTCATGAGCTAGAAGGATATAAATTCAAGTAACAAGATGATATCGCACCATTTTGAAAATAAACAAGCAAAAAAGCGGCCCTTTCCGGTCGCTTCTGTCATATACATTAACAGTCATCTCCGTTCGCCCCCGTCAACGGATACGATTAACATCCGGTCACCTCACGTGTAAATGACCTTCCATACAGTTTGGACACTTGTCCGGAAACCGTAAACCATCGCTCATGTAATATTCCGGATTCGTCTCTTCAAATATAAAAGGGCCTCCGCAGGACTGACATGCCAAAAAAATCGGGTCCTGCGAGCTAATGATGAGTGATCGGGCACGCTCCGCCAATAACTGCTTCCATTCCGCATCATCCATATCATCGCTCTTTTGCAGCGCCTGGATCACATGGCGTATTTCAGCCTGTACTTTTTTGAAATCGATGCGTTCCCACAAAATCAAAAAGGAAATATACTTCCTATTTCTGGAGCATAAAATTTTGTACAAGAACAAGAAGATCATACCCCGATTTCGTTCTTTCAAATATTCCATGCTGATTGGAGTTACGTTATTCTCCAGCCAGCGATTCCATTCTTGCAGGAACTCTTCAGCCCGTCTCTCCCTCTCGATCGCCCATCCACGAGGAGTAAATACAATTAGAGGGTACTTGCCGCGAGTCTCCGTTTCCAAAAAATCGGTCCGGATCATCTGATCCACTTTATCCATGATCTGCTCCAATGTAAGGTCTTTATAGTAACCATACGAAGGGTTTTGATCTAATCCAAGCTCCAGCACCTTACGATCCTTTGAACCTTTCAAAATTTTCGCAAGCAGCGTCCTTCCGCCCTGGGCAATAATTTCGTCGGCTGCCCGCAGAATGGCCCGTAGTTCAGATTCTGGCAATGGTTCCACTCTCTTTCTCATTCCTCTTCGTCCTCCGGTCTATCAAAAATCAGCCATTTCTCATCCTCACGAACCTACGCTTCATAACTCTCATGCGGAATCGTAGCGTAAAGGCTTTCCTGATCGGCAAGCCTGTCCATCTCCTCCCATGTTATACCATAAGGAAATCCCCACCCCGTATACCCGGCAATATATGCAAACGTCCCATCAGACCATGGAGCTTCGCCTAATTGCTGCTCTCGTTGCCTTGCGGATCTGTCTTGCTCTTGCAGCCGCCTCTCTCTGTTCATTCTTTTGCCCCTTCCGTAGACTTACAAAAAGAACAGCTCAACTTTCCTCAGAATGCTCTTCCAGAATAGAGGCGATGGTCTCCACCGAATGCAACCCTTTAGCAATATCGACGATAAACTCCACGGCATATTTACGTTCCATTTTTAGATGGTTTCCATTTAATATTAAGAACGATTTTGTAACAATATAGGCAGTGCGTTTATTCCCATTATGAAAGCTATGATTTTTGACCAGAGATTCTAACAACGCCGCTGCCTTATCAAATAAGGTTGAATACGCATCTTCTCCAAATATACTTTGCTGAGGTCTATGTATCGCAGATTCCAGTAGGCCATGATCTTTTACACCTGCCTGCTCTGCGTCATTCATTCTTTTCATCATAAAATAGTGTGCTGCAACAACTTCTTCTTTGGTCAAAAGTTTTGTCATATCATCGGTCCCTTAAATCCTCAAAAATCTCCTTGTCCTCTTCAAACACATCAAAGAAAGCTTCCAAAACCTCGGGGCGAACATGATCAGGCAGCTTGCCTTGGCGAGCTTTTTTAACTGTTATTTCACCACGTTCATTTTCAATGAATACGATTTCGTCTCCCTGCGTTACATTTAATTTTTCGGCAAGACTTTTAGGCAAGCTTACACCCAAACTATTTCCCATTCTCCCTACTTTTCTGAAATAACGAGTCACTTCCTGTTTGTCGTTCGCCACCTTGACCACACCATTCATTTTATATTCTCCTATCCATAGTATGATCGATACTCATTCAGTTATACCTTATAATTGTAATAACAGTTGTAACATATTTATGTACATTTATAAAGCAAACCAAACTAATAGTGCTATACTGCTTTATCTCAAATAGGATGCCACCCGTTCTCTCATCTCAAGCGGCGGCTCCAGCCCCAGCTCCATGCGATAAGAAGCCTCGAACCGCGCATAATGCCTGGCGATTTTCTCCTTAAACCCGCGGTCTGCATACATGTCTAACAATATCTGATTCATCTCCTCATCCAGCGGGTACACGGCCAAGTACGCATGGAGCCTGTGCTCTGCACCGATCCAGTTTTCCTCCGATAAATCACGCTGGATCAAACTTCGGGTTAGCGCCGTGAAATGCTTTCCTAACGCTTCCTCATGTGGAACCTTCCACAGATAAGGCTTTCCATCCAATAGCGGTCCCCGGTACAAGGAACAGAGCCGCTCTGCTTCCCCATAATCCGCCAATCGTTCGGTGCGGGTCGGATCAAACCGCTGGTAATCAAGCACATCGAAATGTTCGTCAAGGGTTTCGAGCACGTAGCCATCCCGCGTTTTCCGAATATCCATACCAATGGCATGCCCTTTCAACATTTTCTTGATCTGATAGATCGTTTGGTGCAAGCTGTGGGAAGCCCGTTCTTCCTCAATATCCGGCCACAACAAGTCCGTCAGCAGCCATTTGCCAATCTCCCTGTTCGAATGGCATAGAAAATACGCAAACAATTCTTCCGTCTTGCGGGTTGGAAAACGGATCTGCGCTCCTTTCGGATTGCGCACCTCGAAACTCCCGAAACAACGAATGACGGAAGCACCTCTGCCCCTTCCGCCCGGAACAGCATCATTCTTCCTGTTTGCCAGACGCTCCGTGACCCGCTCGATAGCGGCCGGTGTCACAGGCTTGAGTATATAGTCAAGCGCCTGAACTCCGAACGCATCCAACGCGTATTCCTTGTAGGCCGTCGTGAAGACAATCTGCGTCTGCTTCGATAACTCATTGATATTTTGTGCAAGCTCAAGCCCATTCATCTTGGGCATTTCCACATCGAGGAAAGCGACATCCGGTCTGAGCTCAGACAGACAGGCCAGCGCCTCAAGCGGATTGGTGAAGGCTCCTGTAATCGTATAGTGGGGATTTCGCCCAATGACAACTTTCATTAAATCCAGAATCGGCTTTTCGTCTTCGACAATGACAGTGTTAAACAATTTCGTCCCTCCGATTGTTGGCTATTCAACTCTTTTGGCTTCCGTCCTGATGAAGAGGTAAATATATCGTCACCTTAGTCCCGCGCCCGATCTCGGAGCTTACGGTCAGTGCAGCCCCAGGGATGGAATCGAGACGTCTACGAATGTTGGAGATGCCGATGCCCCCGATGGACCGTTCACCATTCGATATTTGATAAAGAAGATCATCCGGAATGCCGACACCATCGTCTTCGATCACGACCTTCATATAACGGTCTCCCTCGTGAATCGTAAGTGCAATCTGCCCATGTCCCTCTTTCTCGAACAGTCCGTGCCGGATCGCATTTTCAACAAACGGCTGGATGCATAAAGAAGGAATTTCTATATGATGAAGGCTTTCGTCAACATGGCAAACAAAGTCGAACCGCTCCCCGAAACGGGCCATCTCGATCTCGACATATGCATGAATCAGCTCCAGTTCCCGGTATAGAGGAACATACAAAGTAGAACGATCCATCTCCAGAATATAGCGAAAATATTGACTGAGCATCGATAATAAATAGGCCGCTTTTTCTCCATCCGTATAGCAAAATGAAATAACGCTGCTCAGAGCGTTGTACAGAAAGTGCGGCTTGATCTGGGCTTGATGGAATGCATGTTCATTGCGGATCGCCTCCTGAATCGAGGTTTTCATCGCAATCAGCGTCTGAATTCTGGCGATCAGCGTCTCCCCGTCAAACGGCTTGGTCACATAATCGTTCGCCCCTGCCCTGAAGCCGAGCGCAACGTCCTGCGGCGTATCCTTGACCGTCGCAAACAAGATGGGCAGATCAAGAATGGAATAATGAGCGCGCAGCGTCTGGCACAGCTCGATACCTGAAATTCCCGGCATCATCACATCCAGAATGACAAGATCGACATTCGAATACTCGTTCATTTTGGCTATCGCCTCTTTAGCCGAGAACGCTGTAATCACATTGTACCTATGCCTTGTTAGAATATTCAGCAGAATATGGATATTGGAAGCTTCATCATCCACGATCAGGATTGTATGCTCATGCTGGTCCACAATATCCAGCGAAGCATCGTTTAAGGTGTTTCGGGGCCGATCCTCGGCGGTATAAGCCGCTTCATGAAAAGCCGGCATCCGTTCCACACCCGGCAGCGAGAACGCCATTCGTGTTCCTTGTCCGACCTCCGACCAGTCCACCTGGATTTCTCCGCCCATCTGCTCGACGAGCTTCCGGCTAATGTACAGACCAACTCCCATACTTGTATACCCGTCCTGCGGAAGCGGCCCATCAAGCTGTTCGAAGTAATCGAATATCGCTTCATGTTTATCCTCGGGAATCCCGGTTCCCGTATCCTCGACAGAAATACATATCGTATCGCCGGTCACACTTGACATCACCTTGATTGTCCCTTTTTCAGTATACTTCATCGCATTATGGACAAGGTTATACATCACCTGGCGCAGCCGGTTCTCGTCGGCCAGTACCCAGACATCGGGACCGACTTGATTATCCAATCGCACAGCTTTACCTGCAAGCTCAAACTGCAGCACATCACATACAATTTGCGCAGCCACCCTGACATCCACAATCGTCTGCTGCAAGCGCAGCTCCCCATGCCTCAAGCGGGTAACGTCGATCAAATCGTGAATGAGCATGGACAGCTTGACGGACGTATCCTTGATCAACCACAGGTTCTGCTTTTGCTTCTGCGACAGATTTCTTTCCTCATCATCCAGCAGATGGGACGCCATATTCAAAATGCCATGCAGCGGGGTCTTGAGCTCATGGGAAGTGTTCATCAAAAACTCGTCCTTGAGCTGATTGGAGACCTTCAACTGATGCGTAAGGATCTCTGTCTTCTCATAAGCATTCGAGAATCGGACCGCAAGCAAAATATTTATGAAAATGATGAAACAAATCACCCCGAATTTTCCAGCCAAATCCGTCGGCACTACATTCTCTGAATAGAGGCTTCCGTCCACCAGAAAGATCATCAACGCCATACTCCCGCCAATAAACAGCAGCAGTTCCTTCCGCTCGGATGAATCTCTCTTGCTTTGGACATACAGATAAACCATTCTGCCCATAATGTAGATGATAGCCATTCCCATATAAAGAAAGAAAACATATTTTGCTTGGATATGCACACGATAAGGCAACACAACAACCGCCGCAATATATAGGACTACCGGAGCCAGTATCAGTTTCATCATCCGAAGCGACATGAGACGAGCTTCCACAGAGCAGAAAAACAGGATGATCATCGCCGCGCTGATAAATTCGCTTACATCCAGCAGCTTGTAGGCAATGTCAAAAGGAAGGTCAGGCAGCGTCCTCTGCAAAATCTTCTCGCCGTAAAGCGCTTTTTCGAGCAATATAAGCAGCAAATACAGCCCGCTGAGCAAATACGTTTTCTCTCTTCGCCCAAGGAAGTAGAAGCTGAGATGATAGGCTCCGAACATGCCAAGAACCAATATAGTCCCGATATCGGTGCCGAGCTGGATCGCGCTTAGCCTCGCCACATCTTTATCCAATCCGAACGAGATTGGACCAGCGATCCCACCGGTGACAAATACGTAGTTGGACACTTGAATCACAATTTCGATTTCTTTGGAATCGGTATGAAAAAACACTGAATAAGGCGTATTGCCGGGCTGATGCGCCGAGTCATCGGCTGCAGGATGCCCGCTCTCTCCCTTCAGTTTTCCATTCACGAACAACCGATGGGACATGCGGATGCTCTTTATTTTTAGACCTAACACTTCATCCGTCACTTGATCTGTAACCAGCACCTTCAACCGGTACGTTCCGTATCCTTTTCGGTTCATACCGCCATTCGCCGATTTTCCTTTCCATGTGCCAGGTACAGATAAATACGAGACCTCCGGACGCGTTCCTTCACGAAAATCGGCAGGCTCCAGCAATTCGCCTTCATAAAATTCCCATTCTCCATCCAGGTTGACCCATCCCTGCTTATGGAAATCCCAATTTGACAAATCCAACACTCCCCGCTTCGCAGGCGGCATGTCCCGATTCGGTATCGTTTGGGCATAAATAGCGGCGAACAAAGCAATAGAGAATGAAAAGATCAAGCCGATTCCGATGATCTTGCGGTAACGCCCCCTTTTCAATACACAGTCCCCTTCCTTCGCAATTCAACTCTGCTCTTTTCATTCTATCATTACGCACTCACAAAAAAGCAAGGGCCGCCCTTCAGCTTCATATCCGCTTTCGGACGGCCCTGCTCGGGCTGCATATTACTTGTAATCTCTGTCGTCGATCAGCTTAGCCTTTTCCAGCATCCGCTGCACGATGGCCGCAGTCTCCGCTCTCGTAATGTCGCTCGTCGGCTTCAGCCCGGCATCTCTGCCTTGAACCAATCCGCTCTTCACAGCCACAGCGACCGATTGCTTCGCCCACGCGTCTACCGCAGCGCCGTCCGCAAATGCGGCAATGGCTGATACCGCGTCTGTGCTGTTGACGTTTGTGTCGAGTCCCGTCCACTTCATCGCCCGTGCTATCATCACCATCGCTTCTTCACGCGTGATCGTCTTCGCCGGACGGAATGTTCCATCCTCATACCCCTCAATGATGCCGTATTCCTGCGCTTTCGCCACCGCGCCGACGTACCAGTCGCCAGACTTCACATCACCGTACGCTGAGGTTTTCCCGTTGTCGGCCAGTCCCAGTGCTCTGACGATAATCGCCGCAAACTCGGCGCGGGTGATTGCCGCATCCGGATTGTAATGCGTCTCGTCAACCCCGTTCACGATCAGACGCGAAGCCATGTCGCTCACTGCTTCCTTGGACCAATGACCTTCTGTGTCCGCAAACGTCATCGGGTGCCAAATCAAGGTGTACGTGCTGTTCGTCAAGCTGTTCACAACTGCGTAATACTTTCCGTCATGAACGGCACTGAAGGTCGGCACATGAAAGACCGTTCCGTCCGCCGCAAGCACGGTAGCGGTTGTAATCTTGTTGGGATCGATGCCGTCCGGCAGCGGAATTTCACGTTCTACATACGCATTGAACTTGTCTACGTCCGCCGTTTTACCGTTGTACGAAGCAGTTACCGTGAAATCGACCGGCGGTACGACGATGCTGAATTTCCCTTTCTCCGCCGCACTTTCTGCGAGTTTGTTCTTCGCTGCGTCGCTTTTCGCAATGTCCACATGAACGACGATGTCCGGCAGCTTCACTTGCCCGCCAAGCTGCTCCGACAAGCGGGCGATCGCGATTTCCGCCGCAGGCAGCTTGTAGTTTCCGTTAGCCGTCTGCACTTCCAATACGGCCTGCCTGTTCTCCATAGCTTTTATTGCGTCCCCTGTCAATACAACCGTCACTTTGTCCGCACTCACCGAGGCAACAGGAATGATGATGACCGGCTTGTCGCCCTCTTTTGCAAGCTGCTCCATCAATTTGGCCGTATCCACCGTCGCCGCCAGCACCGTTTTTCCGTCCTCATGGGTTGTAGTGCCTGTGGCGATTTGATCATACTTCTTGCCGTTCACAATGACGCTGAACCCTGTCGAGTTATTAGAAGCTGCGCCCCCGCTGTTGGTGGAAGGCGAGCCCGTCGAAGACGAACCGGAGGAGGAAGAGCCTGTACCCGACGAGCGCGTCACCGTCACGGTGTACGTCTGCATCGTGCCGTCCTGCGCCGTCACGACCACCTTGATCGTGTTGATGCCTACGCTCAGCGGCAGCGAATCGGAAGCTGCTCCGCTCGTCAACGCGATCGGACCCATTACCAAAGTGCCTGCGCTGTTATATACGCTCGCCGTCACCGTGGCGTGAGCGGAATCATATACCGCCTCCGTCACTGTCGCATTGCTGTAGCTCACCGTCGGCGTTACCGTAATACTGCTCACACGGTTTCCCACGCTCGCCGTATAGCTTGTCGTGCCCGCCGCAAACGCCGGACTTAAGCTCCCGCTCGACAGCGTCAAGCCGCTCAATTCCGCTTTGCTGCTCAACACGCGCGTTACCGTTACGGTGTACGTATTGGTTGTACCATCCTGCGCCGTCACTACGACCTGGATGGTGTTGACGCCTACATCTAACGGAAGCGAAACCCCCGCTGCTTCGCTGGTCAGGGAAATCGGGCCGTACGTGCCGGAACTATTGTATACGCTCGCCGTTACTGTCGCATTGCTGTCGCTCACCGTCGGCGTTACCATAATGCTGCCCACGCTGTTCGCCACGCTCGCTGTATAGCTTGTCGTGTCTGACGCAAACGCCGGACTTAAGCTCCCGCTCGATAGTGTCAAGCCGCTCAATTCCGCTTTGCTGCTCAACATACGCGTTACCGTCACCGTGTACGTCTGCTTCGTAGTTCCGTCCTGCGCCGTCACCACGACCGTAATCGTGTTGCTGCTCCCCACGCCCAGGCTGATTTCACCCGACGCCGAACCGCTCGTCACTTCCGTTCCGTTCACCGTTACTGTCGCATTGCTGTCGCTCACCGTCGGCGTTACTGTGATGCTGCCCACGCTGTTCGCCACGCTCGCCGTATAGCTTGTCGTGTCTGACGCAAACACCGGACTTAAGCTCCCGCTCGATAGCGTCAAGCCGCTCAATTCCGCTTTGCTGCTCGACGCACGCGTTACCGTCACCGTATACGTCTGCTTCGTAGTTCCGTCCTGCGCCGTCACCACGACCGTAATCGTGTTGCTGCTCCCCACGCTCAGGCTGATTTCACCCGACGCCGAACCGCTCGTCACTTCCGTTCCGTTCACCGTCACTGTCGCATTGCTGTCGCTCACCGTCGGCGTTACTGTTATACTGCCCACGCTGTTCGCCACGCTCGCCGTATAGCTTGTCGTGTCTGACGCAAACGCCGGACTTAAGCTCCCGCTCGATAGCGTCAAACCACTCAAGTTCACGTTGCTGGATGTGAGTCCTACTTTCCGAATCCGATTGTTATTAAAATCCGCGATATACAGATTGCCACTGTTGTCCACAGCTACTCCAAACGGATTATTCAATTGGGCCGTCGTCGCCGCTCCTCCGTCTCCCGAATAGCCCGCTTCTCCCGTGCCCGCCACCGTGCTGATGTTCCCCAACGAATCTACTTTCCGAATCCGTTGGTTAATCGCATCCGCTATGTACAGATTGCCACTGCTGTCCACAGCTACATCAAACGGATAATACAATTGGGCTGTCGTCGCCGCTCCTCCGTCTCCCGAGTAGCCCCACTCACCTGTGCCCGCCACCGTGCTGATGTTCCCCGATGAATCTACTTTCCGAATCCGATTGTTACCCCTATCCGCGATATACAGATTGCCGCTACTATCCACAGCTACTCCTTGCGGGTCACTTAATTGGGCCGTCGTCGCCGCTCCTCCGTCTCCCGAATAGCCATTTTCACCCGTGCCCGCTACCGTGCTAATGTTCCCCGACGAATCTACTTTCCGGATCCGATTGTTCATAAAATCCGCGATATACAGATTGCCGCTGTTGTCCACAGCCACTCCAGTCGGGCCCGCCAATTGGGCTGTCGTCGCCGCTCTTCCGTCTCCCGAATAGCCCTCTGAACCCGTGCCCGCCACTGTACTGATATTCCCCAACGAATCTACTTTCCGAATCCGATTGTTATTAAAATCCGCGATATACAGATTACCACTGTTGTCCACAGCTACTCCAAACGGATTATTCAATTGGGCCGTCGTCGCCGCTCTTCCGTCTCCCGAATAGCCCTCTGAACCCGTGCCCGCCACTGTACTGATATTCCCCGACGAATCTACTTTTCGGACCCGATTGTTCGCATAATCTGCGATATACAGATTGCCACTGCTGTCCGTAGCCACTCCAGTCGGGTTCGCTAATTGGGCCGTCGTCGCCGCTCCTCCGTCTCCCGAATAACCGCTAGTCCCATTACCTGCCGCCGTGCTGATGGCGCCGCTGCTTGCAGCATGGGCTTTTCCCCCTGACAGTTCAGGCAGCATGGCCGCCAACAGCAGAACAATCAGCACACAGGCCATAAGCTGTTTTACCTTTTTACGCATTCATTTTCCTCCATCGCATCGTTAATCACATCTATCCTTGCTTACAACTGTCGAAAACTTGTACAAATCGCGCGTAATAACCGTTCCATTGCTCCTCCTTTCCCATGAAAATCGACTCCTCCCCGGTTGAAACGGCAGCTCGCCTACACGGATGATGCATCGCCATACAGTCTATCAAACCGTTCTCAAAAGATTCTCAAAAAAATCGCGAATGCTGCCGCATCCAATAACGATTAAAAGTATGAAAAATGTTCCTAGAGGAACCTAAAAAATACAATATCTTTGAGCAGGTGCAGAGAAATGCTGCGCAAAAAGAGGCTGTCCCTAAGTCATTCTTCAATGACATTTAGAAACAGCCTCTTTTCCGCTATTTAAGCGAAGTAACGTTCGTATGTTGTATTCTTCCCTCGTCAGATAGCTCTTTTAACTGTACCTGCTTAGTACTTTCCGCCAATACGTTACAACGCGGCGTAGACTTTGTTCATGCTGCTCTCGTTACTCCGTTCAGGACTGTCGTCAGCCGCGCAAATGCTTTCGAAGTGTGACCAAAGTCAGATCATCGCGGAGCGGTACGCCTACACTTGGATCGTCATAAGGAAATGGCTCAATCTCGCCGGTCCGTTGATAGCCCCTTCGCTCGTACCAATTGATCAGTGTGTCCCGAGCGTCGATGACCGAAATCTTCAGGGATCGCGCGCCGCGTTCGACCACGAATGTCTCGGCGGCCGCCATGATCGATTTACCAAGTCCCGCAGTTTGAGATACCGGGCTGACGGCCAGCATCGACAGATACCATTCTGCGTTTTCAGTCGGGCGAACAGCGACGCATCCTTGTATCTCGTCGGATGTCTGTTCCCTTGCGAGCAGAATTGTTGTTGGTCCAGTTTCGATATTGTGAACGAGGGCCTCCCGGTCGACACGAGGTCCTTCAATTAGATCGGCTTCTGTCGTCCAGCCCTGTGACGAGGCGCCGCGATACGCCTGATTGACAAGTTCAACAACGTTGTCGAGATCATCGTAGCCAGCAATTATCAGTTGCATATTATCATTTCTTCCTCCATTGAAAATGGCTCATCTGTCCGAATCAGCATACCCAAGCAATCCCACGGGAGGATCATAGCTGTGAGTGATTTTTTTAGGCGCGAACGCGAAATCATATGCCAATTCTTCTCCTAAATGAGCCAATAATACTGGGAACTTTGCATCAATCCTCGGGAAAATCACTTGGTTAATTTCCTGCTACAATTGTCAATTGTTTTGAATCAATCATCAATCTCTACCTCAAAGCCTTCCTGCAAAACTAGACCTACTTTAACAAAATCAAATTTCTTGGAATACACGATCTCTACTCCGCCTACACCCCTAATTTTGTTCAGAAAGTCTCCAGGTTCAATCTTAACCCCAATATCATCCACTGCATCGGCACCAAAAATCGTCCCCGCCGATCCCGTATAAAGTAATACATTTTTCAAGTGAAGTTCTCTTCCAAGGTAACAAATGGTAACTTCAATAAATGGAAGACCATATCTCACATTAATTTTCATCGCGGTCCTCTTACTCCCGCCCATTTCTCACGAAGTTTCAACATTTCTCGGGAAGTGTGAAAAAAACCATATTCCCGATGAGGCTGCCCTCGGTGCAATTCATAATAGCGTTTCATTGCAATTGTAGAATCGTTAAATCGATCAATCAACGCCACTTCGTCGATAAACCAATACCCGTCCTCTGAACGAGATTTTAATGCCTCACAGACCACCCACTCATTATGAAACTGTTCACGGACTTCCTCCCATCGCATCCTCATCACCTCTGGAAGAATTAATTATTTCCAACGTAGCATAAACGACTAAAACAAAAAGATATGTATGTGTACACGCCTGTTGATTAACCAAAATAAGGTATCTAAAAATTGAAAAAAGGCCGATCTTTCGGTAAAATCGATTCCACCACAGAACTCGATTCGAAAGAGGCGACCTCATGAAAAAGTCTACCACGTTTACAAACCTAGTTCAAATGCTTTTGAAAGAATCAAAGTCGAAGATCTTTTGACTTTGATGGCATTTTATCCATATTGTCCCTTGGTGCAGTCGTTGGAATCGAGCAGTACGACAAACTGTTTTTCTTCCCCAACTACGCCTCTCCCACAACATCTGCATAATCAGTTAAACTTCATCCTCGTCATTCTCATCCGAGAAGCCGCCATACTGATCGGGCGCCTCTCCTTTAGCTTCCAGGAGAGCAGGCAGCTTCGTGCCTCTCAGGTCTCCATCTTCCAAATATTGAACAATGAACCTCCACTCATCACCATAGTCGAATAACAGCAGCATCTTTTGTTTGGGTGTATGAAACACCTTGCTGACTTTAGCCTTCCTCACACCCGGAAAATTCATCCTTTCGCCGACATCGGCAAACAACTCGTATCCTTCCTCAGACCGGGCCCAGTTTTTCAAGTTGTCATAGAATCCGAACAAATGATCCATATCAAAATCAAACTCAGCCAGCGCGACCGCCGCAAGATTGTACAGGCTCGCATTCTCCTGTATGGCAATTTTACGGTAAGGTTTCCCACGAACTGCCCCATTCCAATCCGTCAAGGTTATCTTGAAAATTTTCGCCATATACGTTCACACCAACCCATGGATTTTTTCTTATTCGACAAGCTTTTTTCTTTTCATAGTTTGTGAGAAATTCCGATTCAACTTATGATAGTTACAAAATCAACGTTTTTAGGTCTTCTTAAATCAACTTTCGCATTGGGTAAAGTGAGAGTGACGAACCCCTGTCCGAAGATAACGCCACATAAGCTTCTACGGTGTAGTCACGGTTGTGATGTCACGTAGGCTGACGCCCCATTTAAATAAGTCGCAGGTAAAGATCAAAAGTTCTGTTTAGAGTCCTAGTGACCAAACCTATAAATTGGCTATGATCACCTGTAGTATGAGCCAAATCAAGTGCCCTGTAATATTCAGCTCGATCTTCCTTTTCAATAACGATTGGGGGATAGCCGTTCTTCATCAATTCAAAGTTCAACAGTAAACGAGCTGTTCTACCGTTACCATCGATAAATGAGTGAATTTTCACAAACTCAATGTGAAGTAAAGAGGCCCTCTCCAGAGCATGTACATTCGTTTGCCAATGAAGATCATAATGTTGTATGAGCTCTTCCATAAGAGCCTTTACTTGAACAAAATCAGACGGGATATGTGTGGCCCCGCTAATAATAACATTTTCATTCCGGTAAGCTCCAGCATGTTCGTCATCAATACTCTTAAGTATAAGGCGATGTATGCTCTTAATTTGCCACTCTGATAAAGGCTCCTGCCGTCTAACGATATCCTCCACATAAAGAATGGCTTCTTTATGATTAATCACTTCCAAATGCTCTTTAATGGTTTTTCCACCGATCGTGATTCCTTCGAGGGCTACTTTTGTTTCAGATAACGTTAGGGTGTTCCCTTCTATAGCATTGGAGTGGTATGTCCAGTTTACAATCAGATGCTCTCGGATACTTCGCAAAGTGTGTACGGGCAAGGGCCTCTTTTGATCAAGCTCCTGTTTCTTTTTATCTATTTCCTCAAACATTAACTGTCACTTCCCTTCCCAATACTCAAAATCGATCACCGTTATTATACAACAACTTCATAAACAAAAGAAAAGTACCCACTTGGCTAACTAACTCCCGACTCCCTTACTTTACATATAAACGTGGCTCTTTGGTATATGCCCTCCCTTCAAACCTTCTTCTTTTAGGCAAATATACCGCGTCCGCCACATTTCTAGCCTTGTGAAAAGCAAAAAAGCACATACAGTCCGCATGCACTTTTGCATTAATAAGTACACACCAGCCCTGTCTAGCTTAGCACTAATACCGAGTTTGCAAGTCTCTTTTCTCCACCGAGCACCGTTGTATAGTACCGTTGCTCTATACCATAGAGCAATTTCTTAAGATCATCTTCTGATTTTAGCTTAAAATGAGACTTACTTTCATCATACTGCAAATCTTCACAGTATCCCTTGATATATGAGAATATACTCTGACGGTCTTCATCTGAATAAGTGGAAAGGGTATCCACAGTCAAAGCAATACGCTTCCTATTTGCAGTCTTCACCTTGTTTGCTTCATAACCATCTTCAAGTTGAATGAAATTATTTTGTAGGAACTGTTCAGTCTCTGACTGTGTTGCCTCCTTATACAAGGAAGCAATCCCACAAAAAATACTTGAAATAGTACTTATATCGTCATGACAGGTTGATGTTTATTCAAAACACTTCCGCTCCGTCCGCTTTCCCTGTGAGTCGAATATGATCTCGAATTTATTCCCGTCCGCATCTTCACGAATACGTTTGTTATCTTTGATATAGTACACGGATGCTCCAGATTGCTTGGCTTGTTGACGAGCACGTTGATTGGCCTTCTTAAGTATATGTTGAAGCTGTTCTCGATCGACTGCCATAACATGAACCTCCTTATGCTTTCTGTTCATTGCTTTACATTATTATACACAATAAAAAAGCCATCAACCACATCATTGGCTGAAGGCTTTTTCGTCTTGCTTTTATGGAGGCGAGGGGAGTCGAACCCCTGTCCGAAGATAACGCCACATAAGCTTCTACGGGTGTAGTAACAGTTTTGATGTCACCCTAGAGACTCCCCGTTACCGGATTCCCTTCGGGTCAGCCTGATTGTCTTCTTCAGCTAGCCGCAGGCGGAGACTAGACAGCGTATCCCACTAAAGTTGAGCCCTCATCCCGGTACATGGGCGATACAGAGCGAGAGCACGTGTGCAGGTTATTAAGCTGCTACAGCGTAGTTAGTTGTTTGTTTGCCGTTTAATAGGCTTTAGCGTTGATGAAGCGGACGCGTCCCCACTACCCGCTACTCATGCTCGAACTATCCCCGTCGAATCCATAAACGCCCCCTCATTATAAAAGGGCTTCTGGATTATATCCGGCAATGCCGGGCATAAGCAATGATCTATTCCACATCCTCCCCCTCCATAAAAAGGAAGGATGCTCAGAAGCATCAAGGTGCAGTGCTCATAAGAACACTACTCCGTCAGTATACCATACATCAGCCTTAAAATATATACGTTCTGCTATACTGAGGGTATATAAATTACCCCAATGTAGTTCATCTGAACCTGCGCAAGCAACATGTACCTATACATCCAAATCCGCTTAACGCGCCACCTTCTGCTTCTCGCGCAGCGCACGCTGGATGTCACGCTGGGCATCCCGTTTGGCCGCCGAGTCACGCTTGTCGTATTGCTTCTTACCTTTACCCAACCCAAGCAGCAGCTTCGCGTAACCGTTGCGGACATAAATTTTCAGCGGGACGATCGCATAACCATCCTGCTTCGACAAACCCAACAGCTTGTTGATCTGCTCCTTATGCAGCAGCAGCTTGCGCGTGCGTGTCGGATCGTCGGGATTATGCCGGTTGCCCTGCTCGAACGGGCTGATGTGCATGTTATGAATATGAATTTCTCCGTTGCGGATGGTTGCAAAAGCGTCGCTAATATTGGAACGCCCGTTGCGAACGGACTTGATTTCCGTTCCCGTCAGCACCATGCCCGCCTCATAGGTATCCTCGATAAAATAATCATGGGAAGCTTTTTTGTTCTGGGCGAGCACTTTCCCATCGGCTTTTTTCCCCATGACGATCACTCCCTCAATAAATTGATGTTCCTTTAACCAATATAGCACAGCCAGATATTAATTGTAGCAAATGCGGCTCGGCAAAAGCAAGGATATCCGGCAGCACTTAGAGCATTCGGCATTCAAAGCAGCCCCACAAGCAAACAGTCTGGCGTCATGATGTCCATGATAGGCGGCTTGTCATGGCGTCCATGACAGGCCGCTCGCCGGGAGCACCCATGACTGACTGCCCGCCGTGACGCCCATAGCGGGCCGCTCGTCGGGCGCTGTCCGTGGCCTCTGAGGTAACGACGGCCCACATGCAGGTCGTTCTGCCGTGCTTGCACATAGATCGCCTGTCCGTTTATTTTTTCTTCTTGCGGACAAAGGTTGCCGTCGCATTTCCGCCACTGCCGTCTTTGGACTTCTTCCGCTTGCGGCGCACCGGACCGCTGGCATCGCTGCCCGGCGTGGCCGACTCGCCGATGAAGACGCCGCTCGCCGATGTCTTCTTGCGGCGGCTTCCATTGCCGCCGCTGCCACCTGCAGGCGAGTTGTAGCCGCCCTTACCACTGCCGAATCCGAAGCTGACCGCCGGAGCCGAAGCAGCGCCCCGTTCGGAGCGGCCTCTGTCGCCGCTCCGCTTGCCTTTTCCGCCTCCATTGCCGCCGGAACGGCCCACTTCCGACGCTGCAGCCGCACCATCGCGGCCGCCTCCATTACCGCCCCGCTTACCTTTGCCTCCGGGGCGGCTTCCCTCGGCAGCGACTGCACCGCCACGACCGTCTCCCTTGCCTCGACCACCGCCGCTCTTGCCACGTCCACCTGGCCGTCCTGAGCCGCCGCCTGCCCAGTCAGGCCGTCCACGCTCGCTACGCGGCTTCATGTCCACCAGCTCGAAGTCGATGGTGTGCTCATCCATGTTGACACGCGCCACTCGCACTTTCACTTCATCACCTATACGGAATACGCGGGAGGTGCGCTCCCCGATCAGAGCCATGTGGGCCTCATCAAAGTGATAATAGTCGTCCGTCAGGCCGCCCATCCGGATGAGACCCTCCACCGTATTTTCCAGCTCGATGAACATACCAAAGCCGGTAACGCTGCTGATAATACCGTCGAATTCTTCCCCGACCTTATCCAGCATGTATTCCGCTTTCTTCATCTGCTCTACATCCCGTTCGGCATCCACCGCAACCCGCTCACGCTCGGAGGACTGCTGCGCAATATCCTGCATACGGGAGGCGAGGTATTCCTGCCGCTCCGGCGAAAGTGTGCCGCCGCTCTCCACCACCTCCCGGATCACCCGGTGAATCACCAGATCGGGATAACGCCGGATCGGTGACGTAAAATGCGAATAATATTCTGCTGCCAGCCCAAAATGGCCCGTGGACTCCGCATCATATTTCGCCTGCTTCATCGAACGCAGCATCATCGTGCTCAACACGGTTCGCTCCTTCGTGCCCTGAATATCCTCCAGCAGCGTCTGCAGCGCACGGGGATGAATGGAATTGCCCCGCCCCTTAATCTGATAGCCGAAATTCGCGGCAAACGCCATAAAGTTCTGCAGCTTTTCCTGATCCGGGTCCTCGTGAATCCGATAAATAAACGGCACCTTCAACCAGTGAAAATGCTCCGCCACCGTCTCATTTGCCGCCAGCATGAACTCCTCGATAATCTGCTCGGCTACGGTACGTTCTCTTTTAATAATATCGACGGCCTTGCCTTCCTCATCCACGATAACTTTGGCTTCGTCAAAGTCAAAATCCACCGCGCCCCGTTTCATCCGATGGCTGCGCAGCTTCATCGCCAGCTCTTTCATCAGTTTGAAGGTATCCACCAGATCCTTGTACCGCTCCAGTAGCTCCGGTTCCTCTTCGTCAAGGATTTTGCGAACGTTTTTGTAGGTCATCCGTTCCTTCGTCTTGATCACGCTTGTAAAAATATCATGCCGTACGACCTTCATATTCGAATCGAATTCCATTTCACACGACATCGTCAGCCGGTCTACCTGCGGGTTCAGGGAGCAGATCCCGTTAGACAGACGGTGCGGAAGCATCGGAATAACCCGGTCCACCAGATACACGCTGCAGCCGCGGTTATACGCCTCCTGATCAAGCTTGGAGTTCTCGCGCACATAATACCCTACATCGGCAATATGAACACCGAGCAGGTAGTTTCCGTTTGGCAGGCGCTCCACATTGACAGCATCATCAAGGTCCTTTGCGTCTTCACCGTCGATCGTCACAATCGTTTTGCCGCGCAGATCCCGTCTCCCCTGGCGGATGATCTCATCCTCCGTAATGGAATCGGGAGCCGCCTCCGCTTCCCCCATAACCTCCTCGGGAAAAGATTCCGGAAGCTGATGCTTGCGGATAATGGACAGAATATCCACGCCCGGGTCGTCCTTATGACCAAGAATTTCAATGATTTCACCCTCAGCAGCCGCGCGGCCCTCGGGGTAATTCACAATTTTTACAACGACCTTCTGTCCATTGACCGCTCCATGAAAGCTGGGTTGGGGAATAAAAATATCCCGATTAATCCGTTTGTCATCAGGAATTACGAAGCCGTACACTTCATGGCTCTGGAACACGCCAACCACCTGCAGAATACCACGCTCAACGATCCGTACCACTTCACCTTCCAGGCGTCCGCCCGCAGGTCCTCTGGAGGTCACACGGATGAGCACGGTATCGCCGTTCATCGCCCCCTTGAGATCATTGGCATGAATATAGACGTCAGGATGGTCCCTGTCCTCAGGAATGAGAAAAGCAAAACCCTTGGCGTGAGCTTGCAGGCGTCCGCGCACCAGATTCATTCGCTCCGGAACGCCGTACCGGTTGCCGCTGTTGAGCAAAAGCTTGCCGCTTTCCTCCAAAGCGTTCAGCAGCTTGAGGAATTCCCTGAAATCCGTCGCACTGTCAATCCCGAAATGCTTCTCCAGCTCCTGATAAGTCATCGGCTTGTATGCGGCATCCCGCATAAATTCAAGTATTTGTTCTTCTGTTATCATTTTGTCCACCTCGGGTGACCTTTAATTTCGGCCCATTATCTCTGATCTGTTCCTGCAATACGTCCATGAGTGCAGGCTTCTCATCCGGTCAGGATATGACCAGTCCTAGTATACTCATACCCTAGTATACACAGATTCAATCCCTGGCATCCCTGCTCCAGTGTAAGTATGGATTTCCTATATTAGAATATCGCTTGTTATGTATCTCGGTCACAGCCGTTTGTATTTAAAAAGCCCCCGTTTCGGTTGAAACGAAGGCTTTAAATGTTCGTATTAGCTCACCAGGACGGCAACCAGTATGGCAACGATCATAAACGCCGCTCCAAGCCCGGCTGTAACACGCTGCAGGATCAGATCCATCCCGCGTGCTTTGGTTTTGCCAAACAGATGCTCCGCTCCGCCGGAGATGGCACCGGACAATCCTGCACTCTTACCTTTCTGCAACAACACAACCGCAACCACAGCAATGGACAATACAACGAGCACAATTTTCAAAAACAGTTCCATGTATTCCACCTCCTAAGCCTGAGCATCACTTTTATGCATTAATAATGAAGAGTTCACGTTTCATAAACAGCATTTTCATTTTATCACACCCGTTCGTTTAACACAACCAAACTTTGAATAGCAAAACGCCATCATTAACTCTCGGAAGACAGTCATTCTCCCAAAAAAAACAGGGTATTCCCAGCTATAAGGCCAGGAATACCCTGTTTTGCGTTTACTGCCGAATCAGACAATTATTTCTTCAGGTTGTAAAAGGACTTCAAGCCGTTGTATTGAGCCAGCTCGCCGAGATCGTCTTCGATACGAAGCAGTTGGTTGTATTTCGCGATACGATCCGTACGGGAAGGAGCACCGGTTTTGATTTGACCAGCGTTCGTTGCAACCGCGATATCAGCGATCGTGCTGTCTTCGGACTCACCGGAACGGTGGGATATTACCGCTGTGTAACCAGCGCGTTTCGCCATTTCGATCGCGTCGAACGTTTCAGTCAGGGTACCGATTTGGTTCACCTTGATCAGGATGGAGTTGCCGATGCCTTCTTCGATACCTTTATTCAGACGCTCGGTGTTGGTTACGAACAGGTCGTCACCAACCAGCTGGATTTTGTTGCCCAGCTTCTCGGTAAGCAGCTTCCAGCCTTCCCAATCGTCTTCGGCGCAGCCGTCTTCGATCGTAACGATCGGATATTTATCAACCCAGGAAGCCAGCAGGTCTACGAACTCAGCAGAAGTGAAGGATTTTCCTTCGCCTTCCAGTGTGTACTTGCCGTCCTTGTAGAACTCCGTGGAAGCTACGTCCATGCCGAGCAGAACGTCTTCACCTGGCTTGTACCCTGCTTTTTCAATCGCTTCGATAATGGAGGACAGCGCATCTTCGTTGGATGTGAAGTTAGGAGCAAAGCCGCCTTCGTCGCCAACTGCCGTATTCAGGCCTTTGCCTTTCAGAACGGATTTCAGGTTGTGGAAGATTTCCGCACCCATACGCAGCGCTTCTTTGAAGCTTGGAGCACCTACTGGCAGGACCATGAACTCTTGCACGTCAACGTTGTTGTCGGCATGGGCGCCGCCGTTCACGATGTTCATCATTGGCACAGGCAGTTGCTTCGCGTTGAATCCGCCGAGATATACATACAGAGGCAGACCCAGAGCGTCTGCAGCAGCACGGGCTACAGCCATGGATACCGCCAGAATTGCGTTTGCGCCCAGCTTGCCTTTGTTAGGCGTGCCGTCCAGAGCGATCATCTTTTTGTCGATTTCGAGCTGATTTACAGCGTCTAAACCGATGACTTCCGGTGCGATCACTTCATTTACGTTTTTAACGGCTTGCAGAACACCTTTGCCGAGGTAACGGTCTTTATCGTTATCGCGCAGCTCTACAGCTTCATGCGCACCTGTGGAAGCGCCGGAAGGAACGATTGCGCGTCCCATCGCACCGGATTCCAGATATACTTCAACTTCTACAGTCGGGTTGCCGCGGGAGTCAAGGACTTCGCGAGCGTACACGTCAGAAATAATAGTCATTGTACAGATCTCCTTTTGGTATGTTTATTCTATTCCTAAATTAGCACATCTTATTTACGTCCTGCAATCATGGACGTTCCAGTCATTTCCGCAGGCAACGGCAGACCCATCAGGTCCAGCAGTGTTGGAGCCACGTCAGCCAGGATACCGCCTTCGCGCAGCACCAGGTTTTCATCAGTCACGATGAACGGAACCGGGTTGGTCGTGTGAGCGGTGAAAGGACGTCCCTGCTCATCGATTTCCATATCCGCGTTGCCGTGATCGGCAATGATAACCACAGTACCACCTTTGGCCTTCACGGCGTTCACTACACGTCCAACGCACTCATCCGTCACTTCTACCGCTTTAATCGTAGGCTCCATTTTACCGGAGTGTCCCACCATGTCCGGGTTCGCAAAATTCAGGATAATCGCATCATGCTTGTCGGACTCGATTTCCTTCACGCAAGCATCCGCCACTTCATAAGCGCTCATTTCCGGCTGCAGGTCGTAGGTAGCAACCTTCGGCGAGTTGATCAGAACCCGTGTCTCGCCAGGAAGCTCGACATCACGTCCGCCGCTGAAGAAGAACGTCACGTGCGGGTACTTCTCGGTTTCGGCAATACGCAGTTGCTTCTTGTTATGCTGTACAAGCACTTCACCGAACGTATTGTCCAGATTCTTCGGTTCGTAAGCCACAAAACCGTTCACCGTTTCGCTGAACAAAGTCAGACATACGAAATGTAAATTTTCCGGAAATTTCGGTCCTCTGTCAAATCCGCGGAAATCCGCGTTGGTGAATACTTGAGACAGTTGGATGGCACGGTCAGGACGGAAGTTCAGGAACACAACGGAATCGCCGCTCTCCACCAGTCCTACCGGGCTGCCGTCTGCCTCGGTAATCACGGTCGGTTCCACAAACTCGTCAAATACGGACTTCTCATACGATTCACGCAGGGCCTGCATGGGATCCGTATATTTCGGACCATCTCCGTACACGATGGCACGGTACGATTTCTCAACCCGTTCCCAACGCTTGTCGCGGTCCATTGCATAATAGCGGCCTTGTACGGTCGCGATTTTGCCAACGCCGCTTTCCTGAATTTTGGAAATCAGCTTCTCCATGAAACCAACGCCGCTGTCAGGCATGACGTCACGGCCATCCATAAATGCATGAATATAAACTTCGTGCAAATCCTCTTTCTTCGCCAGGTCGATCATGGCAAACAGATGATCAATGTGGCTGTGTACACCGCCGTCGGACAGCAGTCCGTACAGATGTAGCTTCTTGTTGTTGTTCTTCGCGTAACGAACCGCCTCAACCAATGTTTCGTTATCGAAGAACTCCCCCTCCCGGATGGACTTAGAGATTCTGGTCAGATCCTGATATACAGTCCGCCCTGCGCCAATGTTCAGGTGACCTACCTCCGAGTTGCCCATCTGTCCTTCCGGCAGTCCAACCGCTTCACCGGACGCTGTCAGCGTCGTGTGCGGGTAAATACTTAAGTATTTGTCGTAGTTCGGCTTGTTGGCCTGTGCAACGGCATTGCCTTCCACAGTGTCTCGAAGTCCGAATCCGTCCATAATAATTAATGCAACCGGTCTTGGTGCGGTCATGTTACTTCGCCCCCTCAACAAGCGCGATATAAGAATCCGGCTGCAGGCTTGCCCCGCCGACCAGTGCGCCGTCGATGTCGCTTTGACCCATGTATTCTGTTACATTTTCGGGCTTTACGCTGCCGCCGTATTGAATGCGAACCGCATTGGCCGTGCTCTCATCATACAGTTCTGTAATCAAGGTACGGATATAAGCAATTACCTCGTTGGCATCCTGCGCTGTGGAGGACTTGCCTGTTCCGATCGCCCAGATGGGCTCGTAAGCCACGACAACCTGTGCTGCCTGATCCTTGGCAAGACCCGCAAAAGCCGCCTCTGTCTGCACTTTGCAGACTTCCTTCGTCTGTCCGGCTTCACGCTCTTCCAGCTTCTCGCCAACACATACGATTGGAATCAGATCGTTGCGGAAGGCGGCGTGAACTTTCTTGTTCACCGTTTCATCCGTTTCCGCGAAATATTGACGGCGCTCGGAGTGTCCGATAATAACGTAATCCACGCCCAGATCCTTCAGCATACGGCCGCTGATTTCGCCCGTATAAGCACCGTCCTCAGCGAAGTGAAGGTTTTGTGCTCCAATTTTGATGGAGGTTCCTTTCACAGCTTCCACCAGAGCAGGCAGATTCGTGAATGGCGCACAGATCACGCTCTCCACGCCTTCCACTTCGGCTTTGCCTTTTACGCTCTGGATGAAGTCTGTTGCTTCAGGAACGGTTTTGAACATTTTCCAGTTGCCTGCAATAATCGGTGTTCTCACTTTTTTCAGCTCCCTGCTAATTACTTGTCGTTCAATGCCACAACGCCCGGAAGCGCCTTGCCTTCCATGAACTCAAGGGAAGCGCCGCCACCTGTGGAGATGTGGTCCATTTTATCAGCCAGACCGAATTTCTCGGCTGCAGCCGCAGAATCGCCGCCGCCGATGATGGTGTAGCCTTCGGTTGTTGCGCAAGCTTCCGCTACTTCGCGAGTACCGTTGGAGAATGGTTCAATTTCGAATACACCCATAGGTCCGTTCCACACGACCAGCTTGGAGTTTTTGATCACATCGGCATAGATGGCACGGGTTTTCGGACCGATGTCCACGCCTTCCCAGCCAGCAGGGATACCGTCGATATCAACGATCTGTGTATTGGCAGAAGCGCTGAAATCATCGGCAACCACGATGTCCACCGGAAGGTAGAAGTTTTTGCCCAGGCTTTTCGCTTTTTCGATAAAACCAAGGGATACGTCCAGCTTGGACTCATCCAGCAAGGATAGGCCAATTTCATGACCCTGAGCCTTGAAGAAGGTATAGGTCAGGCCACCGCCGATAATGATGTTGTCCGCAAGGGTGATCAGGTTGTCGATCACGTCGATTTTGTCTTTTACCTTGGAACCGCCAATAATGGCCGTGAACGGACGATCCGGATTGGACAGCGCTTTGCCCAACACGGACAACTCTCTCTCCATCAATAGGCCGGATACGGCCGGCAGTTGATGTGCAATGCCTTCTGTGGAAGCATGCGCACGGTGAGCAGCGCCAAATGCGTCGTTGACGAACAGGTCTGCCAGCTCGGCAAATTGCTTCGCCAGCTCAGGATCGTTCTTCTCTTCGCCTGGATAAAAGCGGACGTTTTCGAGCAACAGTACGTCACCGTTTTGCAGCTCCGCCACTTGTGCTTTCACCGCTTCACCAACAGCCTCATCAGCCTTGGCTACAGGTTTGCCCAGCAGCTCGGACAGGCGTGCCGCCACAGGTGTCAAGCGCATGGATTCAACCACTTCGCCCTTCGGACGTCCGAAATGGCTTGCCAAAATAATTTTAGCACCTTTTTCGATCAGGTAGTTAATCGTTGGCAAGGTTTCACGGATACGCTTGTCGTCAGTAATTTTGCCGTCTTCCACAGGAACGTTGAAATCTACGCGGACAAACACCTTTTTGCCGCTTACTTCTACATCGCGAACGCTTTTTTTGTTCATATCGATACTCCTCCGCACCAGGGATTTGATGATGTGCAAGTCATATATAAAGAGCGGAAACAATAGTCTGTTTCCGCTCTATGTGGTTGCATAACGCCAAGCCGTTATTACTTAGCCAGCTTCGCGAAGTGCTCCAGGGTACGAACCAGCTGAGCTGTGTAGGACATTTCATTGTCGTACCAAGCTACAGTTTTAACCAGTTGTTTGTCGCCAACAGTCAGCACTTTAGTTTGAGTTGCATCAAACAAGGATCCGAAAGTCATACCTTTGATATCGGAAGATACGATCTCGTCTTCAGTGTATCCGTAAGTTTCAGGATCGGAAGCTGCTTTCATAGCTGCGTTAACTTCGTCTACAGTTACGTTTTTCTCCAGAACCGTTACCAGCTCAGTCAGGGAACCAGTTGCAACCGGAACGCGCTGTGCAGCACCGTCCAGTTTGCCTTGCAGTTCAGGAATAACCAGACCGATTGCTTTAGCAGCACCAGTTGTGTTAGGGATGATGTTCTCGGCAGCAGCGCGCGCACGACGGAAGTCGCCTTTGGCATGCGGAGCATCAAGTGTATTTTGGTCGCCTGTGTAAGCGTGGATGGTAGTCATCAGACCTTCCACAACACCGAACTTGTCGTTCAATGTTTTAGCCATAGGAGCCAGGCAGTTAGTTGTACAGGAAGCACCGGAAATTACAGTTTCAGTACCGTCCAGTGTGTTGTGGTTTACGTTGTACACGATCGTTTTCATGTCGCCTGTAGCTGGCGCGGAGATTACAACTTTCTTGGCGCCGCCTTTCAGGTGCTTTTCAGCTGCTTCTTTAGTTGTGAAGAAACCTGTGCACTCCAGCACGATGTCAACGCCCAGCTCGCCCCAAGGCAGTTCTTCAGGGTTGCGGTTAGCCAGAACTTTAACTTCTTTGCCGTTTACTTTGAAGAAGCCGTCATGTACTTCAACGTCTCCGTCGAAACGTCCTTGCGTTGTATCATATTTCAGCAAATGAGCCAGCATTTTGGCATCAGTAAGGTCGTTGATTGCTACTACTTCAATGCCTTCCACATTTTGAATACGACGGAAAGCCAGTCTGCCGATACGTCCAAAACCGTTAATACCTACTTTAACCATGAGTAAGTTCCTCCCAAGTTTTGTTTGTTTTTATTTATTCAAGACAAGTGGTTAGACCTGTCAAGACAACAATTATTAATGCTTCATTTAAAAATAACTCAGCAATTGCGCACGATGATTTCCGCCGCCGCTTCGTCGGTGACCAAAATGTCCTCCTGGCCAAACCGCAATACGGCTTGTATCGCCGCCGCCTTGCTTGCGCCCCCGGCGATGCCGAGTACGATTTCTGTCCGCTTGATGTCTTCGAGGCGCAGCCCAATAGTAAGCATCCGGTGTACAACTACACCCTGTTCGTTAAAGTAGTAGCCAAAAGACTCAGCCACCGCTCCCTCACCCTGGATCTCCGCCACAGTGTCCGCGTCCAGCCTGCGCCTTTTCGCCATTTCCATGGCATTGCCAATCCCGTGGATGATAATCCGGCTCTTACGGATCGTCTCCACGATCTCCTGAATCATATGATCCTGAACAAGCGACTCATAGGCTTCCTGGCTCAACAGATCCGGCACATGCAGCAGCCTGTACTGTGCTCCTACGTTGCGGGCCATATTGGATACGATGGAATTCGCCTGCATTTCCAGACTTTCCCCCAACCCTCCGCGGGCTGGAACAAACCATCCGCCCTTCAGCGGTCCGCTGGACGGTGTTGTCAAATGCTCCGCTACATCGGCGATAGTCGTACCACCCGTAACGGCAACGACATCCTCATCTCCCATGACGCTCAGCAGCGCCTTGGCTCCCGCCCGGCCTAATTCCCGTTTGGTCATCGGCGACGTATCCGAATCACCCGGCACGACGATTACCTTGCGCAGGTTATATGCCTGACGGATTTGATCTTCAAGCAAAGACAATCCAAACAGCTCTTTGGCAATGGGTTCAAGCTGCTCCAGCAGCTCCCTGCCGGCTTCGCTCACCCGCATACCAATGCTCTCAATCTCTATAAGGCCTTGGGCTTTCAAAAGATCGGTTTCGGCTCGCAGCACACGTTCGGTCATATGCAATGAGGCCGCAAGCGTTCTGCGTCCGATGATGTCTGACAGCATGATCTGATGCAGGATGGTATACCTTTTCTTCAATACATCCGTGAGATCTGGCAGAAGCTGCTTCTGAATTTCTAATATATTTCGCATGCTTTCCACTCCCGCAGACTTCCTACTGGTTCATATACACTTATGTCCTTTGTGCTGGCCTCAAAATGTCCCGGGTTAACTTTTTAAGTCCCACAATCATTTTAACCAATTCCAACCTCACATGCAAGTGTCAGAACCTATATTTCTCACTCCTTCAACCGATTGTGCGCAGCGTTTTAGCATCCATTATTAACATAAAAGCCTTTCATCAGACCACCGAAATAAAAACTTGCATTTTGCTCAAGAGTCACATATAATCATTTTTGTGTCCTATTTCTAAGGAATGTTGAATATGCGCCCGTGGTCCAACGGATATGACGTAGGCCTCCGGAGCCTGAGATCGAGGTTCGATTCCTCGCGGGCGCGCCATTTTTATTGATGTTATATATAAGTGTTAACCAACGAGAGCGCAGAGGGCTCTTTTTTTTCGCCAATAGTTTGACTTTCTTTGACTTTTTGCTTGAAATTGTTTATGATGTGGGTAATACGGTAACAGTTTATTATGGAGACTTTACCTGTATCAGGTAGTACGTATCCTAGCACATATTTAAGGGAGGGTTTTACGTGAGCTACATTCCTATGGTCGTTGAACAAACCAACCGCGGTGAGAGAGCCTATGACATTTACTCCAGATTGCTGAAGGACCGCATCATTTTCCTCGGATCTGACGTGAATGACGTGGTCGCCAACTCCATTATCGCGCAAATGCTGTTTCTGTCTGCGGAAGATCCGGAAAAAGACATCCACCTCTACATCAACAGCCCCGGCGGCTCCATCACAGCCGGCATGGCGATTTTCGATACGATGCAGTTTATCAAACCCGACGTATCCACCATCTGTGTGGGGATGGCCGCTTCCATGGGAGCATTCCTGCTGAATGCAGGCGCCAAAGGCAAGCGCTTCGCCCTGCCAAACAGTGAGGTTATGATTCACCAGCCTTTGGGCGGCGCTCAAGGTCAAGCGACAGATATTGAAATCCGCGCACGCCGTATCCTGAAAATGCGGGATAAGCTGAACCGCATCCTCGCCGAGCGTACCGGTCAGCCGCTGGACCGCATCGAGAAGGATACCGATCGTGACTACTTCATGTCGGCTGACGAAGCCAAAGAATACGGTCTCATCGATCAGGTGATTTCCAGCACTCCGACACCAGGAGTCTAACCCGTAACACAAGTCTTTTAAGTCCCATTTGCAAAAAAATCCGTCCCATGTTCCTGTTGCAGGAACGCGGGACGGATTTTTCTTTTCTCCTGGATGATTACTTTCCGAACGGCTTGGCCCCAGCAGGAAGAAGCTCCGTGAAAGCAAAAGGGAACTCCGGAATGCCTGCCGCATAAGCTGTGTACTCGTACTGTTGGAAGAAGATGACGATGCCTGTTCCAGTGACGTAGAAGTCCGGCTGATCCGATAGCCCCTTAAAGTCTCCCAAATCCAAATATCCGTTAGATGCCGGCACTTGTTTGAGCAGCTTGTTGTTCAGTGTTTTCTTGTAATTCGGGTTGGCCTTCAGCACATCGCCAAGCCCCAGCTGCTTGCCATCCGCCAGCGAGAACGTATACCCTGTACGGGTCGTGGAGCCGTGAGCGCCGCCATAGTAGGAGTAGTCCTCTACAATCAGGCTGATATAACCTCCCCTGTTGTAGATCACGGCATAATTGTTTCCAAATTGATAAGGTCGGTCCGCAGTAGCTTCTCCGATCTCTTTGATTTGCTTCTTGATCTCTGCCAGCACCTTTTCTTCATGCTGCTTCAGCACGGCATTGATTTTATCAATACCGGCCTGGCTGCCTGTAAGCTGAGGGTATTTCAGATCGAAGTTCATCGTATCCGATTTTTCCTGAGACAGGCTGACCGTTTTGATGGAGATGGAATTCAGCTGGCCTTTGGTCATGCTGACCGTCTTAGCGGCCGCGTTCCAGGCAGCGTCAATGCCGAGATAAGCCTTCAGGTGGCCGATAGGAACATAAAGCCGGTTGCTGACCATCCGGGCCTGCATATCATACGTGTGCACCCCGTTTACATTGATGTACGGCTCATCGTACCCTGTCGTAATTTCCAGCTTGTTATAGCCGGCACCGATTGTATAAGATTTCTCGGACGCGTTATATGACACAGGCAGCTTCAGATCATCCCTGAGGGCCGCTACAGGGATCAGGGTCTGCCCTTTGAGCATGAGCCCTTTCGTTTGCAGGGTCTTGCCGTTCCATTTCAAGGTTACCTGAGTTTGCTGAGCAGTTTGGGCTGCACCAGCTGCGTGCAGTTCGGAAAAAGGCGCAGTAACGCCGCCGGTGACCAGAGCAGCCGCAAGCATTATTGTACCCAGTCGTTTTGTGTGAATGTTCATTTGTTAATATCCTCCTCTGATCCTTGACGCAAGTCGTGGGATGAAAAAACCATCTGAGTGATATCTTAAAATACTTTGAGCCGGAAAATGTTACAGGCTGGGTTACAATCCTGACTCATTTCCGGCTCATTGATCACTTTCGTGTAATCAGTTCATTTCATACTGGGCACTTAACTGGGTATTGAGCTTAATCTCCCCCGGCTCTACCGCAGTGTTGGCGCCTGCAGAGTCTGCAGCCTTGGCCACAGCAGCCTCCTGATAAAAAACAGGCGGCTGGGCATTCTCCAACGATACATTAAGCAGGCTTCCCAATTGGCGATTGGCCGCTTTAGCCACCGCACCCGCTTTCATCTGCGCGTTGGCGAGCGCTTTGGCAATTACTTCTTGTTCATACTTCTCCGGATTCTCTACCGTAAACCGGACACCGTCAATGTTGTTGGCACCAGCACTTGCTGCTGCGTCAAGCAGCTGCCCAATCTTGGACAAATCACGATAAGCCACGTTCAGCGTATGATAAGCTGTATAACCTTTTAGCTTCTGACCCTCTTGTTCGCTGTAGGCGTAATCTGGCTGAACCGAAAACTGGGTTGTCTTGATATCCTTTGCGTTAATCCCCCAGGTTGTCTTGAGCAGACTGTTCACTTTGTCCATGATCTGTGCATTCTCTTTCTGGGCGGCGACTGCCGTCTTCCCCTGAGTCTGTACACCGATGGACAGGTAGGCGATATCCGGACTTACGGAAATTTCACCTTCGCCATTAACACTGATGACATTGCGGACCACGTTGGCAGCATCAGCATATACGGTTCCACTATAGTTCCCAAAGCCCAATCCGCCAAAACCGCCAACAAACACTGTTCCCGCCAGCAGCACCGCGCCCGCTGTTTTTGCCCACATTTTCATTTGTACCCGCTCCTCATGGCAGTTTTTTCATAAAATTGTTGTACTCTCTAGACGGGGATAGAGCCAAAAGGTTGCAGGACAATCTAAAAAAAGGCCCCCAATCCGGGGACCTCCTGAACAAATTCAGCCGTACTTTACTGGTTTTCCAGCTCTTCCTTGCTGACCAGGCTAACTAAAGCGTTTACAGCCTGTTCTGCATCTGCGCCTTCTGCACTGACATAAATTTCTGTGCCGGAACTAATCGCCAGGCTCATAATACCCATGATGCTCTTGGCATTTACTTTCTTGTCGTCTTTTTCCACAAACACTTCTGAGGAATATTTATTGGCTTCCTGTACGAACAATGCAGCAGGTCTTGCATGCAGGCCTGTTTTCAAACGTACAACTACCGGATGTTTGGTCATGAACAACGGCTCCCCCTTTATGAGTAAATTGACAAATGAATCTAAAATCACATTTATTCCATTTTATTTATCACATTATACCATCAACCCGAATCATAAACTAGAAAAAAAACAGGCACCCATCCCGGTGCGTGCCTGTCAGACAGGCTACAGGATCAATCCCCGCTCTGCCCGGACCTTGTCAGCCAGCTCATCAATCTTCCGCAGCCGATGGTTTACCCCGGATTTGCTGACCGTGCCCTTCAGCAACTCTCCGACCTCTTTCAGATTCATGTCCGGGTGGGCCAGGCGTATTTCAGCCACTTCGCGAAGTTTGTCCGGCAGGGTTTCCAGCCCGACCTCCTTCTGCAGCAGCTTGATATTTTCGATTTGACGGACCGCCGCGCCGATCGTCTTGTTCAGATTCGCGGTTTCACAGTTGACGATCCGGTTAACCGAGTTCCGCATGTCACGCATGATGCGCACATCCTCAAACTTGAACAAAGCCTGATGAGCACCGATAATGCTCAGGAACTCAATAATTTTCTCGCCTTCCTTAATGTAAAGAATGAACCCCTTCTTTCGTTCAATACAACGGGCATTCAAATGAAACTCGTTCGCGAGATCCACCAGTGCCTGGCAGTGTTCTTCATACATCGAGGCAATTTCCAGATGATAGGAGGAGCCCTCCGGATTATTCACCGAGCCCCCGGCCATGAACGCTCCCCGCAGGTAAGCCCGTTTACAACAGTTTTTCCCGATGATTGCCGGATTAATCCCGTCCGTAAACAGAAAGCCCTCCGAGACGATGTACAGCTCCTTCAAAATCTCTTGAACCCGGTCCGGAATGCGGACAATGTACACATTGTTTTTCTTGAGCCGCATTTTCTTGCGGACCAGCAGTTCGGTATGCACCTGAAAATGCTTTTTGATGAAGGAGTAAATGCGCCTTGCAATCGCGGCGTTTTCAGTGGAAATGTCCAATACCACTTTTTTGTTCGAAAGCTGCACGGAGCCTAGCATCCGGATCAGTGCCGACAATTCGGCCTTTTCACAGCAGGGCTGGCCTTCAATCATCGTTAGCTCTTTTTTCGTTTGAGCCGCAAAAGACAAGGGACTCACCTCCTTCTTAAAATCCAGTTTTGCACGAGCTGATAGATGTGCTGGCTCAGCCTGTCGGCATCATGCCTTAAATATGTTCTGAACAGCACCAGTGTATCAGCCACCACTTTGTACCCCTGTCCGGTTACCGATTCCAGGTCCAGCTGAACCGGCCTGGCACCCTGTTCCGCGTATTTATCCAACACCTGGGCCGGAATATCTCCGTTATTAACGATCACGTAGTCAAAAAGCTGATGACCTACATGATCGTAAACGGCCTGCAGATGATCCCCTACACTGTAATTATCCGTTTCCCCCGGCTGAGTCATGACATTGCATATAAAAATCTTGACCGCCTGTGAAGTCACGACCGCTTCGGCCAGCTTGGGCACAAGCAGGTTGGGAAGAATGCTCGTATACAAGCTTCCCGGTCCTATCAGGATAGCATCAGCCCGCTCGATCGCCTCCACCGCCTCAGGCAACGGCTCCACGTGAGTCGGCTCAAGGAAAACACGTTTGATGCGGCCCCCGGCTTCCGGGATCTTGGACTCGCCCGAGACCACGCTTCCGTCTTCCATTTCCGCATGCAGCACCACCGCTTCTCCTGCCGCAGGCAGTACCCGACCGCGTACGGCAAATACACGGCTCAGCTCACGAACACCAGTAACAAAATCACCCGAAATATCGGTCATGGCCGCCAAAATGAGATTACCCAGACTGTGACCCGCCAATCCCGACCCGGAGCTGAAGCGGTATTTGAGCAAATCCGCCATCAGTGGCTCGACATCGGCCAGGGCCGTCAGTACGTTGCGGATATCACCCGGCGGGGGCATTTGCAGCTCGCTGCGCAAGATGCCGGAGCTGCCCCCGTCGTCAGCAACGGTAACGATCGCCGTGATATCCAGCGGCTTCTGTTTTAATCCCCGCAGCATGACGGACAAGCCCGTTCCCCCGCCCATCACGACAATGCGCGGACGCTCCAGCTGTGGTCCCGCTAATTTCATAATTTCACCTCTATATCAATGCCGATCCCGATCCGCGTCCCGATGGCTTACCGCAACGGCCTCCGTTTCACTCGTTCCAAGCATTTTCCCAAGATATTCGGAGATGGCCACCGACCGGTGCTTGCCTCCGGTACATCCTATACCGATAATGACCTGACTCTTGCCCTCCTTGCGGTACTGCGGGATGAGGAAATGCAACATATCCAGCAGCTTTGTCAGAAAGGTCTGGGTTTCTGGCCACTTCATTACATACTCATATACGTCGCTGTCCATCCCGGTATGCGGCCGCAAGGTCTCTATATAATGCGGATTCGGCAGAAAACGCACATCAAACACAAGGTCTGCGTCAATAGGGATACCATATTTGAATCCGAAGGACATGATGTTAATGGATAGCAGACTGCTTTCCAGGTGAGAAAACCTGGATATAATACGCTTTTTTAGCACAGAAGGCTTCATCGTGCTGGTGTCGATGACCTGTGTCGCCGAGCTTTTGAGATCCTCCAGCAGCTTGCGCTCCATACGGATGCCGTCAAGCGGCATGCCATCCGGGGCAAGGGGATGGCGGCGCCGGCTCTCTTTATAACGCTGAACCAGGACGCTGTCATTGGCATCGAGAAAAAGAATTTCACAGTGAATCGTAAAATGATCTTTAATATAATTCAAGGATTCCGAGAGTGCTGTGAAAAATTCCCGGCCACGCAGATCGATCACCAGCGCTACCTTGCCAATTTTGCCGTTGGACTGCTCAATCAGCTCCGCAAATTTGGGAATAAGGACAGGCGGCAGGTTATCAACGCAAAAGAAACCGAGATCCTCCAGGCTCTGTACGGCGATCGTCTTGCCCGCACCGGACATCCCTGTAATAATAATCAGCGTTGCGCCTACCGACGGTGCCGTGTTATTATTCTCCGACATGTTCCTTCTTTCCCCTTCCCGTAATCCAAAATGATAAGCCGGGCTCTAGGACCGCAGAAGCAATCCGGCTGCTCCGACAATACCGGCGTCATTCCCCAGCGTAGCCGGCACAATGGACGTGCCGCGCTGCAGCGGCTCCGGTGTCAGCTTGGCGAACACCTGCCGCAATTCGTCGAACAGAATGTCGCCCGCTTTGGACACGCCGCCGCCGATAATGAACATCTCCGGGTTTAAGAGCGCAGCCGTTGTGGCCATGGCTTTACCCAGATAAAAAGCGGCCCGGGCAACAATACGCAACGCCACTTCGTCCCCGGCCTTGGCCGCGTCAAACACATCCTTGGCCGCAATTTTCTCTACCGTTGCAAGGGACGTGCGGTCACCACGCTGCACCGCATCGTTGGCCATGCGGATAATGCCCGTGGCTGAAGAGACCGTTTCCAGACAGCCCATTTTGCCGCAGCCGCACTGAATCGCTTCGAGGTCAGGCACAACGGCGATATGACCAACTTCTCCTGCCATGCCAGAGAAGCCCTGATAAATTTTACCTTCGATAATAATGCCGCCGCCTACACCAGTCCCTAGCGTGAAGCATATACAATTGTCCACACCTTTGCCTGCTCCGGCCCAGGCTTCGCCCAGTGCCGCTACGTTGGCATCGTTATCAATTTTGACCGGCTTCGCCAGCCGTTCCTCTAATAGGGCCCGAATCGGCACATCACGAAAACCTATATTCGGCGCAAGCACAACAACTCCGTCACGCACATTCAGAAAACCCGCAATACCGGCGCCAATCCCCTTCAACTGATCCCAACCGAATGGCGATTGCTCCACAATAAGTCTTACGTACTTCTCGATATTGGCCAAGACGGAGTCCACACCCTTAGCCACCTCGGTGGGACCTTCATAGGTATGCAAAAGCTGCCCTTCCACATTGCAGATGCCGACTTTGATTGTCGTACCGCCCAAATCCACGCCGATATAGATGCTTTCAGACATGTTACAAGCCACCTTTTTCTATACATATAATGTTGTTCCCGGTCTATAATACAGCACCGGCAAACGATGGTTCCATATCGCAAGTCTCGTATCCAACTATAAGCGAACCTCCCCATCCGGTCAAGGCGCGGAAGCCGCTCCGGGAGTGTGGGGAGTACTTGTGCCCGGCAAAATTTTGCACCCCTCTATTACATCGTCCTCCACTAAAAAGCACCCGCGCCAGAAATGCTGTGCGGGTGCTTCCGGTGAAATCATCGCTGCAAAGCAGAACAAGCTTCTACGGGTTACTTATCGAGTGTTTCACTCCAGTCATGCACTTCGCTGCCTTCGAGGAACTTCTCGGCATCCATAGCTGCCATACAGCCTGTACCGGCCGCAGAAATAGCCTGACGGTAACGGTTGTCCTGTACGTCGCCGCAGGCGAAGACGCCCGGAATATTCGTCTCGGTTGTACCCGGCTTCACTTCAATATAACCCTGAGTATCGGTCGTAATTTGTCCGCCCAGGAAGCCTGTGTTAGGGGTATGTCCGATCGCCACGAATACGCCGTCCGCTTCAATCAATTCCTCCTGGCCGGTCTCATTATTGCGCACCTTCAAGCCTTTTACTCCATTGTCGCCTGCAATGACTTCAACCGGAGTACGGTCCAGCGCCCATTGGATCTTTTCGTTAGCACGGGCACGGTCCTGCATGATTTTGGAGGCGCGCAGCTCCTCACGGCGGTGAACCAGTGTCACCGAGGAAGCAAATCGTGTCAGGAAGCTCGCTTCTTCCATGGCGGAATCGCCACCGCCGACAACCACGATCTTCTTGCCGCGAAAGAAGAAGCCGTCACAGGTTGCACAGGTACTGACCCCGCGCCCTACATTGTCCTGTTCGCCGGGGATACCTAAATATTTGGCGGAGGCACCAGTCGCGATGATGACTGATTCAGCTTCCAGTACACCTTGTCCTTCGACCTTGATTTTGAAAGGACGCTTGCTGAAATCCACTTCCTCTACCCAGCCGGATTTGAATTCCGCACCGAAGCGTTCAGCCTGCTTGCGCATGTTATCCATCAATTCGGGTCCCATAATCCCTTCCGGAAATCCGGGGAAGTTCTCGATTTCGGTCGTCGTCGTCAATTGTCCGCCCGGCTGCATGCCTTCGATGACAAGCGGATTCATGTTGGCGCGTGCCAGATAAATCGCTGCTGTATATCCTGCAGGGCCTGTTCCGATGATAATGGATTTGTACATAGATGGTACCTCCTTCATATTTTATATATTGTTATACCTTCTCGGTAAAAGAAGGGAATCGCTGGGCGATTTTCTGCTTGATCCCGCATACACTGTCAATCTGGCGGGCATAACGGCTGACGGTGGATACCGAAATGCCGTATCGGTCGGCAATCTCTCTATAGGTTGCCCGTGTGTGATGCATTTTGGCTGTCAAATACTCAAGAGCCGCCGCCCAGCCTTCCACATGCTGAATGGAAAAACCCTCCGGGTTGATCCGGTCCAGGTACTCGAACCACAAGGCTTTCAGATCATTCTGCCGGGCGATGTCATAACGCTTGCCCATCACGGAAAATGCCTTATCCAGCACCGCCTGGATCTGCGGGTCGGCAACCGCTGTTCTTTGCTCCAACGGCTGTTCCCCTGGCTGGCCCTCAGACACCGATGCGTATGCAGGCGTCCGGCTTGCATCCATATCCTGCAAAGCTGCCCTTGCCTGCTCTCTCAAGCCCGGAGCCTGAGTCGTATCGGCAAGCAGCAAGCCGAGCGCCTCCCGCACCTCTTCGTCCCCAATGAGCGTCAGAGCTTGAATGACCTGGGACTTCGTGGCATCGTCCCCATGGCGGAGTGCCCAGAAGAACGAAGACCTGACAAGCGGGTCTTTCTTCATTTCCTCCGGCACATGGCGGCTTCCGTACTTCTCCCACAGCTTGAATTGCTCATTAAATGGCAGATGATAATGGTAGCTGAGCTTCTCCATGGGCTTGCCCTTGCTGCGGAGCTCATGCAGCCGGGACAGATAAAACCGCGGTGTCTCCGAAGCCGGGTCGAGCTTCTTGACTTGCTGCCACAGCCGTTCCGCCTCCTCATACCTCCCCGTATTGCTGGCGGCTACGGCAGCGTAGTGATACAGGGATGCATCCGCCTTGTTCCCGCTGTCCCTCAGCAGCCGGTGGAAGTGCTTGTAGGCCTCCTCATGGCGGCCCATAATGCCCATCGTCGTCCCCAGCTTGAATACCTGATCCTGCTGAAAGGGTACGATGACCGCCAGGCTCTCCAGCAACGCATCAAGATGCGGGCCTCCGCCTTCATTCTGATAAAATATAGCCAAGTTGCAGAGCGCATGCAGGTTGCCCGGATCATCCTGCAACACCTGCAGAATGGTCCCCTTCGCCTTTTCGAACATTCCCATATAATAATAGGAAAGCGCCAGGTTATTGCGTGCCGCCAGCAGATCGGGCTGGTCGCCAGAGATTTTCTCCAGCAGCTTTGCAGCCTGCGCAAACTTGCCTTCCTCCAGCAGCAGACGGGCCTGATCGTGCTCAACGGCTCCCTGCCGCGCTTTGATCCGGTTCAGCTTGGTCGGCCGATTCAGCTCATAATACAGCAGCTCCATCATGTCTTCCGCTTCCTCCAGGAAATGGCCCTCCTCATCCTCCTCCAGATAGGTTACAAGCGCTTTCTCGGCCGCCTCGAACTGCTCCATGTTGGCATAGTTGTTGGCCATATAGAAGTAGCATTCCGTCATCGACGGACTGACATTTTGCAGAACGGATTCCAACACCTCATTCGAGCCTTGGTAATCGCCCATCTCAGATAATATACCCGCCATATTGCAATGATTCACCGGATTATCCGGTTCATATTCCACAGCCTTGCGAAAATATTTCAATGCCTTGTCATAATGATTGCGATCCAGCGAGCGGACGGCTCTCTCAAAGAAAAAAGACGCGTCAAGACGCAGGGCAATAATATTGGGGCGAGTGTCCGTAACCCGCAGGTTTTTGCCTTTCATAATAACAAAGGCACCTCCTTTAACTTGCTATTGAGCCTATACATTATAACATAAGTTTGAAGCACTGCTCATCCCATTTGAAAGCATGTTTTCTGTAATTTCACCCAAATGGTTTCATGAAACGCAGCTCAAAGACACGGGCTTTATATACCCGCGTCTTTGAATAGAGTTGCTATAGATCCGCCATCCACAATGATGCGGACGGCGCGGGCCAGCATCGGGGCGACGGGAAGCACCGTAAGCCTGTCCGGGACCTCCTCCGGCAGCTGAATGGAGTCCGTAATCACAATCTCCCGGATATAAGGATGCTTCAGTTTCTCCAGGGCGGAGCCGGAGAACAGGCCGTGGGTGGCGCATACGATGGCCTCTCCTGCCCCTTTCTCCTTCAGCCCCTCAACCACATTAACGATCGTGGAACCGGTATCGATTAAATCTTCAATAATAACCGGCGTTCTGCCTTCCACATCACCTATAAGATGCGTAATGACGGATTCATTGTGGGCCGGTCTTTTCTTGATCATGATGGAAAAAGGCGAGTCCATACGGTTCGCCAGCTTCTCCGCCATGGATGCCCTGCCCGCGTCCGGCGATACGATCACAGGCTTTTCGATACCGCTCGTCCGCAAATATTCACTGATGAGATCAAGCGCGGTCAGATGATCCACCGGAATGTTGAAAAAGCCCTGTATGGCTGCTGCATGCAGATCCAGCGTAACCACTCGAGACGCCCCTACCGTTGTCAGCACATCGGCCACCATTTTGGCGGAAATGGGTTCACGCGGCGCCGACTTGCGCTCCTGGCGGGCATAACCGTAATAGGGAATAATAATGTTGATGGTACGTGCCGAAGCCCGTTTGGCTGCGTCGATCATGACCAGCAGCTCGACGAACAGTTCATTGATAGGATGAGCCAAAGACTGCACAAGAAAAACGTCACAGTTCCGAATGCTTTCTTCATAATGCACATAAATTTCACCGCTTTTGAAACGGGACAGCTTGATCTTGCCCAGCTCAACGCCGAGCTTGTCGCAAATAGCGCGGGCAAGCCTCGGATTCGAAGATCCGGAAAAAATACGCAAGGACGGTTGCATCGTTTTCCTCCTTCGGCAGCTTTACGGTTTCGAACATAGGTTTAGGTAACCCAGTCTATTGTTCGTATATTATACCTTTCAGGGCCGCCATATGGAAATAGCCGGTCATTTGTAGAAATGACCAGCCTGAACATATATTATATGGTTAGCTTTACGCTAGAACGTTCCCTTTTCTCAAAGACAGCCAGCTCACGATAACCAACCTTGTAAAGCAACTCGCGGGCCTGATCCAGATGCTCCGACAGCTTTTCAGGCTGATGTGCGTCAGAGCCTACGGTTACAGGGATGCCGAGACGATGCGCTTCCTCAAGCATGCGCCTGCTCGGGAACATTTCCGCGCACGGCTTGGACAGGCCGGAGGCGTTCAGCTCCATGGCGCGGCTGCTGCGCGCCACTGCGGCAAGAGCCCCCTCTTCCAATGCACGCAACTCCTCTTCCTGCTCCGGAGCAGGCTTATGCCCAAACCTTTTGATTACGTCCAGATGCCCCATGATATCATAAAAGCCCGTGGCAGCGGCTTTGGCTACGGCGTCATAGTATGTACGGTACACGCTGAGCACATTCTTGCCCTCCCAATGATGCACCTGGCGGAAATCCGTCACATCCCATTCGCCCAGAAAATGCACCGATCCGATGACATAATCCCACGGATAAGAGACCACAATGTCCTCAATCTGCCGTTCCCAGCCTTCGATATAATCCCCTTCAAGGCCGACGCGAATGTCGATCTGCCCACGGTAACGCTCTTTCAGCTCCAAGCATTCCTCCACATAACGCGGCAGCTCCTCCATCGGCATGGCCATCTCCGGGTAATAATCCGCCGGATTCACATGCAGGAGCGGCATATGGTCGGACATGCCCAACTGATCCAGCCCGAGACGGATTCCCTGCTGAACATATTGCTCAAGGCTCCCGGACGCATGTCCGCAGCGGGCATGATGCGTGTGGTAGTCAATACGCATAAACGCTACTCCTCTGCAAAGTGATAATTCAAGCCGTTGCTGAGAACTAATCCCTGCGTGGCCGTTCATGTCTGCGGTTCAGCTCGGCCATAATGTCGTCCAGCGGCAGCTTCCGCTCCTGCAGCAGCACTAACAGATGGTAGATCAGATCGCTGACCTCAAGCCTCAGCTCATCGTTATCTTTATTTTTGGCGGCAATAATGGTTTCGGAAGTCTCTTCTCCGACTTTTTTCAGAATTTTGTCCACGCCTTTGTCAAACAGATACGTCGTATACGCACCTTCCGGGCGCGTCCGCTCCCGTTCTGCAATGACAGCCTCCAGCTCGGCCAGCACCGCAAACCGCCCGCTGCTTGAGCGTGCAGCCACCTGCAGTCCTGGGTCCGTGCCGACGGCAATGTCACGGTAAAAGCAGGTCTCTTCCCCGGTGTGGCAGGCCGGGCCCTGCGGATTCACCTGAACGACCAGACTGTCCCCGTCGCAATCGAGGCTCATCCGGACGATCTGCTGTGTATTGCCGGACGTGGCCCCTTTGTGCCACAGCTCCTGCCTGGAACGGGACCAGAACCACGTCTGGCCAGTTTCCAGCGACAGTTTCAAAGACTCCTGATTCATATAAGCCAGTGTCAGCACCTGTCCCGTAGCCGCATGCTGAACAATGGCCGGGACGAGACCCGAAGCGTCCCAACGGATATGTTCAAGAAGCTGCTCCAGAGAAAGCTCCTGCCGTATATCGTCACTCATCGTATTTCCACTCCTCTGCCTTTCAAATCACGCTTCAATTCAGGGATTGCAATTTCCTTATAATGAAAGATGGTCGCCGCCAGCCCCGCATCCGCCTTGCCCTCGGTGAACACATCATAAAAATGCTCCTTCCGCCCGGCCCCGCCGGAGGCGATGACCGGAATGCCGACCGCATCCACGATAGCCGCGGTTAACGGCAGATCAAAGCCGTCCTTCGTGCCGTCCGCATCCATGCTGGTCAGCAAAATCTCACCTGCCCCCAGCCGCTCCGCATCCTTGGCCCAAGCCAGCGCACGGATGCCGGATGGCTTTCTGCCGCCATGGGTATAGACCTCCCACTCGCCCCACGCCTCGTTATACTTCGCATCCATTGCCACGACGATACACTGGGAGCCGAAGCTGCGTGCTCCGTCCGTAATCAGCTGCGGATTGAGCACAGCGGCTGTATTAATACCGATCTTGTCCGCCCCTGCGCGCAAAATCCGTTTCATATCATCTACTTGGGAGATTCCTCCCCCTACCGTAAACGGAATCGTAATTTCTCCTGCGGTCTGGCGTACCACTTCCTCCATAGTCGCCCGGCCTTCAACAGACGCTGAGATATCCAGAAACACAATCTCATCGGCGCCTTCGCGGTCATACAGAGCAGCCAGCTCCACGGGATCGCCCGCATCGCGCAGATTCACAAAATTAACACCTTTGACTACCCGTCCGTCCTTCACGTCCAGACATGGGATAATGCGTTTCGCCAGCATCGATGAGCCCCCTTTTTTCCGCTTCCTGGGCTAACGGATTATGCCCGCCATGGCGCCAACCGCTTCCTTCAGGTTGATGCTGCCTGTATACAGCGCCTTGCCGACGATCGCCCCGCCGATGCCTTCCTGCGCATGGGCAGATAGCTTCAGCAGGTCATCCATCACACTCACTCCGCCGGAAGCGATTACCGTGCGTCCGCTGGCTCTAGCGAGAGAGAGTATTGCGTCTACATTTGGCCCCTGCATCATGCCGTCCCGCGAGATATCCGTGAAGATGAACGTCTCCGCCCCTTTGGCCGCGAGCTCGCGCGCGAGCTCTTCTGCTTTTACCTCCGACGTTTCCAGCCAGCCTCTTGTCGCCACATAACCGTTCCGGGCGTCCAGCCCAATGGCAACCCGGTCTCCGTATGTCCCGAGCACCTCTTCCGTGAATGCGCGGTCTTCAATAGCGGCTGTACCGAGAATGACGCGGCTTACCCCAAGGGTCAGCAGCCGCGCCACATCACTGCGAGTGCGCAGACCGCCTCCAACCTGTACCGGGACATTGACGGCCGATGCAATTCGACCTATCAGTGTATCGTTCACAGGATGTCCAGCCTTGGCGCCGTCCAGGTCAACCAGGTGGATGAATGTGCCTCCAAGTCGCTCCCACTCTTGTGCGACCTCAAGCGGGTTATCATTATAAACCGTTTCACGGTTATAGTCTCCCTGAATCAGACGCACACACTTGCCGTCACGAATATCAATGGCAGGATAGATCGTAAACATGGACTGCCTCCTTAACTATGCTGAAATTAGCTGTATTATGAGCTCTGCCCTTCCGGCTTTCGCGCGGCTCCCGTCAATGCAAGGAAGTTGCCGAGCAGCTTCATGCCCAGCTGGCCGCTCTTTTCTGGATGAAACTGCATGCCGAATACCGAGTCCCGACCAACAATCGCCGTGACCGGTCCGCCGTAATCCGTTATGGCCAGCAGATCGGAGGCTTGCTCCGTCTTGGCGTGATAAGAGTGCACAAAATAGACATGCCCCTCTTCAAGTCCCGTGAACAGCGGATGCTCTGCCTGCGAAAAGTAAAGCCGGTTCCAGCCCATGTGCGGCACCTTCAAGCCCGCAGCGGCCGGGAAGCGCACAACCGTTCCCGGCAAAATATCAAGCCCTTCGTGCCTCCCATACTCCTCCCCGCTGGTGAACAGCAGCTGCATTCCGAGACATACGCCAAGCAGCGGCTGCCCGGCGGACGCTGCTTTCTTGACGACGCGGTCCAGACCGCTGCTGCGCAGGTGTTCCATTGCATCTCCGAAGGCGCCTACCCCCGGCAGGATGACGCCGTCGGCGATCTGGATTGTACCTTCATCACCCGTGACAACGGCCTCATAACCGAGCCGCTCCACCGCCTTGCTGACACTGTGCAGGTTGCCCCTGCCGTAATCCACAATTGCAATAGCCATGGATTACAGCACTCCTTTCGTGGACGGCACTCCCGTCACACGCGGATCGATGCTGGTCGCCTCGTCAAGCGCGCGGCCCAGCGCTTTGAACACCGCTTCAATCATGTGGTGAGTGTTCTGGCCGTAATGCACGATCACATGCAGCGTCATCCGCCCCTCCAGTGCGAGCTTCCACAGAAATTCGTGCACAAGCTCAGTGGAAAAGCCGCCGACCTGCTGGGAAGGATACTGTGCCCGGTATTCGAAGTGCGGGCGGTTGCTCAGATCGATCACCACCTGTGCAAGCGCTTCATCCATTGGTACAAACACGCTGGCATAACGTTTGATGCCTTTTTTATCACCAAGGGCCTGCAGCAGCGTCTGCCCGAGACAGATTCCGATGTCCTCCACTGTATGATGATCATCAATCTCGATATCACCTTTGGCGTCGACCTTCAGGTCGAACTGGCCGTGCTTGGTGAACAGGTCGAGCATATGGTTCAGAAAAGGCACATCCGTCTCGATCTCCGACTTCCCTGTTCCGTCCACCGTAAATGCCAGCTGGATATCCGTTTCATTCGTTCTGCGGCTTACCTCAGCCGACCGTGCCTGTCCGTTGCCGATATTCTCCATCCCTTATCTCGCCTCTCCTTCGTTTTGCAGCCGAACCCCGATCGCCCGGGCATGCCCTTCCAGGCCTTCATGGCGGGCCAGCTCCATGATCGCTGCGCCATTCTTGAACAGGGCTTCTTTACTGTAATAAATCAAGCTGGATTTCTTGATAAAATCGTCCACGTCCACCGGCGAGGAGAATCTCGCCGTCCCGTTCGTCGGGATGATATGATTAGGCCCGGCAAAATAATCACCTACCGGCTCCGAGCTATATGTGCCCAGGAAAATGGCGCCCGCATTTTCAATCAATCCGGCATACGCCATCGGATTCTCCACCATCATCTCCAGATGCTCCGGAGCGAGGCGGTTCACGATTTCGATGCCATCCTGCAGCGTATCTGTCACGATAATCGCCCCATACTGTTCAATGGAGGTCGAGGCGATATCCCGGCGCGGCAGCTCTGCAAGCTGCTTCTGCACCTCGGCCGATACGGCTTCAGCCAGCCTGCGCGAAGGGGTGACGAGAATGGCGGAAGCCATTTCGTCATGCTCTGCCTGGGAAAGCAAATCCGCCGCTACATAAGCCGCATTGGCCGTGTCGTCCGCGAGCACGACGATTTCGCTCGGTCCTGCGATGCTGTCAATATCGACGGCTCCGTATACCTCGCGCTTGGCGAGCGCTACATAAATGTTGCCTGGACCGCATATTTTATCGACCGGCTGAATGGTCTCCGTTCCGTACGCCAATGCCGCAATCGCCTGCGCACCACCGATCCGGTACGCTTCCGTTACCCCTGCCTCGGCAGCGGCTACCAGCGTATAGGGATCGATCCCGGCCTTGCCGCCGGTTGCGGGCGGAGTCACCATCACGATCTCGGGAACGCCGGCAACCTGTGCCGGGATGACATTCATCAGCACCGAGGAAGGATAAGCGGCCTTGCCGCCAGGGACATATACGCCGACCCGCTTCAGCGGACGGATGATCTGTCCGAGCAGGCTTCCGTCCGGCTGCAGATCCATCCAGGAGTTGCGTTTCTGCTTTATATGAAATGCGCGGATATTAGCCGCTGCGGCGCGGATCGCCTCAAGGAAGGATGGCTCCACCCGGCTGTACGCCGCCTGCAGCTCATCCGGGGTTATGCGCAAATCCTGTGGTGACAGCGTCACCCGGTCAAAAGCTTCCGTGTAACGCAGCAGGGCAGCGTCACCCTCGGCGCGCAGGCCGTGAATAATATCTTTAACGGCCTGATTCTGCTCAGGAGTTCCGTAATCCACCTCCCGCTGCAGTTTGAAATCACGGGCAGACACGATCTTCATGCTCTGGTCCCTCCCTGCGTCTGTACGGCTTTGCCCGGGATGATCTGCTGCAGCCGGTCACACAGCTCCTGAATTGCCGTATTTTTCATCCGGTAGCTGACCCGGTTCGCAATCAGCCTGCTTGTGATATCCAAAATGATGGTCTGCTCGACCAGTCCGTTCTCCCGCAGCGTCTGCCCCGTCTCCACCATATCGACAATACGGTCAGCAAGCCCGATCAGGGGGGCCAACTCAATGGAGCCGTTCAGCTTGATGACCTCCACCTGCTGGCCTTGCTCCCTGAAATATTGGGATGCCACACGCGGATACTTCGTCGCCACACGCTGGTGAATGCCCGGCTGCCAATCCGGCAGTCCGATCACGGACATGCGGCAGCGGGCAATTTCCAGATCCAGCAGCTCATATACGTCCTTGCTTTCTTCCAGCAGCACATCCTTGCCCACGATGCCAATATCTGCCGCTCCGTATTCCACATAGGTCGGGACATCGACAGGTTTGGCCATAATAAACTCCATGCCCAGCTCCGGCAGGGGGATAACCAGTTTGCGCGTATCATCCACGTCTGGCGGGATGGGCACGCCTGCTTCGCGCAGCAATTGGGATGCCTGTTTATATATACGCCCTTTGGGCATCGCCACCTTCAGCATATCCGTCATGACGAAACCTCCTTTTCCTGTTACCGAGAGCCGGGAGCCGATGCGCCCGACTTGTAAGTATAAATCGCTTCGTATGATTGCTCGTCTGCAGAAGGCTCCCCGCTGCCGATCAGCCGCGTAACGACAACATTTCCTGCCGCACGAAGCTGGGCTGCTTTTTCAAAAGCTTCCTTGCGCCCGGATTCGTCGTATTTGATCAATATTGGGAGCTGAACCGGCATTTGAATGCCTTCAGTGCCATCCACAATCCGGTTCGTTTTCAGTGCGAAGCCTGTGGCGGGAACGTCGCGTCCGAACTGCTGAAGCAGATTGTCATAGCGGCCTCCGTTGCACACGGGCGAGCCGATCTCGCCCGCATAACCTTCAAAAGTCATGCCTGTATAATAGGAGAAATCCCCGATCATCGTCAGATCGATCAGAACTTGCTCGGCCACACCATATGCCTCAAGCACCTCCCACACCTTGCACAGGTGGGAAATTGAGGACAGGGCCCCCGGTGCTGTGCTAAGCGCCTCCGCCTGCTCACAGACTCCCTTGCCGCCGCGCAGACGCAAAATCGACTCCAGCTTGCTCAAGTGATCCTGTGCAATATCCAGCCTGCCTATAGCCGCCCGGTAACCGACCACATCCCGCTTGAGCAGTAGCTCCTTCAATTTCTCCTGCTCATCCGTACGGCCCGGGATTACCTCCTCAAACAATCCGTTCAGAAATCCGACATGTCCCATCGCAATCTTGAAGGAGGTTACGCCCGCAGCCTGCAGCGAGGCAATCGCCAGAGCTACTACCTCAGCGTCCGCCTCGGGTGAATCGTCCCCCACCAGCTCAAGACCTGTCTGGAAAAACTCCGCTTCCCTGCCCGCCTCTTCCTCTATGGCACGAAACACATTGGCATGATAGGACAATCGGAGCGGCAGCGGCTCTTCCTTCAACAGGGAAGATACCACTCTGGCAATCGGTGCAGTCATATCCCCCCGCAGCACAAGGGTAGTACCCCGATTGTTGAGCAGCTTGAAAAGCTTCTGGTCCGAGGTGGAGCTGGCCACTCCAACCGTATCGTAATATTCCATCGTGGGGGTCATAATTTGACGGTATCCCCAGCCTTCCATGCATTCCAGTACATCACGTTCAATGGCACGCAGCTTGCTGACCGCACGCGGCAGATAGTCCCTGACGCCGGCCGGCTTTTCAAAACCTTTCGGTTTGGACATAGATTATTCACCCCGATAGCCTAATCATTATTATATTCTTTATTATAGTAAAGCGATAATAAACTAAAGTATAAGTATATTGGATATATTAACACGCCTTCCGGCACCCGTCAAACTCAGGCTCTTTGAGTCGTTGATTCACAGCCTCGAACAAAAAAAGGCTGCTCGGATATAGGATTAACCGAACAGTCATTTTGCCGAACCTGATTTGTCATGTATCTGCTTTTTGAACCCGGCCCGCAACCTGCCTTCCTTGAATTCCCCCCACAGCCGTATAAGACTTCGGCACACTTCCCAGAAACAGCCTTACAAACGGAACATACCGGAAGCTGAAAACGACGATGAACCAGGTTATGAACAGTGCTGCAAGCAGCCCGCCCCAAATCCAGACCACGTACGTGAAGGAATCGACGGGGATATAGTAGCGAAAGCGGCGATAGATCGCCAAAATCAGCGGATGAACAAGATAGATTGCAAAAGAAGCTTCCCCCAGGCGGATCAGGAAAGTGACGACTCTCGGGGCCGCCTGATCGTACAGGCGGAAGGCCACCTGCAGCAGCACCAGCGACGACAGCATCGTATGCACATTCCACAGCAGCTCATACCATAGCGAATCGACCCAAATGCCATCATGCCGGCCGTAGTACCACAGTGTCACATGAAACAGTGATACGATCAGCCAGTAGCCCCATAAGAGGAGGGTCCATCTTTTATGATCGGAAGACATCTGCCTCCATGAAGCCTTCAGCCAATCCTTGAATTTATCAAAATGCAGTGCCACATAGGCTCCCATCAAATAATAAGCCAGATAAGAAATGGCGTAGCTTCCCTTGTTCGGGATCTGCCATTCATACTTGTTCAGGAAGATGAAAATCCACTGCAGCGCGAGCCCGATCGGTATCGCCCAGCGCACCATAAAACGTGAGGACTGCAGCAGCTTCAGCATAAACGGAAACAGAATATAAAATTGAACGCTGATAAATACAAAATATAAATGAGTGTAGGCTGAGCCTGTCAGCAATTGGCGCACAAAACTGGACAGATGCTCCATCAGCGGCTGTCCGAGCAAGCCGTTAACCAGTTGGGACAGGATAAAGTACCCGCTAGAAATGATTACATAGGGCACTAGAATGTACCCCAGCCTCTTCCCGTAAAAACGGCTTACCAGCGCACGGTTAAGCGACCTGTCGTAATAGTTGTAGAACAGCACAAAGCTGCTTAGAAAGATAAATGATGGCGTCCCATACTTGAAAAAGATGTTCACAAAATTCAATATGAAATAATAAGGCGAATCCAATGCCTGAACACCGGCCGCGTATGATGTGGCATGTACATGAAGAACACCAAGGATAGCAATAGCCCGGAAAATATCGAGCTGCGGCAGCCTTTCCTTCTGCCCCACTGCCATGGCCACTCCCCCTTTGCAGTTAACTGACCTTTTAACGATACCGGATTATGTATTTCATTTCAACGATTTTCCCCTGTTCCCGCTATTTCTCGAAACATGTCTAAAGCACGCAAAAGCCCGAAACCTCAAGGGTTGCGGGCTGTCTGTGCAACAGATTTCTATGGTAAAAATAGTTATTTAGTCCCGACTCAGTTCCCGCAGCGGATTACCGCCAACAAAGGCGCCGGGAGAAACACTCTTGTGAACCACCGAGCCGGCAGCGACCACCGCTCCGTCCCCAATCGTAACCCCGGGCAAAATCGTAGTGTTCGCTCCGATCAACACCTCATCTCCGATGATCACCTGGCCGAGCCGGTACTCCTTGATCAGATATTCATGGGCGAGAATGGTCGTATTGTAGCCAATGACCGAATTGCGACCGATCGAGATTTTTTCCGGAAAAAACACGTCCACCATAACCATTAATCCAAAAGCGGTATACTCCCCTATCTTCATGCCGAGCAAACGGCGATAAATCCAGTTCTTGAGGGGCAGTACCGGACAATAGCGGGCAAGCTGGATACATATAAAATTTTTGACGCCCTTCCATGGACTGACGGTTTTATAGATCTGCCATAAAGCATTGTGACCCTCTACAGGGTATCGCTCTACGTTTCTCACTTGGCTTCCGTACCTTGAGCGACCAGGTCCAGCAGATCCGTCATGTTCTTGAGCATAAAATCCGGGTTGTAGCCGCGCAGCGTCTCCTCGCCCTTAAGAGACCACGCCACGCCGGCGGATTGGACCCCGGCCGCCTGGGCAGCCAGAATATCAAATGAGCTGTCCCCGACCATCAACGTGTGAGCAGGGTCCGCGCTGAGCTCTTGTATCGCCTTCAATACAGGCTCGGCATGCGGCTTCGGATGCTCTACATCATCCACCGTTATAATGCTGCCCATATAGGAGACCAAATCGAACATTTCCAGTACACGAATCGTGTTAGGTCTTATTTTGGTGGTTACCACGCCCAGCTTAATGCCCTGTTTATGCAAGGTTTTGACAACTTCAAGCACATTCGGAAAAGGTTTGACCATAGTATCATGATGAAGCATACTATAGGCCCGGTAATCCCTTACCAGTCCGGCGACATCTGCCAGACCCGTCAAGGTTTGAAGCTGATTCTCCATCGTTCCGCCCATATGCGGAATAATCACTTCTCTGGTCAGCGGCTGCAGCGTCTTCCCTTGCAAAACATGGAGAAATGAAGTGATGATCAGCTCATTCGTATCAATTATCGTGCCGTCCAAATCAAACAAAATGGTATTGATCATGACTACTCCTTCTTATGCTGGTCTGCGACTGGAATTTCAGGCGCATCAAGCTCGTTCTTCGCATACACCGTACGCTCCTCGTGATGCTGGGTCTGTTCCCCTGCTGCCATATCCGGTAGCTGATCTGCCGTTGCTTTACTGGATACAATCGGATCGCTGTACCGTTCTGGTGCCCTGCCCGACGTGCGCCGCATGATGATAAATATAACTGCAGCTACAACCAGCCCTACCGCCAGCAGCTGGGAGATACGCACATCCCCGTAGGCCGGATCCAGGTACCCTGGCTCAAAGCCGAACCAAGCCATTGGAGACCAAAGACCATTCATGAACGAAACGAGCCATCCCGGTCCCTGGAAGGCCAGGCTGTCCGTTCTCAGCCTTTCAATGAAGAAACGGCCAATCGAGTACCAGATGAAATAGGAAGCAAACAGTTCGCCCGCACGGAGGAAAGGCCGTCTGCGCAGGATAAGCAACACAATAACGCCTGCCAAGCTCCACAAGGACTCATATAAAAAGGTTGGGTGATGATAGACACCGTTCACATTCATCTGGTTCACAATAAAGTCAGGCAGGTTGAGCTGTGAACGCAGGAACGATTCGTCGACAGGTCCACCGTAGGCTTCCTGATTGACGAAGTTCCCCCAACGGCCGATCATTTGTCCGACAAGAAGGCCCGGAGCGCAAATATCGGCAATTCTCCAGAAATTATAGCCTTTATACCGGAAATAAAAGAACCCGCAGATGATGGCGCCAATCAAAGCGCCATAAATCGCTATTCCGCCATTCCATATTTTGAATACATCCCAAAGATTGTCCCGATAATCCTCCCACTTGAAGGCAACATAATAGATCCGAGCCCCGATGATCGCAGACGGAACCCCGAGCAAAAGCATATCCATAAAAAATTCCTGGGGTATTCCGTAACGTTTACCCTCGCGGATCGCGACCACCAAACCCACAAGGGCTGCCAATCCGAGAATGATTCCGTACCAGTGTACCCGCAGGGGCCCGAGCGTAAACGCAATCGGGTCAATCAGCAATGTCGCCATATCGTTCAATCACTCCTTGTTTACCCTTTGCGTTTTCAGTCCAAGTCATCCATATCTTCGGAAATGGTAGCCGTCAGCTTATTCGTAAACTGCAGAGCTGCATTGTAGCCCATTTGCTTCAGGCGGTAATTCATGGCCGCCACTTCAATAATAACCGCAAGATTCCGTCCCGGCCGAACCGGAATGGTGACCAGTGGAACATCAGTATCGATAATGCGCGTGGTTTCCTCGTCAAGCCCCAGACGGTCGTATTGTTTATCCTGCTGCCATGCTTCCAGCCGTACCACCAGCGTAATTCTCTTGTTGTTGCGGATTGCGCCGGCACCGAACAGAGTCATAACATTAATAATGCCGACCCCGCGGATTTCAAGCAGATGCCGAATCAGCTCCGGCGCAGTGCCGTGCAGTTGAAAATCGGAGGTTTGCCGGATTTCCACCGCATCATCCGCAACCAGACGGTGGCCTCGTTTGACCAGTTCCAGCGCGGTTTCACTTTTGCCGATGCCGCTGCCGCCGGTAATGAGCATTCCCACACCATATACATCACAAAGCACACCATGTATGGTCGCAGTAGGAGCGAGCTTGCGCTCCAGGAACCCTGTAATGCGGCTGGATAAAATAGTAGTCGCCATGCTGCTGCGCAGGACGGGAATATTCCGCTCCGCGCTGATCTCGATCAGTTCCTGCGGCACATCAAGCCCGCGGGTAATTACAATACAGGGGGTCTGCTCGGTGCATAACCGGTCCATGCGGTCCCGCCGGTCTTCTACCGGCAGCATGGACACGAAGGCAAGCTCGGTTCTGCCGAGCAGCTGAACCCGTTCCTGCGGGTGATATTCAAAATAGCCGGCCATCTCCAAACCAGGCCGATTCAGGTCATCTACCGTAATGGCTCTGCGGAGCCCATGCTCCCCGGATATAACCTCCAGGTGAAATTGCTGTACAAGCTCTGATACTTTAACCTTTTTTGCCATTGTCGTGTTTTCTTCCTTTCAGCCTCGTCCTAATCCGTTATGTCCGTACGAAAAACTGTCCATGTTTAACACAATATGCGTATCCCCATCGTAAAGGAATTTGTAGCCGAATGCAATGCTCTGGCCGTTGTCGTAACGGTTCCAAACATGCCAAAAGCCGCCTGTCCCGGAGGACAGGCGGCTTGCTTCTTTCTGATTGCAGATTAGTCTGCGATCAGAACGTTCAATTCGGATTCTTTATCGAAAATATGAACTTTGTTCATATCAACCGCCATTTTTGTTGCAGCACCTTCACGTGTATTGGAGCGTCCGTCTACGCGGGCGATGATCGTGTCGCTGCCAGCACCACTCAGATAAAGCAGCATTTCGTGACCCAGGTTCTCGGTTACATCCACATTGGATGTAAAGACCGTTCTCGGAGAAGCCTCCAGGAATACCGGCTCTTCATGGATATCCTCAGGACGAATACCCAAAATAACTTCTTTACCGCTATAACCTTTGCTCTTCAGCACCTGAGCTTTGCCTTCAGGCACAAGCAGATCGATATTGTTAGCCGTAAAATACATGCCGCCGTCTTTTTCAGAGAGCTTGCCGTTAATAAAGTTCATCGTAGGAGAACCGATAAAACCGGCAACAAACAGATTCACCGGTCGGTTGTACAACTCATCCGGAGATGCGGCCTGCTGGATCACACCGTCTTTCATAACAACGATCCGGTCGCCCATCGTCATGGCTTCAACCTGGTCATGCGTTACGTAAATAACGGTAGTCTCAAGGCGTTTAGCCAGCTTGGTAATCTCCGCACGCATCTGGCCGCGCAGCTTCGCATCCAGGTTGGACAGCGGCTCATCCATCAAGAATACTTGCGGATCACGCACAATCGCGCGTCCCAAGGCTACACGCTGGCGCTGACCGCCGGACAATGCTTTCGGCTTGCGGTCAAGCAAATGCTCAATGTCCAAAATTTTTGCGGCTTCCCGTACACGTTTGTCGATTTCATCCTTCTTTACCTTACGGAGTTTCAGACCAAAAGCCATGTTTTGGTATACGTTCATGTGCGGGTAAAGAGCGTAGGATTGGAACACCATCGCGATGTCGCGGTCCTTCGGAGCTACGTCATTAACGACACGGTCACCGATATACAGCTTGCCGTCGGAGATTTCCTCCAGCCCTGCAATCATACGGAGTGTTGTAGATTTACCACAGCCGGACGGACCTACCAGCACCAGAAACTCTTTATCCTGAATGTCCAGATTCACATCGATAACCGTTGGTTTGTCAGAACCCGGATACTTTTTGAAAATATGTTCTAAACGTACACCTGCCATGACTTTTGCCTCCCTGAATCAAATTATGAAATCGAATACATTTATAATGTTATATTACCCGAGCTTGCTCAGGGTGGCTATCCACAAACTGCACAAAAAAACTATTTGCTTTTTGTTACTTTATACAATAACAAAATTAAACGCACCAGCACCGCATCATTGAAAGTCCGAACATCCAGCCCGGTTTCCTGCTTGATTTTATCCAGCCGGTAGATCAGCGTATTACGGTGAACATATAGCCTCTTGGCCGTTTCGCTTACGTTGCAATCCAATTGAAAAAAAGTATCCAGCGTGCTCAGGGTCTCCGCATCCCCGAACAGCCCCGAATTCATGCCGTCCTGTTGAATAAAGCCCTGTCTCTGCTCATCCGGAATGCTGTAGAGCAGCCTTTCCAACCGTAGCTCCCAAGGAAGATGAATATGCTCGGACACATGGAACAGCGCGCCCAAATGCAGCGTCTCCCGCAGCAGAGATAAAATTCCCGGGAGACCTTCCGTCGGCAAAAACGGCCTGCTTATGGAGATATGGAATACACCGCCCCATTCGCTCGCGATCAGCTCATACAGCCCTAGTGCAAATGCAGTCAGCACCTCTTCAACAGGCTCGGCAAGATCCTTGTCCCGCTCGTCTTCTCCGCCAAGAACCAAGCTCTCGCTGGCCAGCATGAGCCACTCTCTCTGTTCCAGTGGAACCAGCAGCACATCTCCTCCCAGATAACTATCCAGAAGCTTGTTCAGTTGGGAGTAAGAGACCTGCAAACCGTCTCCTTGAAGCAGAAGCGGAACCATTCGATTAACCAGATCATCCGACAGGTTCAAATCGGCGGGAGGCAGCCCGTTTTCTTCTATATTCTGCTGCTGCAGCCATTGCCCAAACTGCCTCATTCTTTCCTCTTCACTCAGCCTGCTTTTATGGGACTGTAATGGCCGTGTCTGCAGCCCGGCCAGTAACGCTTCAATTAAATGCCGCTCTCTAAGCGTAATCTGATGTTCATTCACTGTAAAGGCTATCGCGTCTTCCAGTCCAATATAATGTGGAAAATATACAAGCTCATCAAATATAAAAGATGTGGAAAATGAGCCGCTATCCGATTTGTCCTTTTTGAAGAAGTTTGACAACGCCGGCTCCAAACTATCCGTTAAGGAAACTATGCCAAAGGGAGTACCCAAGATTTGCTGGAGCTGCTGCTGAATCGACTCGGCAGATCTCACATCATCACCACTCTTCAGATTATTAATGTAGGCCGAAAATTGATCAGATTGTATGATGCCTCAGTAAACCGACTCTTCTAATATATCCAGATATGCAAAAAAAGCCATCAACCCTAGTTGATGACTTTCAGATGAGCCATGAAGGACTCGAACCTTCGACACCCTGATTAAAAGTCAGGTGCTCTACCGACTGAGCTAATGGCTCTTAAAAACTGGTGGAGGCTGATGGATTCGAACCACCGAACTCGTACGAGAACAGATTTACAGTCTGCTGCGTTTGGCCACTT